>CACLQQ010000042.1 GCA_902609095.1 uncultured Bacteroidota bacterium | reverse complement strand
AATAAGGGTAATATAAAAAGTTAAAATCCATATGACATGATGGAATCCCACGCTACTTAAGAAATAAAATCCTCATTAACAGCAGAACAGCTACGAAAATAAGGTGTGGGCAATACGAGGTGTATATTGTCCACCCTTATTGGGCTGCTATATATACCCGAAAAATGCCATGACTCAATGCTGTATGGGTGGTGATTATCCAAAACCAAATCTTTCCATTATCCCAGCTTAAATTTATCTATCCTTAGCTGAATTATTGGAATAGGAGAATAATAAAATCTCAGCCTCCCAACTAATAGATGCTTCCTTTTATTATCGAGAAATTATAGCCTTTACCTCCTTCAATTTAAGATAAATAATGATTATTTTCACAATTCTAATGTTGTATAGCGGTCAAAGCAATCCATTCCTTACAATAGGTACTATTTTATCATCAAACCTAAAATACTGTGCAAGCTACACACTCTATCCATTTTAAACTACTATGTGCGATAATCGTTACTACATTGATGGTTGCCTGCACATCAAAACCAGCGACCAATTCTTTGGACCCTGAGGCACCCAATGTTGTAATAATTTACGTAGATGATTTGGGATATGGTGATGTAGCCGCCTATGGTGCTACTGAGCTGGCCACACCTAACTTAGACAATCTGGCCAACAATGGCATCCTATTTACCAATGGATATGCATCTTCCGCTACCTGCTCTCCGAGTCGTTTTGCCCTTTTGACGGGCACCTACCCCTGGCGCAATGAACGAGCTAAGATTCTACCTGGTACGGCACCGCTCCTAATTGATACCAATCAGCTAACCATTTCAAAAATACTTAAAGCAAAAGGATATCATACCGGTATTGTTGGTAAATGGCACCTGGGTCTGGGTAATGGTCAGGTGAACTGGAACGACACCATAGCTCCTGGCCCTAATGAATTAGGCTTTGACTATTCCTACATCATGGCTGCGACCCAAGATAGGGTGCCTACGGTTTATATTGAAAACGGAATGGTGGTAAATCTGGATCCTAATGATCCTATAGCCATCAATTATCGGGAAAATTTCGATGGTGAACCCACTGGTCTGGATAATCCAGAATTATTGAAAATGAAATGGCACCATGGCCACAACAGCAGTATCGTCAACGGTATATCCCGCATCGGATATATGAAAGGTGGAGCATCCGCAAAATGGGTGGATGAAAATATGGCAGATACCTTCTTAGTAAAAGCACAGCAATATGTTGAGGACCACCAAAACGAACCCTTCTTCTTGTATTATGCCCTCCAGCAACCTCATGTCCCACGTACACCCCATCATAGGTTTGTTGGACAAACCAGTATGGGACCTCGAGGAGATGTAATTGCTGAACTTGACTGGTGCGTAGGCGAATTTTATAAAACATTGGACTCCCTCGGATTGCTCGAGAATACCCTAATCCTTTTTTCAAGCGATAATGGTCCAGTACTCAATGATGGGTATTTTGATAATGCGGTAGAAAAATTAGGTAATCATACACCATCTGGTCCACTTCGTGGTGGCAAATATAGCCTCTTCGAAGCAGGTACCAGAGTACCATTTATTACCTATTGGAAAGGAAAAATTGAACCTAAAAAATCGGATGCTTTAGTTTCCCAAATTGACTTTATGTCATCGCTGGCTGCACTCGTCGGGAGTAATGAATTGGGCCCAGATAGTAAGAACCTCCTGGATGTCTTCCTTGGCAATCAGGACCAAGGTCGGGAGTCACTCATCCTTGAAGCAACAGGTCGAACCGCTTTCCGAAAAGGGGACTGGGTGCTCATCCCTCCTTATAGTGGATCAGCTGTCAATAAAATGGTGAATATTGAACTTGGAAATATGAAAGCATTCGGACTATTTCATCTGAAAAATGATCTCAGTCAGCAAACCAATCTTGCCGATCAGAATCCAGAAAAACTCCAGGAAATAATCGCAGATTTCAAAGCCATTCGTGGCTCCGACTATAATAATACCGGCAAATTTGAGTTGAAATAGATACGAATTAACTTCTTTTCGTCCAGTGAAAGGATGTACTAAAACCATTATGCCTTATGCAGCAATATGCCTTTTTCTTACCTATACTCATACTGCTTTGTGGATGCCAATCTATGGTAACCCAAGAACCGCCACCTAACATTATTGTTATTCTGGCCGATGATGCTGGATATGCTGATTTTGGATTTATGGGGAGCAATGACTTACTTACCCCTCATTTAGATGCACTGGCTGAGTCAGGTGTGATCTTTACGGATGCTCATACTAGTGCATCTGTATGCGCACCCTCTAGGGCTGGACTCATGTCAGGACAATACCAGCAACGCTTTGGTTTTGAATGCAATGATATACCCCAAGACTCCGGGCTATCCCTTTATGAAGAAACTATGGCATCAGCACTTAAACCTAAAGGATATCATACCATAGCAATAGGTAAATGGCATTTAGGCCTTAGTGATCCTTACCACCCTAACGAAAGAGGATTTGATGAGTTTTATGGATTCTTATCTGGCGCTCGTTCCTATTTTTCCAACAAGCGAGATGATCAAGAAGGACACCCAAATGCCATGCTTTTCAATAAGGCACGTATTGAATTCTCGGGTTACCTGACAGACGCTTTTGGTGACCACGCAGTTGACTATATTGAACAACATAAATACGTCCCCTTTTTCATGTACCTGTCATTCAATGCGGTTCACACCCCAATGGAAGCAAAAGAAGAAGACATGAAAAAATTTGAAGGTCATACCCGCCAACAGTTGGCAGCTATGACCTGGTCCATGGATGAAAACATTGGTAAAGTAATGACTAAACTACAAGTCGAAGGCATCCTTGAAAATACCCTGATTTTCTTCCTAAGTGATAATGGTGGTGCCGCTAACAACCAATCGGATTGTGGCCCCTTGAAAGGATGGAAAGGCAATAAGTTTGAAGGGGGGCACCGCGTCCCATTCCTGGTCAGTTGGAACGGGAAAATACCCGGAGGCCAAACCTTCGATGGCTTGACGTCAGCCCTCGATATTTTTGCAACCGCTGCTGCCGTTGCTGGAGCCAACCTACCTAAGCTGGATGGTGTAAATCTTGCTCCTTTCCTTATCCAAGAAAAAGATGGTAGCCCTCATCAGCAATTATTCTGGCGCAAAGATAAAATGTCCGCCAGCAGAACCGGATTACACAAACTTATCCGCCTCGATGATTACGGATATCGCTTTTACAACCTCGCTGATGATATTGGAGAAATACACGACCAACAAGAGAGTATGAATAGCGACTTTTTCTATGCTAAAAAGCAACTCAATCAATGGGAAACCCAATTGATAGCACCCCACTGGACAGAAGACCCTTCTTGGGATACAGTAACCTACGAGATCCACCAGGCACTTATGGAAAATAGAGAACCTCATTACACTAATCCTAAACAATTCAAGAATTATCTGCAATCCCAAAATGATATCAACACCCTATAATAATAAAACCTTATTATGATCAACCCTTTATTAACTGGTAATGAAATTAATGGTCAGGTTCATTTAGCCTTTTGATCCATGCAAATAATAGATCAGGCCAATTTTCTAGGTAATCATTACCCATGCCTAAGGCATATCCATGACCACCTGAAGGATATATGTGCATTTCAACAGATACGTTCTCCTTTTGTAAAGCTTGATAAAATCGTATGCTGTTTTCTACCGGAACACCTTTATCATCAGAAGAATGAAAGAGAAAAGTAGTTGGGGCATGTTTATTGACATGCAATTGATTTGAAAAAAAAAAAGTAACTAAATCCTCACTCGGATCGTCCCCAATAAACTATTTCGGGATCCCTATGAACAAATGTAGCATCCGTGGTAATCACAGGATAAACCAGAATACAAAAGTCTGGCCGGGCACTAATAACCTTTAAAGAATCCAATCCTGGACCTGCCGAGTCGTAATGAACGGCCAAACTGGAAGCCAGATGCCCTCCCGCTGAGAAACCCATCACCCCTATTTTAGCTGCCTATAAGCCCCATTTCCAAGTATGGAATAGCACCTTCTGTATAGCCCTTTTTGCGTCCAGCAAAGGAACCTGATGGCGATTTACTAATGACTTAGAATCTGGTAATCGATACTTTAAAACACATGCTGCTATCCCCTTAGCATATAACCACTTCGCTACGTCGGTACCCTCCCAGTCATAGGCTAGCCTACTGTATCCGTCTCCAGGACAAGCAATTACCCCTTTGTCCGGACCTATTCCTAAGTGTTGGAAGGTATACCTCTATAGTAGGTTCTTAAACTTTCCATATCCATAAAATATCACTCTGACCACGAATTTCCTGTTCATCAGAATCCATTTTATTCGGTATCGGACCATCCCCACAAAGGCATAATGGTATCTTGGCCCCAGCACGAAAAATCAGAAAGGTAAATCAGGCAAATCAGTATGATCAATATATTGGCAGATTTTTCAAAGTTATGTTATTCAATTTGTTTAAGATAAAAACTAATCTAGCTGTTGGTCACTTAGCAAGTACATAGTGCAACATATTAATAACGAGCTTGTCCGCTACATGATCTATATAAGTTATTAATAAGATCGTAATTTGACAACAATAGGGTTCCTTTTCTTTTATCTACTTCCAGTACATCCGCGCCCCACCATACATCCCTTACTCCTTTGAAATAGCGAGTCGAGATATCCATATTTTTATTCTGATCATACGAAATGACACCAGACAAGATTTTTCCCTCCGAGGGTCTGCAGATGGAACGGGTTCGATTGAGTATATTTTCGTGTGGCCCATATATAATGTTATTTACTGGTAAACCCGCAAAAACGGGATAGTTAGTCACAATATGGGTCCGAAAGATGTAATTACCATCGGTATGCACCAATTAAGCAGATAATGATAATTTGGAAATATCAAAATCAGCCATTTTTCTGGCAACTCCAGCACCATCGTGCCAAGTAATATCGATACCATGCAAATTTAAAAATATGACTTTTCCACCACGATTAGCACAATCTTTTACCTCCGCAACTGTATGAATAAATGCTGACTCCGGCTGCGGCGGTACATGGACCAGAACAGGAATAGTAACAAGGTTAGAAGCTCGAAAACCAATAACTGACACTACGTTTTGCTGCAAAAAGGAAGTAATCTTACGACCAGATTCCACAACCGCTAAGACTGGTAATTTTAGCTTCAGTTCTAGTTTTATAAAAACATCAAACGCCGCTTCATTACTCGCCAATAAATGCCCTTTGTCATCGCGTAATACAGCGCTAACGGTATGACTACCCTGCATTTCATTTGTGCGAATATCATCACTTAATAAATGGGCTACACCATGCTCAAAGTTTACGTTGACTCGTTTTTCACAAACTGCACCTAACTCCGATGATATACGAACGGATAAAAGACCGGAAATACCTGTAAATTCGTTGACACCATCAATAGTAAGTCTGGCATCTTTTTCAGCATAAATATTCCGGGATAGCATTCTGATCGAAATCAATCGGGACTGATTGGCCTACTTAGTTTTTTTGTAAATTATCATTGTGGGATTCCTCCACAAGTCCAGAATTCCAGCACCCAAAATCCAATCGTCAGCAGTGAATGCATGAATATAATATCCGTCCACACATCCGGATTTACGCGGGCTGCTTCCATCATGCGTTTATTGGAAATTCCATGTAGTCGTTGTTCTCCAAGACAGTAGGCTTCCAAGTCGGAAAACACCGCATCAAATCCTGTTTTTACAAACGCTTGCTGAAGCTCGTAGGCCAATCTTTGATGCTCAATCGCAGGTGCTGAGTAAATGACCCTTCTCGTTGAATTCCTTATTATTTTATATGAAGTTGGGCCAACTGGCATGATCCAATTCTAATATAAATGATGGTAAGCCCCCTTTGTGGTGCCTCCCCGGCGCTTCTACATCAGCAAATCTCAATGCTTGCCACTGGGTTACTGTTTTACCAATGATCAGAATTCTATTGAATTTTTCCTGATTCATTATATTCCCTGGATAATGACGGATATCATTTATCTGGATGGGAGATTTTTTTTAGGATAAATATAAATTAGCCGCATCCCAGCCCCCGGATTCATCCAAAGTTAAACGGGTCGGATCCAATTCTCTGGCCAGAAGAGACATCGAATTTCGAATCTGATTCATCACGCCTCCTTTATGGATTTCATTGAAAAGTTCCCACAGAACTACACAAGTGCGGTTCCGATCGCGTAAAGCACTTTGGGTAAGCTCGTTTTCCACACACATTCCTAATTGCGGAGTTGGTACTGGCAGACCCATACACCCAGCGACCAAACTCCCTACAGTAAGCATGCCGATGGAATCACACAGATCAAGCCATTCTTCTGGAGATGGTTTTCTCCAGGGACAAAACATATTAAATCCAGCTTCTTTAGCCAGGGTTATCTCTTTTATTGCCATAGCTCTAGAATCCACATTAGCCACCTTTACAGGATACACCCCCTCAAAAATAAAATAGCCTTCAGATAGATCGGTTTCCCATTTAGGTAATGCATTTTGTCTTTAAGTGTATAGGCCCTAAATCCAAATTTAGCCGACCATTTGTCAGACACCTGATCCTCGTATTTTATCCGAATGCGCGATTGTTATAGGTATGGCTGATCCGGCGACCAGTATGTCGCATCAAGAATCTTTACCTTCAATTGTAGTGTATCTTTCCCGGGAACAAATTGTTCGGTTTTTACTTGTTCAAACACACCATCACCTCCTTGAGTAAGTATATGTAATGTTACAGTGTCGGCGATCGGCCTCATTGTATAATTATTCAACTCAATAGAAAAAGTAGCTGAACTATCATGAATATCCGTTTGGATAAAAACGTCGGAAATACCTAATACATCTGTGGAATGTAAATGAACAGATTACCATATACCACCGGCAAGGCCACCTCGCCACCTCCTGTCTTCCGATACCATCAATACGCTGATCTGAGTAAATGATCGGACTCAGTACCCTTACCGTAAGTGTATTTCTTGTCCGGCTTTTATCATCTCATCAATACGAAAGCGAAAAGGTGTGTAACCCCCTTCGTGATAGCCTACACCTACCTCATTGACCCATACCTCCGTTTTATAATTCAAAGCTTCAAATTCCAGATGCATAATCTTATCATACCAGTCCTCCGGGAGCATGAATTTTTTGCGATAAAATGCGACCCCTTCATAATTTTTATTGTATTATTCCCAGCAACTGGGTACTTCAATAGTCCGCCTATCTTGATTATCTAATACATCGTCCAAGAAAACCACCCCTGCGAAACCCCCACATTACCAGGGTCAAAAACAATTTCTCACTCTCCATCCAGACTTAAAGAATAAAAAGTATGCTGGGCCTGCACCCCAGCCCAGCAGATCAAGCATATAAATCCAATAAGATGTAAAATTCGCTTATGCTGAAGTGTACCTGCCTGCCTTTGATTTGTCATGATATAAAATTAAATATATTACATACAGTGTTTTAGCTGGTAGCTAAGAATGCAAAACCAATGTCCACCAGACATGATCCAGTACTCATCTGAGCAAAAAAATGATCCACAAACATTATATTAGTCAAATCCTTATCGCTGTGCTTCTGTCCACCAAACATCCGCACCAAGAGTTGGAAATACCCTATCCTTTAGCTGTGCATTCCAGTCATTCCAATGAGACATCAGATCATCCAGATCCTGCTGGTTATCACCAGCCAGCTGTTTATTCTCGCTTATATCAGAAACAACATCAAACAGGAAAGGCAACCCTCCTTCTTGATTCCAATTTGAAACCAGCTTTAAATGATCTTTCCGAACAGCCATGGCATCCTGTTCCCATTTTCGCCAGAACAAATAATCATGGGGGTCACCATCCTTTTTTTTCGTCAAAAAAGGAATCAAATCAACACCATCCAGTGGTCTTTCCGGCGCAATTGGTATCTCGTTCTGCGCTACAATAGTCGCCATAATATCTAGGGATGATACTGGTTTGTTAAAATGTTGACCGGCGGGAATAACACCTTTCCAACGCATAGCCAAAGGGACTCGGATTCCCCCTTCGAAAAGATCAGATTTAAAGCCTCTCAAAGGTGTATTCTGCGATGCATTATTACTTGCACCACCATTATCCGAAAGGAATACAATAAGGGTATTCTCATCAATTCCCTGATCTACCAAAGTTTGTAAAATCCAACCTACACCATCATCAACAGCACTTACCATTGCCGCATAAGTCTTTCTTTTTTCATCTTTAATATCAGGGAAGCGCGCCAGATACTCCTCGGTGGCCTGCAAAGGTGTATGAGGTGCGTTATACGCCAGATAAAGCATAAAATGCTGACCGTCATCTGATTGTTTTTTTATAAACCGAACGGCCGCATTACTGAGCTCATCCGTTAAATATTCGTGGGTATTAATAGGTTGCCTATTCTCAATCAATTTCGTTCGGTACCATTCCCATTTTTTGGTCACCTGAGTTATATCATTGAGGTACAAATCATGTGGGTAATAATTATGCCCCCCCGAGAGAAAGCCAAAGAAATAGTCAAACCCACGCTCCAGAGGGTGAAAGAGCGGATGGGTACCCATATGCCATTTCCCGATAATAGCACTTCTATAATCCGCTTTTTGGAGCACTTGAGCTATAGTTTCCTCTTCGAGCGGAAGTCCTGCCTCAGGATTACAAGGATCAATACTCGGATTAGTCGTAAACCCAAACCTGTCCTGATACCTCCCTGTCAAAAAACCAGCCCGACTGGGCCCACAAACCGGGAATGTTACGTATGCTTCCACAAAACGTACCCCTTCTTGAGCAATACGGTCTATATGCGGTGTTGGAATATCCTGACAACCATTAAATCCAACATCGGCCCATCCCTGATCATCAGTCATAATAACAACAAGGTTAGGCTGGGATACCTCCAATGAAGATTGCCCCACCTCCGCACAGGAAACCAAATAAATGCATGAAAAAAAATAAAATAAGCATTTTGTTCTATTCATGATGCCGTGTTGGTACTTGTATTAAACTTGTTTACTCTCCGAAAGCTAAAGTATTTACTTCAGCTCTTAATTGAGCCAAAATATCTTGATAAACAGTGTCTGAAGCTAAATTATTCCATTCGTACGGATCAACGCGATGATCGTATAACTCTTCTTGTTTATCATAATAACGGATGTATCGCCAATCAACCGTTCGATAGGAAAAATTCTGTCCTGCCGGCGTACTATCCTTTACGGATGCATAATTACCGATTACAGAAAGGGCTCCTTTGGGGCCTGGCCACTGCCCATCAGCTGGGTCTTCCAATAATGGTCTAAGGCTATAGCCGCCGAGTTTACCTCCTTGGTCGTTGATGACATTGGACCCCTTCAGCTGGCCATAATCCACCAGTGTAGGGAACAGATCAATTAAGGATACGGGCTGAGTCACTTTTCCTGTTTGGGTTCCTGCACCAAAAATAATTAATGGTACCCGACAGCTCTCCTCCCAGGCTGAATTTTTAAACAGGTAAGACTTTTCACCCATTTGCCATCCATGATCACTGGTCAGAATAATGATTGTATTGTCAGCATAACGAGAAGATCGAATTGCATCAACGACCTTACCAATCTGATCATCAATGAAAGCAATACAAGCTAGATATGCTCGTAAAAAAGATTTTAGGGCCATTTCACGATCTCCATCATAAGATGCCAATAGGGTGCGGTAGTATCTTAAGCCTTTCATATCCGGATTGAAATTATACCCATACCAGGTATCTAAATCATCATCCCACTGCCATTTATCCAATTCGATTTCATCGATAGGAAACATATTGAAATATTTTTCTGGGGCATGCAATGGTGTATGTGGCCTAACAAAACCCAAACCTATAAAAAAGGGTTGGTCGATGTCTTCAGCTTCAAAAGCTTCTATTTTTTGAATTGCAAATTCCGCATGTTTCTCATCATTGGTCAAATCGCGATCATCATCGGACACATAACGGAAGGCCTCCTCATCCCACCCTTGCATCCACCTAATATCATCTTCATTCGTTGAGGACGAATCCTGATTTAAAAAAGGGCCATATGATCCATCGATAGGTCCAATTTCCCGATATGGAAAGGGCACATCAGGATGCGCTACCCGGTCTTCACCATCAAATGCGAAAGGACCATAGTTGTGCGTTAATTTAGCACCCCAATCATCCCACGCTTCGGTTTCGTGGGTATGGTATATTTTACCACTACCCACCATGTAATAACCGTTTTCTTTGAACAGATCTATAAAAGTCTTATTGTGCTGTAACATCTTTTGTGCGGTTCTGGATGTCCACGCAAAATCTTCGGAGTCATGAGGATAAACCCCCGTTAAAAAACTATTGCGGGATGGAGAACACACCGGAATATTGCTCTGTGCATTGAGAAAAGCAACCCCATTTTCAGCTAAAGCATCCATATGGGGGGTCTGAGCTTGTGGATGACCGCCAAATATCCCAATATAATCATTCAGATCGTCACATACCATAAAGACCACATTGGGTCGTTCCATTTCTGCGAGTTGCTCAGCGCATCCAAGACAACTAAGTAAGATGAGAAAGAATAAAGTTATTTTTGACATACATAAATATAATAAATAGGTCAAAAATTATCTTGAATCAAAAGCGTAAATCGCCATTGGTGGCTTTGCTTCCTTCAAAAAATGAATCCTGGAACCCTTAATTTAATTCAAAACACTAATATCAGGGGAGCCGTTGATTGTCCTGCCCCAATAATCGTCCTTATCGGGAACAAAACTACCCATAATCCCGTGTGGATCATTTGGTAAGCTAAACAAAGCAATACCCTGATTCTTTATAACAGAATAATTAGCTGGCAATTAATCACATCCATCTGCTCCACCCGAATTTACACATTGAGTATCTATAGCTATATTGTCAAGAAAGACATCCCAGGCATGGAACATTTGCAAAATATCGTGCGCTAATATAATGTGCCCCGTAATGGTTCTGTTGTTTCTGAAAATAATATTTTCATAATCTCCAATATCAGTGGGTCTCAGGAAATATTACGAGCAGAACCTTCAATGATAAAAAGGTTGTTGGCAATAAGGGTCCCTTTAGCGCAATGGTCCAAACTGAAATTAGCTGCAATTGATGGGTCTGTATAAATGGTATTACTATAGAAATAAGAATAAAAAGAATCTCTTTTAACGTTTTACCTAACCAATCAGCCATGTAGCCGGGCAGTAAAACAACTAATCCTGACCCTTTTGTCGAATAAATTCATTGACTCCACTGATGTGCCTCACATGATTAATGCATCAATTATGCAGATAAACTTTGTTATGAGAATCCCCGATGATCTCGCAAAATCCGCTCTCATTATCATAGATGAGATTATATTAAAAAATATTATTTCGGTATCCTATATCTACATGCATCACGGTACAATCCAGTCAAGCTCCTGTGCCACTGAGGTATTTATATTCTGCAACGGCATCCATGGTGTAACATGTCCATAAACCATCACCTCTTCTTTTAATACGCAAATCATCAAAACATCCAGGTTCTTTGATGGTATTCCTTGCGAATTACATTTTTGCTACCCAACATAACTATACCGTCTGCAACAAGCTTTTTAATGTGATTGTCCATAATTGTGGTATTGTTGTGAAAAGTGACTTGTGCCAACATATTTTCTCGTCGCCATTTATTAATCACTACAGAGTGGTTTCCAATATTCTCAACTCGACAGTTTTATATTCTGACATAGCAATAATGAGCAGTACCCACAATAGCAGACGCAAATTGTAGGGCGACACCCTCATACACTATTTCTTTCGTACCGTCTGACTCTTCGGGTACAGGAAAAAGATTGTGGCTATAAAGGTTTTTAAAATACAAGTGTACACTTGCTTCATTGCTCCCTCAAATGCCAGACTGTAATCCCGACGTTCAGAGCCTATTCTCCGCCATCGCCAAATATTTCAATATGGTCTACCTCGATACAGAAACAGTAGGTCAGTTTAATCCCACTACTTTGACCTGTACAATCTATTTTTACTCGATAGTTGGTATGATCGGCATCGAATATACCAATTTTAATAGGTTGATCAGCCGTACCTTCCTGGCTGGATAAATTTAGCTACCCAGAAGAAGTTTGGCCAGCACGCAACAAAATCCAGTCTCCTGATTTGTAAATCGATCTTGACTTAATAGCGATTTCCAAGGTCGATTGGGGGACGTCCTATTGTAACCATCATTTCACGGTTGTTTATCCAGATAATATACCCGACCGTTGTTATGGATTACTTCCTCACCGGGAAAAGTGTCTGTTATGACCTCCATTTCAAATTTGATTTGAAAGCAACCGACCATAAAAATAAGCCCCAAAAAAGAATGAGTATACTTATTAAAAATACTTTTATACTAATAAAAATTCTTTCATCTGGTTTTTTACACCATAACAGCTTTACCTTTTATGCATCATTGGAATATGATTGAAAGCATCCGTTCCAAGGTTTATGATTTAAAAATCATTCCTCTTATTCTATGATAAGATTCGTCTTATTACCTTTTTTAAGAAAGTAAGAGACCGGATATACGGATATCTTTTCCTTTACTAACCGGATATTAACCCCGCGTACCAGAATTTGATATAGTTGAGGTGATTAATGGCAGCAGATTAGGGCTCCCATTGATCTGTCCGAAAGGGAGATGCAGGTACTCCTTCTACATTTATCAGAGTGACAGTACCAGGATTATTGGCCCAAGCGTATCTTACTGCCACTGGTTCTTTTATATCGTCAGACCAAACGATTACTTTATTGCCTTTTATTTTGGCATTCGCCCATACGAAATGCTTATCGGTACCAGCAATAGCAAACCCTGGTATTGCCTCCCTATTTGGCAATATCCATTTCGAACCAAAGTGATTAAACGTTAATATGGCTCTGCCCTTTTGGATACGCATTGATTTGTATAGTGGTCCGGAAAACACTAATTTTTCTTTGTACGCTATTTTTTGAGCTGCTAAAGCCAATCGTTTTCCAACGTCCTCCTTATTTTTAGGATGTACGTCATTCCATTCCCCAATATCGATAGCCACTGCCATTCCTGTATTTGGGAATGCGAGCGTTTTGAGTTGTGCTTCGCGCAAGAGTGCCCAATTACTGGCTTGAGGCTGTGCCACTACCTTTCCAAAATTAGCGAGCTGTACGAACAAGAACGGCAGGTCACTTTCTTGCCATTTTTTGCGCCAGTCTTGAATTAGAGTAGGAAATAGCTGAACATATTCCTGAGCTTTACTCACGTTACCTTCTCCCTGATACCATATTACGCCCTTAATCTTATAATTAGTTAATGGAGCGATCATGTTATTAAAAAGACCTGTTGGTATCCACTGCAGAACCACAGAAGACTCTAATGGAGGCATCCTTGCACCAATTTGATAACGCCACGAGCCACTCAAATCCAGTGTATCCGTTTGCGTGGCTAAAGTGAGTGGATAACCTTTTACAAACCCGGCTCGCCCACCCCAATTGACAACTCGTACCGTAATCTGATTGCGGCCCGGTTGCAATAGACCTTTTGGTATATTATAGGTTCGGGTAGCCCACTGATGACTGGTTGCACCAACCCAGGTGCCATTTATATAAACAGAATCGGCATCAATAATACGGCCAAGTTTTACCTGGGGAGTTCCATCTAAAAAAGATTCTCGCACATCAAATGTTCGGTTAAACCATACCACTCCATTAGGTTGTACATAATCAACTGGATTCACATAATCGGGTAGCATAATGGAAAGCCAACTGGTTCGATCATTATAATTCGCAAACCATGGAGACTGACTGTCCTGAATTCCTTGATCTAACACACGGGCTTGCTCATGCCAATCAGCTGTTTGTTGCAAATGCTTTTGTTCCAGCGTCTCAACATAAGCTGAATCCGTATATTTTTCTGTTTCTTCCAAGTAATGGGGAAAATCCTTTAAGGCTTCTCTGCTCATCCATGCCTGTGCAGGAGAGCCCCCTACGCTGGCGTTAATGAGTCCTATAGGCACTTTATATTTATCATATAATGTCCGTCCAAAAAAGTATGCAACTGCAGAAAAAGAAAGTACCGATTCAGGATGGGCCTCCACCCATTGCCCACCGCTTAAATCTTCTTGTGGTTCGTTTAAGTTGTAGTGTTTAGGTACTTGAAAATGTCGGATAAAAGCATTCGTACTATTGGCAATGGAATGTGCATATTTGTATTTGGCTCCTGTCATAGTGAATTGCATATTGGACTGCCCGGAGCACAACCATACTTCTCCGATTAAAATGTTCTGAAGAACGATAGTCGAATCCTTTGCGGATATAACCATTTTATATGGTCCCCCTGCCACCATTTCAGGTAACTTAACCTTCCAGCCGCCATTCTGGTCAGTAATAGCTTGGTATGTATTGTTCTGAAAATGGACCGTTACTCTATCACGCGCGGTAGCCCAACCCCATATATTCAGTTGCGTATTGCGCTGCAAAACCATTCCGTCGCTTATCAATTTGGGTAATTCAATCTTAGCGCTTGCGGTAAAACTTATTAGAAGGAATAAGTAAATACAAATACACTTCATCTGCTGAATGTCAATACTGTGCACCGTTGGTATACTTACTTTTAACTGCTCCATAGCTATTTGTCCTGAATATTCAGGCCCAGATAATTTAAGCGCTCCCTGACCAATGAATTTTTCTCTTGTAACCATTTTGGATTTACCATTTCTTCCTTTAATTTAAAAACATAGCCTTGATACATATCTTGTAACAGTACAATACTGTTTAATATGAGGTTTGCTTCAGCGTGTGTTTTAGCCATTTTTAGACAATCTGTCAACCTACTTACAGGATTTTCAGCTTGTGCTAAACCCAAAAATTCTGCTGCCCGCATCCGCACCAGGTTTTCGTCATCACTGCTTGCTAATTTCCTAGCTTTATCATAAAAAACAGAAGCCCCGGTACCGAAAGAGCTACAAACAATAAGACCCCAGTATCGCTCCCATGGATCTGTAGCATTGAGTGCCTGCTCAATCCCCCCACGAGCACCTTCAAAAGATAATATACTGAGGTCAGCAATATCTATCAGATTACTTATACTACCCTTATTCTGCTGACCAAAAGCGACCGGATTTTTCCACGCCATTTCAAGCAAATAAGACTCCGGAAAAAAACTTAGATCAGGCATAGATTTCACCTGCTCTCGCAATATTTCTCTCATCTTTCGAAGTATTTTTTTTCGCGCGCCACGGGCTACCAGATTATTCGTCTCGAAGGGGTCTTTCTTAATATTATATAGCGCTTCCGGAAGCCGAGGTTCAAAAAATTGCCGTTGGGCAGCATTCAATTTTTTTTCTTTATATAGTTGTAGCCATTCTTTATACGCCAGCATACGGTAACGATAAAAGTTATGCAAGCCGTCGTAATTAAAAGGCTGATAGTTACGCATGTACTTATACTTACCCACCCGAACAGATCGGACCAAATCGTACTTTTCATCAAATCGGTCAGCATAACAAAAGGCTAAATTGCGATCATTTAATGCCTTTTTGCTTATACCACTCCCCAAAAATGCCGACCCGTCCATCTCATCCGGAACCTTTATTCCAGCAAGATGTAAAACCGTTGGTCCAAAATCAACGAACTGTACAAATCCATCTATACGGCTACCCCTTTGCACCGGCACCAAATGTTTCCATTTAGTCGGAACGTAGACTACTAATGGAACATGGACTCCTCTTTCGAAAATATAGCCTTTGCTTCCAGGCAAAACGCCGCCATGATCACCATAGTAAAAAATAAAGGTATCATCCATTAAACCGTCCGCTTCCAGCTCTTTCAGAAAAAGAGCTATGGCCTGATCAGCTTCCTGGTGCAGATCATGGTACAAGGATTGTGTATAACGAAAAATATCTGTATCAGGATGGTATGGATGCGACACAATTGATGCAGTAGAGGTATTGGTCTTGTTGCCTTGCATTTGTTTTTCTGAAAAGTGCAATCTACCCTCGTGGGTAATCCCAATATTTTGCACGTGAAAGAAAGGCTGACCTTCCTCTCGGTTTTTATAAGAAGCTTTATTCGAAGAAGCATCCCAAACGGCATCCCCCCGAACAAAATTATAGTCTTCCTTACTGTTATTTGTCGTGTAGTAACCGGCCTCCCGTAAATAAAATGGAAACATTTCCAGACCAATAGGCATAGGTGCCTTACGCATCGTCCGATGATACTGTGCACCAACCCTCGGAGCATAGGTACCCGAAATAAGCGTACTCCTGGCAACAGAACAAACAGGACCTTGGGAAAACGCATTATTAAATATAATACCATCTTTGGCTAACCCTTCCACCGCTGGCATAGGAACCCCACTCTCATCATAAATCCTAAGGTAGTGCTTTGAATTATCCTCCGTAACAATCCACAGAATGTTGGGTCTATCCTGCCCTTGTAAGCCAATATCGAAAAGCGACCATAAAATAATAAAACAAATGATTTTACTCGTAGCTAAAAGATTATATGACCTATAATAGAAAGCCGGCAGCGCTAATAAATAATTGGTATTCATAAATACTCATGTTTTACGTAGATCTTATTAACAAAAAGGTACTACCGATTGCTTCTATCCCATTAGACAAATATTAACAATGATTGACCAGATTTTAACAGACTTATCGGAAGCTATTAAAATTGTCGATCAATAAAAGTACATTTTCAAATAAATTCTTGAGAAATCAGACTACTCACAAAAAATTATATCTGCTGATATAGTGTCATGTGGTACACCATATTGATAAAAACCCCACATTTCTAATATGATTTGAACACCTTAATTCCGTACATTTTTAAAGTGGCATTTTTAGTATTTATACATGACGCTTTTCTTACCTCCTGTCTGAAGATTTAGACCTGAAATTGCCTTAAGAATCGTTTCAATATTAGTGATATTACCATTCTATAAAACAGGTTTTTCATTCAATTCTCTTTATATTTTATTATTAAGCTCTGACCCCAACTATAGTAATTACAGTTATAACATGACATGCCTCAAGCGATACCAAAAAAGGAGGCATAAAAATGTCCCAGACCTCTGGGTAATCGGATCATCATTAAGAATCTGGCAGGACGGTAACCCTATCAGTTCCATAGATCACATCACGGCAAGTACCATTCCTATATCTATTCATGCCAGCTACAGGGGTGATCTACTTCTCCGATACTGATCACTTTTAATAAATGCCATTTGTTAGCCGTATGGATGACTACTTAGAACATACCACTTTACTGACCTATACTGGTTAATGCAAAGCTATATTTGCCTGCACGTAAAATCTACCTGTTGTATCGCAATGGATTGAGGAATGCGCATTCCTCAATGCCAGATCCAGGTATAGACATCGGTGTTGGTCATCTTCGGTAAGACAACTTCGTCAGTTATCTCCTCAAGGGGGACGGCGTTGCACAATTATCGATCACCGAAAAAAAGGTCGCACCCGGTGCAACCGTAAAGTTCAACTGAAGCGTGATCGTTTGTCCGGCCTAAACTAGCAAATAGCTACGGGCATCAGTACAATCAAATAACAAAACAGCCAAAATACGATTTAATAGAAGGGATTGGCTCGGTATCCAAAGTGATTCAAATGAACGCATAAAAACATACAAGGAAAGCATTCAAAACACCACAGACCAGATCAGTAGATTATTATGGTACAATACAACTGATCGCACCATATGGAAAAGAATAAGAAATCCATACATAGAAGAGATCCTGAACTACAACACAAGAAGTATTGAATAGACTTGATTTAAATGTCCGTTAAAACATTAGCACAAAACCGCCAAAGATCTGGAACAAAAACTTTTTTATTCAAATCTACCACTTACTATGGCGAAAAGAGATCATAGATTCAGATTTATCACTTAAATAATCAGAAATGTCAATTAGAATATTTGACCAAATAAATTTTAAGGCTTTTCGACACAAGAGCACGATTTGCAAACATCAATAATGACATAAACAATATCGCCTGAGCCATAAAATCACGTTTCCCTAAAGATCATCAAAGCTATAGCCCAGTTTAAATAAAAGTAATTTAATCTCTTTTGTTCATAAGCAAATGTTCCTATTTCGTAGGCAGAATTGTCAAAGACTATACATATACAGCCTCTTCTATTATTATTCCATTACTAAACAATTCATTTTGAGTTAATGAGGATACAGTACTATACTATTGGATTCTGTAGATACCTCACCTATATTTATACAGCGGAGCTCATTTCTAACAGATACAGATATGGCTCTCATTATAGTAGAATTCCTCCACTCTGTTCTATCTAAGAAATCCTTGTACCAACTATATAATTGATTAGGATTCATCAAACATACAAAAACCAAGTTTTATCGAGAATATGAATATCACATGGAGTATACCGAGGATGAATTCATTATAGCGCCTGGGATGAAAGGCATGGTGCTGACTTTATTTACCCTAACCTCCTACAATATGGTATTTAAGGTTGTCAACGATAAATTTGATCTACCCAAAAGGTAACTGAACGAATCGCTAAAGAGAAATATGAAATATTCAGTAGACGTGACCGAGTCGGTAGAATGGTAGATTCTCATGAGTTTAAAAACCTACGTTTTGATATAGACAATTTAAGCCCTGAGTCCCTAAACGAATTAAAAAGACCATTCCCTCTAAAATTACAATTGCCAGAAAGAGACTTACGATATCCCATCTATATATAGAGAAAAAACTGTTTTTATTAGATATCCACCTAATCAAATAAAAATCAGCAAGAGCAAATCATGATTGACTATGGAAAGGCAATAGAAGAATTAGCAGGAATCACCATCTTTCTTAGAGATCTGCTACCTAAAAGTTTTGGTTTAAATCGCAGGAAGAAAGTGTTATTATATGATTATGACGATATAATATATAACAGATCTTTCTTTCAAAAAGATTCCGCAATCAACGTACTATGATGATGAATGGATGTGAGCTTCCTGGTTTTCGCCTAACTTTAACGATATATATCCTGAACAGTTTCCTCCTTTTATCATAGGCGATAAAAAATATTCAAACGTAACCAATCAAAGAACATAAGAACATTTTTGAATCGGACTAATGGGATGACATATAAGAAAAGTTGAACAATGGAGTCCTTATATCAATATTTCAATATGATACTTACTTAAGGTTTTCGAAAGCAACTAATCACCGCAAAAGAGGTTGATTCATACAATACTCTCAGAACTCAAAGAAATCAAGCACATGCCAATGCACCCAAGATCATAAGGATTGAATAACAATTGCGTTAATCTTGCTCAACATAGTATATTGAAACTTTATCATTTACCTTAACCTCAAAATGAATGATGAATATCAATTAGCGCAAATCAAAATAACTTAAATGAAAGAAGTCAACATTCAAGACCCTAAAAAGAATATTTTACCAACTTCAAAATGAAATCGCATTATTAACTGAAATTGAGAGGGTATCATTTCGCGACTAAACGACGATAATAATAATTCAACTGCATTTTATCCATTTGATCATAATAGAATCAATATTAACATATCAGTATGGAATGATTTCCAGAGCCTCTATAGATATGTATATCAGTATTTTTATTTCTCGTTCATAAAAATAAAAAAGAATGACTTGGACCTTTCAAGGGCGCTTATCTTGCCTTACGGTGGATTCATTAATCTAACTAACCCATTGATGCTGACGGTAAAGAAAAGATTGATTTGATTAATGATATTAGGCCAGATCACGGGCTCTTTTATTTTAAAAACCTTCACTCTGAAATTGGAAAACTAATGAGCATTAAATAAACAAATGTAAGGCTCAATCCTCATAAACGTTTAAAAATGGCTGGATCAGTGGTATTACTACATCGGAAATAAGAATAATCTAAGTGCAAAGCATAACGCTTCAAAGATTTTGTGCCATTGGCCAGAGTGAGAACTACCAATAATCTACATGAAATACATTCACAGAGTTCCCAGAGTCCGCCGTATTAGTCTCGCCAAGGCAATGCCATAAGGGATGAAGTACAGCCTACTCCTGAAAAGGTAGTTATCTCTACGAAAATGAAGAGTGGGTTCATTAGAATCGATCTCAACCGGCTCAAAAAATCAAGAATTATAAATCACTCATAACAATAGGCCTAACCACCAATCATTGTATGTCAACTACTGCCAGGCTGAATAGCAATATCGGATATCATATAACTGGGATATCCGATACTAAAATAACATTTGATCGATTTGCTGCGAATGGAACTATCTACAATGCAGTAATTGTAAATCAGATTTCCTTGTCTAATCCAAAGTATGAATTCGCACAAGTTCATTCAACACAAGAATTCCTTAAATAAAAGAAGCAGCTAAGGCCCACAAACATGTAGCTGGCTTATGATTCAATAATTTCGTCATTCGGTATCTACAACCACTTGAAGTGTTTCCCTTAGCTGAGCAAAAGTCTCGATATTATTATTTCTCAATTTCTTGTTGTGATGAGCTTTATAGCTATTCACCTTTGTTATTTCCAAAACGAGCGATAGGAATTACAATTAAGATTCAGCCGCAAAGAATAAATCCCTCTCTGCCTTCATTAGGTAAGGTGGATCCGTAGCCAAAAATTTTAATAAGCCTATTGCTAACATGATCTCCCATGTTAAAACGCAGAAATGAATTTTGCATCAATATGACTTAAAGCGAAAAATACTGGTTGACTGTCAAAGGTCAAGCAATTAAAACTCGTGACGAGTTAATGATTATTGACTGAAGCGAATGTAGTATAGTTTTATTTTTTTTTATTTCAGAATATCATTTTGTAAATTAAGTATTTACAATACATATAATTCGTCCTATATGATTAGAATTCCATTCTGAATCTTAAATTGACCCTGCGATTAGTAAGATTATCAGGAACCGCAAATTGTTGACCAAATACAGTCCTAATCCAAGTATTAGAAGTTTGATTCTGAACAGCCATAAGATTAAAAACCTCTAGATTGATCCAAGCATTATCAAATGTTCTAAAGATATGATTTGGCTTACGGTCTCTCCATTCGCCCTTCCACAACTGAAAGCCAAAACCCATATCTACCCTTCTGTACGCCGTGAAACGGAAAATATTTCTGAACTCTCCATTGGCTTGTGGCAAACCAAATGGCAATCCTGTTCCGAATTGCAGATTTAAAAAAACTCTGATATTTTCATTTGCAGGCAAGTAGTCTTGAAAATAAATCGACATATTAAAGGCTTGATCAGACGGTCTCGGAACCTCCTCAACTAATAATACTTCGCCATCTGGTGTGAGTCGCTGATGCTGAACATCATTTAGAGATTCTCTAGCTCTAAGGAATGATAGGTTAAACCACGATTCAGCCCCTGAAACAAATTCTCCATTTAGCCTCAAATCAAAACCAACAGCAGATCCGGAGGCATCATTCTCTCCACTATAGCGCAGCCTAACATTGTCAACGTCATAGCTTATTAAATCACTAAAAGCTTTATAATATGCCTCAGCAATAAATCGAAACGGTTTATCACTGAGCTGCGACCATTTGAAATGCTTTGTTATACCACCAACAAGATGAAATGATCGTTGCGGTCGAATATTATCATTAATCGAACCAACGGGCCGGCGTAGCTCTCGATAGAATGGAGTCTGATAATATATGCCCGTTGCAAGCTTATATGTCGTAGACTGGCCCTTACCTATAGGCTTAAATAATAACTGTGCTCGAGGGCTAACGTTGAACACTCCTGGTAAATCCCAATAGCTAAATCTACCTCCAACTGTTAAACTAAGATCGGACCTTCCCTCTCTAAATGAGCTATAGGTATCCTGAAGGTAAACCGTTATTTTAGTTGACCTAATTTCATTCTCAGACTTGAGCACACTACTTATCAATACTTGTGTATCACTAAAAGGCAGTGAGTAGCCCGCTGAATCTAAGCGCTCCCATTCATTTAACCGATCATCGAATAGCTCTGACTGAAACTTAACACCATATTGTATAAAGTGAGACTTTTCATCATTATCAGAATCCTGAAACTCTATCCCTCCTTTTAACTGGACGTTACTGATCATATTAATTAGCCTATTGCGACTAAAATCGTGTTCTGTTCCGGTACCTAATACGGCAACCTCTGCGCCAAAGTTTTCACTATTGATATCACTTTTTACTTGACTCAATCTATAGAATCCCCTAATATCAATATTTTCAATCTCAATACCTCTGTAGGTAGAAGCCAATAACTTGAGAAACATCGGATTCTTATCACGATCCGGTATATAGGTAATACTACCTCCAACCATACCTATTCTAAATGAGTCGTCCTCCCCACCTTCAAAAATAGTAGTTAATTGCAGAGACTGATCAATTAGGCCTAATGCTGTAGAACGAGTTCGTGGCACAAAGCTAAATACACTGCTATTATAATTCCCTAAGAAGCCTATCTGAATATCCTTAGTTACATCATAGGTGAGATAAGTCTGGATATCTGCAAAATCAGGATTATACTCGCCTTGGGTATCCAATGACCCTAAGAGATACCTATTAGTCTTATAACGAGCACCGACTAAGTATCTAATCTTCTGATAGTCTGATCCTCCAACCTTTTTACTTCCTTCTATATGGGCACTTCCCCCAAGAAGACTACCTGATACAGAGCCATGAAACTCTTCCGGCCTCTTGTACTTGATATCCAAAACAGAGGACATACGATCTCCATAGCGAGACTCATAACCACCAGATGAAAATGAAAGATCCCTCATCAAATCTACATTAGGAAATGATAATCCCTCTTGCTGCCCCGCCCTAATCAATTGAGGCCTGAATACCTCAAAGTCATTAACATAAACCAAATTTTCATCATAGTTACCTCCCCTTACATTATACTGGGAGGTCAACTCTCCACCAGAACCGGAGCGAGCCCCCAATGCTATGTGAGGTAATACACTCTCAATATTTCCTGTAGTAGATGGGAGTAGCTTAATCGCCTCCGTATTCTCACTTACCATATCAAACTGAGCCACCCTACTCTCTGTAATAGTGACATCTATATCTGCATCTACCGGAACAAGTTGTACATTGAGTTTAGTAGAGCGCTGGTTTAGTGCTACAACTAATCTCGCCTCTTCATATCCCAATCTTATAAATACTAACCGAGCACTGCCAGTACGATCAGTTGTTAATGTATACCTTCCCATAGCATCGGACTCTACGGGATTGTTTTCTCCATCAATGAATACTGTCACCAACTCTATCGGAAAAGAAGAATTAATATCCGAAATTACTCCAATGAAAGTAGTTTGTCCAAATAAGGAAACCCTCGATGATAGAGTCAGTATAATGACAAAAAGACGAATTAACATTAGTAAGTCTTCAGCTTTTCAATTGATTTCAACGCAGTGATAGTGGCAACGGGATCTTCGGCCTTGAATACACTACTGCCAGCTACTAAGACATCAGCCCCTGCCTTCAGTAGCTCCTCAGCATTCGCTAAACTCACTCCACCATCAATCTCAATTTTAGCATTTGAATTGATATTGATGATCATCTCCTTGAGCCGCTTAATCTTAGGTAAGGTCTGATAAATAAACTTTTGACCGCCAAATCCGGGATTAACACTCATTATGACCACAAGATCAATATCCTCGAGTATATCATGCAATAATTCAACTGGTGTATGAGGATTCAAGGCAACGCCAGCCTGCGCCCCCTTAGATTTAATCAACTTTATGGTTCTGTGGAGATGCTTGGTCGCCTCGTAATGTACACTTACCACTGATGCTCCTAAATCAACGAATTGCTCTACATATCTCTCAGGCTGCTCAATCATCAAATGCACGTCCAAAGGCTTGCTACTGGATCGATTGATAAAAGGCATAAGAACCTGACCAAAGCTGACAATCGGAACAAATATGCCATCCATGACATCGATATGTAACCAGTCAGCGTCACTTCCATTAATCAGCTCAATATCTCGATGAAGATAAGCGAAATCAGCAGCTAACAAAGAAGGTGCTATGAAATGAGTCATTTAAATCACAATTTTGTACTGCAAAGGTACGTCTACTAATCAGGAGCTATGCCACAATCGTCAAATATTATTCACTCAACAGAACACATTTCCTTTAAATTATAGTTCTATTTACAATCTCTATGCTTGAACTCAGACCATCATGCGAAAATTGTGATAAACCACCGCCTAATAATAGTGCAGAGGCGATGATATGCACCTATGAGTGTACATTTTTATATTGTATGTGTTGATGAGATTTTTGAGAATGTATACCCCAATTGTGGAGGAGGTTTTACACCGAGACCAACCAGACCGAAGTCGCAACTTAAGAAATATCCAGCTTCGGCAAAAGTAGTGTTCAAACCTGTCAACATTGAGGAATTCAACATGTTAGGAAACCGGAAAAAAAATATTGATCCAAGACAACGCTGGTGAGCCATGCAATACATACCATAGACTTAAACTTCTTAGGACATCCAAATGGGATTGCTGCATTTTTAGTGGTGACGGAAATCGGACCTATACTTATTGAGACAGGCCCACACAGTACCCTTGACACTTTATTAAAAGCAATTAATAAGCATGGATATCAAAAAAAAGATATTAAACATGTCTTCATAACACATATCCATCTCGACCACGCTGGAGCAGCATGGTGTTTTGCAGAACATGGGGCACAAATCTATCTGCACCCATTCGGCTACAAACATGTCCATGATCCGTCTAAGTTATTAGCCTCTGCCAAGATTATCTATAAGGAGAAAATGGACTTCCTCTGGGGCACACTCAAGGCGATACCAGCTGATCGGCTAACTACCGTGAAACATGGTGAAAGCATAAGAATTGATCAGGTAGAAATCAAGGCTTGGCATACTCCGGGACATGCCAAGCATCATATCGCATGGCAAATAGGAATGGATTTATTCACAGGTGACGTAGCAGGAGTATGTATTAATGATGGACCAGTCATCCCGCCATGTCCTCCACCCGATATTAATATTGAGGATTGGGAAGCCTCACTTCAAGTTATCGAAAGTCTCGAACCAGTAGGAACATATTACTTAACGCACTATGGCAAGGTCACCTCTCTTAAGTCGCATATCAAGCTTTTGAGAGAAAGCCTATCGGCTTACAGCTCCTTCATCAAGCCTTATTATGAGCGAGGTGACTCAGCACAAGTATTGATAACTGACTTTACAGAGTTTGTGAATAAATATCTCACCTCTCATGGTATGTCAAAAAAAGATGCTAATGCCTATGAGGCTGCTAACCCGAGCGATATGTGTGTAGCTGGCCTGATGAGATATTGGCATAAAATAGAAGGTTAGCAAAATCTAATCCTATTCAATAGGCCGAAACTGACCCATATCTTTAAAGAAATCATTTGGAATAATCCGAGTACTATCACATGATATTACTCGAGCCTCTACTCGTCTGTTAGCACTTGCTTGTTCTTCAGATGTTGCATTTGGGTACTTCATTTGACTATTGCTATGACCCCGAGCTAAAAGCCTGTCCTTATCAATACCGGACTCTGTAAGATAATCGTAAATGACAATTGCCCGAGCTATAGATAAACCATAACTTCTATGCATCCTGTCATCAACGATATCACCTGGTTGATTGATATGCCCTGCGAGCTCAAGACATATATCTGTACTTTTACTCATTACAGAAGCCAAGGTCCCTAATGAACCCATATAACTTGGGGTAATGATACTCCTACCGCCAAAAAACTGAACATCAAGGTTCACAACAGCATTGGCTTTCATTCTTACAATGGGTATAGTCACATTATCGACCCTAGCTCTACGACTAAGCCTAAGAGTCTTGACAACTGGAAAATGATCTTTTGCTTCAAATTGCAGTTCTACTGGTCGGTCAATTGGTATAGAAACTGAAAATTCAACTCCTTGATCAATTATTACTCTTCGGTTAATTCCATTGTCATTAACCGATATTTCTAACCCTTCAAGCTCATCTACATCATCTGATTTTATAACACCTTTA
>CACLQQ010000041.1 GCA_902609095.1 uncultured Bacteroidota bacterium | reverse complement strand
ATATGATCGGCCTCGATGTTCATGATATGGAGAACTTTGGAGAGGAATATATTGGATATACTAAATCTTTAAAGAAGAGAAATGACTTTGGATTTAAATCTCTTCGATTAGGTAAAGAGCTTAAGGAAGGGTTCTGTATTACTATTGAACCTGGTATCTATATCATTCCAGATCTAATTGATCTGCGTTCGAGTGAGGGTAAACATAAAGAGTTTATAAACTACAATGATTTAGGTAAATGGAGGGACTTTGGGGGAATACGTTTAGAGGATGATTTCTACATAGATAGCAATGGAGCTCAGAAATTAGGTATAGATATTCCAACGAGCATTTCAGAAATAGAGGAGGTTAGAACTCAAGCGAATCAATGAAGCTCTATAGAATAGGTTCTTACTCCTGTGCAGGATTTTTCAGTGATGCTAATATTCCTAAGCATAGAGCCAAGACTATGAAGCCTAATGAAGCCCATTCTGGTAAGTTTATATAGTGGAGGGCCAGCATTTTCAATCCAACGAAAGTTAATATGGCCACTAAACTATATTCGAGATAGTGGAATTTTTGAAGCATATTAGATAGGAAAAAGTACATAGACCTTAAACCCATTATAGCCAATATATTGGATGTGAATACTAAGAAGGGATCTGAAGTAATTGCCAAAATAGCTGGAATGCTGTCCAAGGCAAATATGATGTCTGTAACTTCAATTACAATCATAGCCACGAAAAGCGGTGTAGCAGCAAGCATGTGTTTCTTTCTAATGAAGAACTTCTCACCCTCGATGGTATTTGTGATCGGAATTACTTTTCTGATCTGTTGAAAGACAAATGAATTTCCTGGATCAAACTCTTCATCCTTGGAGGTCAGCATATTATATGCGGTGAAGAGAAGGAATAGCCCGAATACATAAATCATCCAGCTAAACTGATTGATGAGCACTACGCCAAAAACTATCATCAAAGCTCTGAATACAATTGCTCCAATAATTCCCCAGAAAAGAACACGGTGTTGAGCCTCAAGTGGTATCTGGAAAGATGCGAATATCACAGCTATGACAAAAATGTTATCAATACTAAGCGATAACTCTATGAGATAACCTGTAACATACTTGAGTGACGCATCAGTTGGACTTAGCATGTCAGGGTTATCTACCAATCCCTCGGTGTATAGATAGTATATCACTCCTGAGAAGGAAAGGGCTACTGTGACCCATATAGTAGTCCAAATTGAAGCTTCTTTGACAGATATGATATGTGCATCTCGGTTAAAAATACCTAAGTCAATGGCCAAGAAAATGATGATCATGCCAATGAAAAGAATCCAAACCATATATACTCACTTGGTTGAAGTGTAGCGAAAGTAAATATTCTACAATAGAGATGTACGCTTTTTATAATAGGGCCATGTGTTTAACGATTAATGATGTAATTAATAAATTCAGACAAACACATGACGAGACGCAAAGTGGGTGTTTTAAAGTTTCTGCTGAAAAGTAGTCACGCTAAATCAAGGTTTCAAAATTTCGTCAAATTATTCCCACTTATGAGGATTTTGACTCAATATCTTTGGAGTTGGAGGAGTCAGTAGCATTTTGTTCTTAATTTAGGTGGAAGGATAGTGAGTAAAGTATATTAAATAATTTATTAATATGTTTTTTTGGGGATTATATTCAATAATAATAGACTTAGCGTTGGCGAAACAAATGAAAAACTTAATCGTATCGATCTCCATCTTAATTATGAGTTTGAGCTTGAGTGCACATGGAGAAGTAGCTTACACTATTCTTAAAGGATTCGATAAAATCAAGCTTCTACTAAGTCTTCCTCTAAGCAACAATTGCTAAGGCATCTTAAATTGAATGCTTGGCATGAGTTACGGACGACAGGTCATGTGTAGATCAACGCTATCAGCATTTCTACGATGGTATCCCTGTCAAGTATAGTACAGTGACCTTCAACATTTATGGATATGGAGGGACTTTATGCATGTTTGATAACTACTATGAATCATTTGTATTCAGCTATGACGATATCACAGAGTTATATAAAAATGATGACTTTTTAAAGAGAGTTATTTAAGCACGATGTCCGAAAGATGTTGCTACCAGTAAATGGAGAAATACAACCAATATATGAGATCACTCTTCACGCTCTAAATATTGTGAAGAGTCAAATTGCTCATATAACAGGTATAACTGGTAAGGTCATAGGAGAAGAATCTATAGCTGTAACTCATGGACAACCTGTATTTGCCCGTTCTATTTACGATGGCACAGTAATTATGGACGTTCCCAGAAATAGTGGTATTTATTCTCTTAATCATGAGGTATTGGATCATAGAACATTTGATCTTGCTACCTCGGTTGATATGAATTCGAGAAATGGTATTTCCATTAGTAATCGTATTCTGGTTGAGAAACAAGATGCTGTACAAGCACATTACGCCATAGGGGTGACTTTGGATTATTTTTCTATGCGTCATGGTCGAGAATCTTTTGATAATGAGGGAGCGATAGTTCAGTCCTATATTAACTATGGGGATAATAGTAATATGGCATTTTGGTCACAAGGTAATATAGTCGGAGGTGGAGGAGATGAAATACATTATTGAGATATGTCAAGAATAGATATTGTAGCTCACAAATTTACTCATGGTATTGTGAATTATACTGCTGATCTTAGGTATTCTGGTAAATCCGGTGCATTGAATGAGTCTTTTTGCGAATATGTTCGGTGAGATAATAGAATATTTTGCCAAAGGTAAATGCGATTGGGAACCAGGGAGTCAAGTTAGATTATTCAGTCGTGTAAGATTTAGAAGCTTTAGTAATCCTACGAGTGTGAATCTCCCAGATACTTATCAGGGTGATTTTTGGATTATCACAGAATGTGGCTCTCCTAATCGCATAAATAATTATTGTGGCGTTCATACTAACTCTTCTATTCAAAACAAGTGATTCTATTTGTTAGCTAATGGTGGACAAGGAGTCAATGATAACGGAGATAGCTACGAGGTTATGGCAATCTCAGCCAATGCTGCAGCAACCATAGCCTATAAAAACCTTACTGAATATCTTTGGAGTACTGCTGGTTTTGTTGATGCCCGAGAAGGTTCCATAATTGCAGCTTGAGAGATTTATGGAGATGGAAGTATGCAGGTAATCGCTACGACTAATGCTTGGTATGCCGTTGGAGTAGGTGATGTATATATAGACGAAACGAACATAGTAGATACTATTTCATCAATTAAGCTTCTTGTATTAGATGTTACCGAAAGTACCATAATGATAACGTGGAATCCAATTAATGGATTAGACTCTGTCCTCTATTCGGTTGAATTAAACAATCAATAATATTCAACTACTGTAGATTCTAATTTCATCTTTATAGAACTTAATGATGATTCCCTCTATGATATTTCACTGGTTGGATACATCGACTCAACTATAGTTGCATTAAGTGATACAATATCTGTTAGAACCCTCTCAACAGTAATGCCTGATGACACTTTGGTTGCCTTTTATTTTGAGGAGGGACTGGATGCTTGGGAGGTCAGCAATGACGACGCTAAATGGTATCAAGGTAAGTGATCTCCAGAAGGAAGTGGATCAATCAGACTAAGGGATGATATGGATAACAATTCAACTCTGTCTCCATGGATTGATCTAAATGGCTCTGATTCCATCGATATTTCTTTCATAATATATGCATGGAGTGTTGAATATGGTGAACGTTTCAATCTTGATTATAGGACCTATTTAAGTTCATGGACTACATTAGCAAATTTAATGGGGCGAAGTGATTTTTATAATTACTTGAATCAAAGCTACCACTACGACAGAATTGAAGTCTCTGGGTATTCGATACAATTTAGGATAAGCCTTGATGCATCCGCCAATAGTGATCACATATTTTGATGAGTTTATAGTCAATGCATCTCAGGAGGTTCCTTTATTCCAATCGTCAGCTAGCCCTAACATCCATATCTGGCCCAATCCAACAATTGAATGGGTGTCCAAATAACAGATGGACATAGATTGTCTGATATCCGTATATATGATGCTACTGGACGAATCATTTATAGATTAGATCGACCACAAATCATACATGTTCTGCAAACTGCGAGCTTAAATTCCGGCTTATATTATGTAGAGTTTGCAGGTGAAGAACCTGTTTCAACTCAATCCCTCATCGTTGAATAGATCAAAAAGTTTTCGATTCCGATGGAATCTATGAGCAAGCATTGGTGTTACTCTTGCAATAATTTTGCCTATGAAGATCACCCAACCCTCCCGAGCCCATATTTCCAGAGCTGCTATTGACCGTCTTTATATAGAAATGAGGCACCTTATACAGCGTGGGAAATATAAGCCTCGAGGTAGATCTGGATCTGCCATGATCGAATCTTTATTAGAGTTGAATCCAGAGATCTATGGATCGATCAATGATCCACTTAGGGTTGAGTTAGATGGTCTTCTATATGTATTTGAGCGTTTGCCAGAAGGAATAGAAGAATGTTGTTATATCAAGCTAATCAGCAGAGAAGGGCTTGAAAACTCAACATTCGAACCTCTGATACCTGCTAAACGTAGACGTAACTGCTACCGCATTGATGATCAACAGATGTATGTGGAGATGACTAGAGGCAATAGTGACGTCTATGACATCTTAACCCATCTTACCTTTTTATATAATGAAGCTGAAAAGATTGGTAAGAATGCCCTTGACTCACGAGGGAATGCCAATCGAGCTTGGAAATCCATAAAGAAGATTGTTAATAATCTGAAATCTGAGAGTGAAGAGGAAATAGACATTGAAGTTGGACTTACCTATATGAGTATGTTACTAGGCCGAACATATGATGAGACTGCTCAAGCCTATAAACGCTTTGGTGCGGCTAAAGATGTTAATAACCTATTCAAAATAGTTTACTCAATGGGTAAGTTGAGTATAGAAGAATCTATTGACAAAAATGATCGAGAGATTAGCATGTCGAGTGCCTTAGTGAGTATGTTAGGTCATCATATTTATGGAGAAAAGTGGGCTACGAATATTAAGATGTTTTTGAAGTCCAAAGGTCTATTAGGTAGACCTGTTCATGTGATTAGTGCTAATATGCATAGTGTGATGAATCTGGTTTTTGCACGACAAGCACTTGGTTCCTCCTCTACAAAGGATCAAGCATCTATGGAGGTGGCGCATGACCTGAGTGATGATAACAATCAAGATCTGCGTAAAAGAGTTAAGCAATATGCCTTGTCTAATGGGATGTATGAGCTTAAGGATCAAACGGGTACGAACTTATCTGTACAGATATTTGACTTAGATGATAAGAATATGAGCTTCCTAAAGGAGAATGTTAATTGTGCAGATATATGTACAAGTAGCCAAGCTCCTGTAATCATTGTAATGGACTATGCTTTTGGTGAGCAAGCTTATGAGACTATGGATGAATTGCTTAAGCCATTAGAATTGGATGAGACTAAGATTCCTATGAATATTAAGTCTATTAACATCATGGGTAAGGCAGGAACCCTTTCAGGTAAGAAAGGAGATATTATGATTCCTACGGCCCATGTGATTGAAGGTAGGGGTGACAACTATCCATTTACTAATGAATTAGGCATTGATAACTTCAGAGATATCGAGGTGGACGTCTTCGAGGGTAATATGATTACCGTATTAGGCACCTCTTTACAAAATCAAGATATTCTGAGGTACTTCCACAAGTCGTCATGGGCAGCAATCGGACTCGAGATGGAAGGTGCACACTATCAAAAAGCCATACAGGCAAATAGTAAGATTAGAAAGTCAATTACACCTGATGTTCAAGTAAGGTATGCTTACTATGCATCAGATAACCCCCTTCATACAGGAAGCACATTAGCCTCCGGTAGTCTGGGTCTTGATGGCGTAGTTCCAACTTATCTTATTACGATTGAGATCCTCAAAGGGATCTTAGAAAGTAAGTGTTGATTGTTTTCTACTTCTTTAACTTTTGAACCTTCATATAAGTTAGACTTATCCAAGCTCATTCCAATGGTCCACATCTGAAGTGTTGTAACCATAGCTTGTTAGGTACATTTGTGTCGTTATGATCACCATGGCTATTAAGAACAGTTGGTAGGTCCTTAGGGTAGCGAATAATCCTAATCTCCAGTTAACAAATATGAAAGTCCCTATAATCGATTGAAGCAAATAATTTGTCAGAGCCATACGTCCATATGGAGCAAAACTGTTAAGCATTTGTTCACCCTTGTCTGTTCTATACCACGAGATAAATCCGATGAGTACCAGAGCAGTAATGGAGATATTGAGCCAATCAGAAAAATTTAGTCCTAATACTGGTAGCCAAGTTTCCCAATCGATTGGCTGTTCTGCATGAATAAAAAATATAGCTGTGAGAGCAATAGAGATGACAATCAGGACTCCTATATACATCAGTGCCTTTTTTCTGTAGTCTTTAAATATATCTGTGTTTTTAAAGATGCCACTGCGACCTAATAATATACCTATTAAGAAATATCCAAAGGTATAATAGAACCTACCCATGAAGCCGAGCTGAAAGTCCATCTTTGTTTTCATACCATAGCCCAGATTGGATTGTGCAATCTTTGAGATTGTCCCATTCTGTAATGAGCCTACATAGCTTGAGATCCATTCATTATCAAAGTCCATAAAGGAATGAGGGGCCAGAATGAGCCCATCACCCCATATAGTATGCGACAATAGCTTAAAAGCACTTCCAAAGCAAAGGATGCACATAGCTATGATCCACTTGGCATTAAGCCGATTGAATGGTAATAAGAAGGGCGTAAGTAAGGCATATATGGTCAAAATATCCCCTCCGTAAAAGCATTGATGTATTAATCCAACCCCGGCAGTTACTCCCAATATTGGTTTCTTTTCGCCATCTATTCGCTCTAGGTTGAGAAGATTTATGGTTGATGCTGTATTTAATTGATTGAATTCTGTTCGCTGGCTTTGCCCTTGGGATACATAATCTGGTAAACTATTTTCAATAATTCTTAAGGATTCAACTATTGAATAATCAATTACTACCATCATTTCTAACGGTCGATTTAATAAAAGATTGAAATAGGACTCAGCAATGACTTTTTGCTCATTGATTGAAGCAAATTATTGCTCTAATGAGGATAGTTGATACTTAGCATCACTAACGATTTCAGTCGTGGCTTTATCGTACTTGACTAATGTTTTATTGAATTCTAATAACTCAGAAAGTAGAGATTAATTTTCTGCTAGTATCTTTTCAACTAAATGACTCTTTAGTAGGTTGTAATAAGCTGTTTATACTTGATATTATTTCCCTTTTTGATAATTCTTTTTCCAAGCTTTTCAACTTTAGAATCTCCTTTTGTATTTTTTGATTGAATTAAATGTTACTGTTATTTAGAGGTTTGCTCAGGCTAAGTTGAGCGTCTAAGAAGTTGTTAGGGGTCAGTTGGATTTCTTCAATATCTAAATCAGTAGGAAATGAATTCGTCCCACTTATCCTGTTGATGTCTTCGTATGTGGAATTGAATAAATCACCAATAGGAAAGATGATTACTCGTACCCCCTGAGCTAAAAGATAGCTTGTATTCATATTTAATTGTGGATCCCACAGCTTGTTTGCTTGTTGAATTAGGGTCAATTGTTTCTCAATGTTTAAGTCATTTTATCTAAGAGTGAGATTGTCTTTAAGAGCTTGCTGAACGAAATTTTCTAAAATAGTAGATTGTCCAATCGAGCTATTTATAGCAAAAGCTATGTAAATAATTATTACTGCTATTATACGAGTTAATATCATGATGTAGAATGTGACGTGAAAGTAATTGCAGTAATTAATTAAACTTTACTTGTAAATGTTGAAATGTATAATCCAGGCTTTGAATTACAGAGGTCTGTGATAGGACAAAAATATTACGGATTTGAAGCTGAAAATCTGAATTCATTCCAAGAAAAATTGTTAATTCACAGCCTTATTGAAAATTATGATAGCTGAAATATACACAGAGAAAGGGTTGATGAAAATTGAATTCTATTCTGAGGATGCTCCTAATACTGTAGAGAACTTTGTGACCTTATCAAAGAAGGGTTACTATGATGGTTTAACTTTTCATAGAGTGATTCCGGATTTTGTGATTCAAGGAGGTTGCCCTAATGGAACTGGGGCAGGTGGTCCTGGATATCAGATTGATTGTGAATTGGACGGTGATAATCAATATCACGATCGTGGAGTGCTGTCAATGGCACATGCTGGAAGAAATACAGGTGGATCACAATTTTTTATTTGTCATAGTCGTAATAATACCTCTCACTTAGACAGGAATCATACTTGTTTTGGAAAAGTAACCGAGGGGCTTGATGTTATTGATGATATCAGAGCAGGAGATAAGATTGAAAAAATATTGATTATAAGGTAATAGTAGGGAAGGTCATCTCAAAAATCGATTATCTTTTTTGAAGGTACCCTGCTTATTATATCTCTAAATCTTCTCTGATCAATAGAACACGAGCTGAGTTAGGCACGACTACGTAACTTTCTTTATTAAAGATCATTTCATATCTACTTTTTTGGAGATAAATCGCTAAGTCTCCAGTTTGAGTTTGAATAATAACATGAGTGACTTGCTCTATTTTTTCTTTCCAAGTTTCATCTATATCTTGAATTGCTGGAATAGGGTATCCTGGTCCTACCTTCATTACGTATCCTGTTTATAGCTCTTCTTGGTTATGTATCCCTTGAGGAAGATAGAGAGCGCTGGCTTTTTTATGATTTTCTTTTGAAGGTTGGATAAGCACTCCATCTCCAATCAGTATAATTTTTTTTAAGGTCCTTATGTTCTAAGTGAAGCATGTGTATTTTGACTATTTTGCGGCGATATATTACTTACTGCATTAGCAATAAGTTTGGATCATAAATGTAATTCCTATTCTTAAAGTTTTAGACATAGCTCAAAAATTAGATGGTGAAATCATCGGCGATAGTGAGATTGAAATAACTCGACTATGTACTCTTGATCATCCTCTTAGTGATGCATTAGCTTTTATATTGCCATCAGAGAATCAGCAACAAGAACGACTCTCTCATTTAATTCAGGCTGTGCTAATTTCTTCAGATTCACAGGTGTATGATGGCGTTGCATGTATTAAGGTGCCTGATGTGAGGAAAGCAGTAGAAGAGGTTAAGTCACTCTTATATGATAATCGAAGTGCAGAAGGTCGAGATGAAGTTGGGGGGTACACTATCATTGCTGATGATGCTAAGATTGGTGATTCGACGTTCATCGGTAGACATGTAGTGATTGATTCAGGAGTCATCATTGGTTCTGGATGTGTCATAGGTGATGGTGTAAAAATATATGCTGGTACTCATATAGGAGATCGAGTCCATGTCAAAGCTAATACGGTTATAGGTGGAGATGGTTTTGGCTACTATTTTGATCAGGGTTATCATAAGATTAAACATGTAGGTTCAATCATGATAGAAGATGATGTGCATATAGGTTCTAATTGTTGTATCGACAGAGGAACTATTAATGATACCATTATAAAAAAAGGTGCTAAGCTTGATAATCTAATACACATAGCTCACAATGTTGTCATTGAAGAAGGAGTAGCAATAGCTGCACAGTCTGGCATCTCGGGGAGTTCAGTTATAGGTGCTTATGCTCAATTAGGGGGCCAAGTGGGGGTCGTTGGACACATTAAGATTGCCCCTGGTAGCAGAATACAAGCGCAATCGGGAGTTGCTTCATCAATAACAGAACTTCAAGAAAAATGGTATGGTTACCCAGCAATAAAATATTGGGATTATTTGAGGTCATTTTCGTTATTTAGGAAATTACCAAGTATAGAAAAGCGTTTGAAAAATTTGGAAGAAAGAATCAAGAGCAATTCTAATTCTTAAGCTGTCCAATAAACTATAACTTTGCGTAATAACTTATGACACTGGGTTAGGCTAAATATGAAGCATAAAACCATATCGAAGGCGGTTAGTTGGTCTGGATTTGGACTACATTCTGGATTAGGATGTGAAGTTACCGTAGAGGTGGCAGAAGCAGGCCATGGCATCAAACTGATACGTGAGGATATAGTAGATGCTGCTCCTATTAAATGCGATCTGAAGTTTGTATCAGATACCAATCGTAGCACGACACTTTCCAATGGAATTTCCACGATTGGCACTGTAGAACATTTACTTGCAGCACTTTATGCTTTAGATATTTCTGATGTGTTAATCAAAGTGAGTGGTCCTGAGATTCCAATATTAGATGGAAGTGCAAAGCCATTTTGTGATTCACTACTTCCTTTATTGACTGATTTAGATAAAGATCGGGCAGAGTTTGTATTGAACAAAATGGTCGAATATAAAGATCCCGATACAGGAGCAGAGTATATAGCTATACCTTCGGAAGAGTTAGTCATAGAGACTGTCTTAGAATATGATCAGTATATAGGAGACCGTCATGCATCGTTCAATGGAACGACAAACTTTGTTAGTGATGTTGCTTCAGCAAGAACGTATGTGTTCACTGATGAGGTAATTCATTTAGCTAAAGCTGGTTTGATCAAAGGTGGCAACATAGATAATGCTATTATTCTTAAGTCGGACGAAGCAACTGATGAAGACTTTAGAACTGCCCTAGATCAATTAGATCTCGATAATATAGACCAAATCCTAAATGTCGTTAATAACGGTCCTGTATTACATTTTCCCAATGAACTCTCTCGACACAAACTATTGGATTTAGTTGGTGATTTGGCCCTGATTGGAGTGACTCTAAAAGCAAAAATAATAGCTAAAAAGCCTGGTCATAAAGCCAATGTGGCATTTGGTAAACTCTTGAAAGAGGTTTATCTGAAACAGAAGAAGGTAGCCGGAGTACCGAGTTATGATCCGACTCAAGAACCCGTTTTTAATACTGAACAAGTAAAGTCTTATTTACCACATAGGTATCCATTCTTAATGGTTGACAAGATTATTAAGCTTGAAGAGAATCGAGTTGTTGGAATCAAGAATATAACCTTCAATGAAAATTTCTTCATGGGTCATTTTCCTGGCAACCCAGTATTTCCAGGGGTGCTTCAGATGGAGGCATTGGCACAAACAGGAGGAATATTAGCTCTAAGTACAGTAGATAATCCATCTGATTGGGATACTTACTTCCTGAAAATGGATAATGTCAAGTTCAAAAGAAAAGTGTTGCCAGGAGACACTCTGATACTCAAAATGGAATTATCAGCGCCGATTCGGAGAGGAATTGTACAGATGAAAGGGACAACCTATGTGGGGGACCAGGTTGCTTCTGAAGGAGATCTCACAGCCCAAATCGTAGACAGAACTAAGTTATAAATGGCGATTAGTAATCTGGCAGTTGTTGATAAGCGAGCACAGATAGGAGTTAATGTTAGTATTGGTCCATATGCCATAATTCATGGAGACGTTCAGATAGGAGATGGATGTGAGATACATGCCCATGCTAATATCATGGATGGGACCATTATCGGAAAGGATACACATATATTTCAGGGGGCCATAGTCGGAAGTGTACCACAAGATCTTAAGTATAAGGGTGAGGATACTAAACTGGTTATAAGAAGTAATGTATCGATTAGGGAATATTGCACGATTAACAAAGGAACTGCTGCTTCGGGTGAAACAAGAATTAATGATCATGCACTAATTATGGCATACGTCCATGTTGCCCACGATTGTGTGATCGGATCTCATGCCATTATTGCTAATAACGTGAACTTAGCTGGACATGTAGAGATAGATGCTTATGCTATTATTGGAGGGATGACAGCGGTGCAACAGTTTGTTAGTATTGGAGAGTCCTCATTTATTGCTGGTGGAACCTTGGTTCGTAAGGATGTTCCGCCTTATATAAAAGTCGCACGAGAGCCACTGTCATATGTAGGGATCAACTCTGTGGGTTTGAGGAGGCGTGGGTTCTCAGTGGATAGAATCAATCGAATTAAAGATCTTTATAGGGTGCTTTTCGTCAAATACAAGAATATCTCTATAGCCTTGGAAGAGATGGATGTGGCATTACCAGAGTCTGATGAAAAAGTTGAAATAGTTCAGTTTATCAAATCATCTAAGCAAGGATTGATTAGAGGTTTTAGACAAAATAGAGGCAATGATTATTGAATTGCAAAAAGTGTCTAAGAGGTATACTAATAACTGGGTTCTCAAGAATGTTACATATCAGTTTAAGTCAGATATGATTTATGCAGTCCAAGGCCATAATGGTTCAGGAAAGTCGACGCTGTTAAAAATTATCAGCGGATTCTTATCACCTTCGAAGGGTAGTGTTATTTACCAAAAAGATAGTAAGGAGATTGTCAGGTCAGACATTTATAAAATTGTGAGTTATGCAGGTCCTTATTTGTCAAGTCTAGATCAACTAAGTGTCTCTGAAGCAGTGAAACTGCACTTTACTTTTAAAGAATTCGTCAATGAACAGAACGAATTTCAATTCTTTGAACAGTTAGATTTACCTGTTAGTAAATATGCTAGGCTAAGTGAATTATCTTCTGGTCAGCGGCAGCGCCTTTTATTAGCTATGGCAATAATGAGTGATACTGAGATACTACTTCTTGATGAACCTGGCTCTTTTCTCGATATTCATGCTAAGGTTTGGTTGAAGGCTCTTTTGTTGAAGTATGCTGCCAATCGAGTCGTAGTAATAGCATCAAATGATGCTGATGATCTTATGATGTGCTCTGAGTCAATCGATATATCAGATTACCATTAGATATAACCTTACTGGTTTAACCAATCCTTGAGTATATCATGACCATTTTCGCCTGCCATTTGTGATCCGAAATCTACTTTTGATGGAGTTCTGCTGAATTTAGGTGCTGGTGCTGGTTGTTTGAACCCATCAACGTCGATGTAGGTCTCCCGATGAATATTATGTGGATGTTCTTGAGCTTCTTTATAATCTAATATTGGGGCAAAACATACATCAGTCCCTTCAAGAATTTCGCACCATTCATCTCTAGTCCTTGTAAGAAATATCTTCTCGAGGGATTTTTTCTGTTCAGGCCAATTCTTAGAATTATTCTGGTCTCCAAACTCTGCCTCTTCAAGATGAACCAGATTCTTAAGCAGTGTGTAAAACTGTGGTTCAATAGCGCCAATTGAGATAAACTTATTGTCTTTGGTAGCATAGGTGTTATAATAATGTGCACCACCGTCGAGCATATTCTGTCCTCTGGTTGGGTTCCATGTGCCTATACGATCCAGCGTGTTAAATATGGACATTAACAGTGCTGAACCATCGGTCATTGCTACATCTATTACTTGACCTTTGCCAGATTTTTGAGCTTCTATATAGGCTGCTAATATTCCAGTTACTAAAAACATAGCGCCGCCGCCATAATCACCCACTAAGTTGAGTGGAGGAACGGGCTTCCCTTGCGAATCTCCTATGGCATGAAGAGCACCTGTTAGGGATATATAATTGATGTCATGACCAGCGGCATGAGATAGTGGTCCATTTTGCCCCCAGCCTGTCATCCGCCCATATATTAGTTTTGGATTCATAGATAGACATACATCTGGACCTAAGCCTAATCGCTCCATTACACCAGGTCTAAAACCTTCGAATAAAACATCTGCCTCTCTAATCAGTGAGAACAGGGTAGCTTTATCATCTTCGTCCTTTAGATTTAGAGCTATAGATCGTTTGCCACGACGATTACAGTCAGGAATTCTTATTGAAGACTTTTTTTGTTCTACGACGATAATGTCGGCACCCATGTCAGCTAATAACATTCCAGCGAATGGCCCTGGTCCTAAACCTGCCATTTCTATAATCTTAATTCCATCTAAGGCTCCCATAGTTTATATTCTACGGTCCTAAAGTTACCTCGACCCAAAGACTGTATGTCAGAATTAATTAGGCAAAGCAGTAGCAGCTATTCAATATTAATTCCCATTGAAACTTGGCTTTTCTTTCTTCATGTAAGCTGAAACCGCTCGCTCATAATCCTGAGATTCTGCTAACGACATCAACATTGCCTTATTGACAGCCTCATTTTCAGCCATTGTCAATTGGTAACTATTATTCAATGACTGTTTGGTAGCAATAACAGATAATGGCGCTTTTTGAACTATAGTATGTGCCATATCTTTCCCTAAGGCTAATGTGGATTTTTCGTTGGATAACTGATTGATTAATCCGATTTCGAAGGCTTGTTCAGCATTGATTACTTGTGCAGTTAAAAGAAGTTCTTTGGATTTACCCACACCTATTAGTTTTGGTAGCCTGTAAGTAGAAGCCATGAGCCCAATATTGACTCCTGCACCTTTGAACTTAGCATTAGGGCTCGCTAATCTGATATCGGTACATAAAGCTAACTCTAATCCACCGCCGATGCACCAACCATCTATAAGTGCTATGGTAGGAATATGACAGGTTTCAATCTGCTTCATGAGTTCACCGAACTCAGATAAGCTCCGTTTGACATGATCTATTCCTATTACAAGATTTTGATGAGCTTCTTTAAGATCATCCCCACAACAAAACACTTGATTGGATCCTGATATGAGTAATACTCTTATGTTAGTTCGGACTTTCAAATTGCTAAATAGAGCAGAAAGCTCATTTCGAACTTGTCTTGACAGAACATTTACAGGTGGATTATTAATCTCTATGTGTAGGATCTGATCATTTATTATTGATTAATCTATTAGGCTTTCTCTCATCGAGTAAACCTAATAGATTAATCTATAATTAAGAAGTAGGGAAATTTAAGGAATGTAATGCTTTGCAATACTATTTACACATCTTACAATTGTAGTATGATCAATGGATAGATCGCGGCCTGATGTGAAGTGATCTTTGAAGATGTCGCCTATAATGTGCTTAGAGTAATAGGTATAGGCTGATGTAGAAACTCCTTCTATTAAGCTACCTGGGACTGGAATGTTTTTGGATACCGCTTTAGTAATTAAGCCCAACTCCACGAATGTCAAGCCTTCTATCATAGAACTTATGATTCGGAATGTTGATGATTGTGAATTCGCTTGAGGAAACTCTGTAGCTATTTTTTCAGTCATCTTATGCTGTATCGTTCCAATTGTAGCCATATCTATGATCGGAAAAGGTACTAAACCAGCTATCGCTGCGTAGCGCTAATGTTTTTTGATGATTCCGATCTAAACGGTTTTCTTTAGAGTCTGTAGATTCGTTATTTGTTGATGAGTTTGTTTGTTCCTCAGGCTTTATATTTTTGAGATATTGGTTTGATAAACCAAGAATTTCTATGAGTAAGTACTGAAATACTTCCCTCAATTTATGGTGATTAGAGGAACCCATTTCGTGACATATCTCTTTTATCGCCTTATCTAATTGTTCTGTAGATTGAGGTGCCTTAACATGGTCAGGTAATAAATGATCTCTGATATATGCAAACTCAGATATCTCTGAGCAGGCTACTTTAGATGTATCATTAGTTCGTACTCCAGATTTTATAAAGCCTATGATTTGAGACAATAGTAGTTAATCAACTTGATCATGCCTCAGTTTTTCTTCGATGTATGAGCTTGCTTTGTTCAATCTAATTTGATCAGTGCCCTGGGCGATTATTTTATTTCCTTAAGCTACTGTATATCAACGAGATAGCCAGTGATGTAACGACTAATTAGTATATACTATGGACGAATTAATGTAGTCAGATTATACTTTAGTCTATTTCACTACTGTATTTTACGATTATTTCACGTCCCTTTTAAGAACTAATTATAATTTAGAATGACCAAGTCATAAAATATTGAGAAGTATTAGATTATTAGAAGTACGTACATATTCCATCATATTGATCGGATTGTTACTAAGCGCCTCGTGCAGAAATGGAAAGCCCAATACAGTACCTGAACAAAAAGTGATGATTACTAAATCGAAATTTGGAGAATTAGATGATAACCAGAGCGTGCATAAGTTTACATTATCCAATGGAATAGTTGAGGTGGATATAATAGAATTTGGTGCTACTATTACCTCCATAAGAACCCCAGATTCTAATGGGGACATAGATGATATTGTATTAGGTTTTGATGATTTGAAATCTTACATGAATCCTCATCCATATTTTGGTGTGCTCGTAGGACGGTATGGTAATCGTATAGCTAATGCTTCATTTTCTATTGACGGGCAATTATTCAAATTAGCTCCTAACGATGATCCTAACTCATTGCATGGCGGGGTCGAAGGCTTTGATAAGAAGCTTTGGACTTCAAAAGTCGTCGATAATCATGTGATAGAGCTGACATATGACAGTCAAGATGGAGAGGAAGGGTTCCCTGGTATATTGAGTTGTATGGTCAGATATGAGTTGACAACCGATAATGAATTAAAGCTTACTTATCGTGGTACAACTAATAGAAAGACCATTTGTAATCTGACAAATCATAGCTACTTTAATCTCAATGGTCATAATTCTGGAGATGTCTTGAATCACGAGCTTACTATTCTGGCTGATACGTATAATCCTGTAGATGAGCATATGATTCCTCTAGGAACATATGCTCCTGTAGATAATACCCCTTTTGATTTTAGATCTCCAAACACCATTGGTGCGAGGATTCGGGATAACCATGAACAACTCATTATAGGTCAGGGCTATGATCATAACTATGTTATTGACAGCTCAGACTCTGGCCAACTCAAATTGATATCTGAAGTATATGCAGTAGGTTCCGGGAGAACAATGGAAGTATACTCTACAGAACCTGGAGTTCAATTGTATACAGGTAATTTTTTAGATGGAGTTATTGGAAAGAAGGAGAGCACTTATGATCAGCATTGCGGATTTTGTTTAGAAACTCAGCATTTTCCAGATTCACCTAATCAGCCGCAATTTCCAACAACTATATTAAATGTAGGGGAAATATACTCCTCTGAAACCATTTACAAGTTTGGTACTAAATGATGTAATAAAAAAGGCCCTCGATCATGAGGGCGTTTATGTATCAACCAAAAAATAAACTCTATTTCTGTTCATTTAGACATAACCATCTCCAATCTGTCATTCTGTTTTATAAACTGATGTATTAAAAAAGCCCTTGCCCAAGAGTTCGTTTATGCATCAACCAAAAAGTAAATCCTATTACTATCCATTTAGACGGAACATTTTCTGATTGGTCACATTATGTTCATGAATGCTATTTTACAGTTGCGCCAATATTATTAGTCATTAATGACTAATAATATTTTATAACTTTAACTTCGCGCAGATGATAGCTTATGTCTACCAAGAAGGATGTCATAATTGAAAAGGCCATTCCGTTGTTCAATAAACGGGGCTATGCTTCTGTATCTTTGTACGAGTTAGCCAATGAGCTCAAAATGAGCAGGGGTAACTTAACTTATCATTATAAGGATAAAGACATATTGCTTGCAGCCATTGCCAAACGCATGTGGGATCATATAGAAAAAGAGCGCAGCAAAAGTAGACAGCTTCCATCCTTTGAAAATCTCCAAAATGAGGTTAGACTGTACTACAAGTATCAGCGTGAGTATAAATTCATATTTACTGACCCTCATGTATTACGTCATGAAATTATTATAAATCAATTCAGAGAGATGACAGATCAATCAATCTCTGATATTAAAGCTTCGATTGCCTTTGCCATACAATTAGGGAATATGAATCCGGAACCATATTCTGGGATTTATAATAATATAGCATTGACAACTTGGATGTTGACATTTTTCTGGTTACCCCAGCAAGTTATTAGGGGAGAAAAGACTTACCAGGATGGAGATCGAATGATATGGAGTTTAGTTATTCCACACCTGACAGAAAAAGGAATTAAGTCTTTTGAGAATTTCTTTGGGAAAGAGGTGCTTGAAAACTTGGGCGAACCTTTCAATTTAGATATCGACTCTTTAATTACTATTTAGATCAGCTTATGAGAGCCTTACAGAGTAAAATAAATAAAAGCGGGAAATCATTTAAAGAGAACTTGGAAAAGATGCGTAAACTATGTGATGAGTTGGAGTCTCATATGGTTAAGAGTCGGTTTCAAGGAAAAGAAAAACATATTGCAAGAGCTCGAAAACGTGGTAAGCTTTTAGCCCGAGAGCGATTAGAGTTATTGTTAGATCGAGATAGTCCATTCTTAGAGCTGTTACCTCTGGCTGGAATGAAAGAGAAGGGAGGGTTTGGAGCAGGAGGGACATCTGTTTCTGGTATAGGGATAGTTAGCGGTAAGCTTTGTTTGATTAATAGTAACGTAGGTACTCGTAAGGGAGGATCTGTTGATTTCTCCACAGCCTTTAAAGGCCTTAGAATCGGTCAGATTACGAGAGAGAACTGTTTGCCAAGCATCAATTTGGTGGAAAGTGGAGGTGCGAACTTGCCAGATCAAGCCAAGATATTTAATTATGGAGGTGAGTCTTTTCGTGAGATTACCCGTAGATCTAAGCAAGGTATTACCACGATATCATGCGTATTTGGTAATGCTACGGCAGGTGGTGCATATGTTCCAGGGATGTCAGATTTTTCGATCTTTCAAAAAAGTGCGGCGACGGTTTTCTTAGCTGGACCGCCACTGGTCAAAATGGCAACCAATGAAGTGGCTACGGATGAAGAATTAGGAGGTGCAGAAATGCATAGCAGAGTCAGCGGGGTAAGCGATTACTTAGCTGAGGATGAGTATGATGCTATCAGAATAGCTCGTGAACTCATGAGTATAATTGAGGTGGACAAGCCACATTTTGTTCCAACTGAGCCTGTTAGAGAACCTGTATATGATGCAGAAGAAATTTTAGGTGTAGTAAGTGCCAGTACTAAGGTCCCGTTTGACGCAAGAGAGTTAATAATGCGTATTGCCGACGGCTCAGAGTTCAGTGAATTCAAGCCAGAGTATGGTAGTACAATGATTACTGGTTGGTGTAAGATTCATGGATATCAATTAGGCATTGTAGCTAACAACGGTGTGATATTTTCAGAGTCAGCTAATAAGGCGGCTCAGTTTATACAACTATCTAATCAAAATAATATTCCTCTGCTATTCATGCACAATACTACTGGCTATATGGTGGGTAAGGCCTATGAGGAGGGAGGAATCATTAAAAATGGAGCCAAATTGATCAATGCGGTGTCCAATAGTACGGTTCCGCATATCACGCTGATGATTGGGAACTCATATGGTGCCGGTAACTATGGTATGAATGGTAGGTCGTACGATCCTCGATTCTTATTTACTTATCCTAACGCTAAAATCGGGATTATGGGTAGCGAACAATTGGCTGGAGTAATGGAGATTGTTCAGCGCGCTTCTACTATGTCCTTAGGTCAAGAATATGATGAAGAGAAAGGAGCAATGCTTAAGGCAATGTTAGTTGCGGATGTCGAATCAAAATCAACCGCTTGGTATTCTACATCACAATTATGGGATGACGGGGTTATTGATCCTCGAGAAACTCGTAATTATTTAGGTTTCAGTTTGGTGATATTATATAATCAAGAGATTAAAGGAACTAAGGGATATGGAGTTTGGAGACATTAATATGATCAATTCAATCCTCATTGCTAATAGAGGAGAGATTTCATCCCGAGTTAGTCGGATATGTCGTAAGATGGGTATCCGTTCTATAGCAGTTTATTCTGATGTTGATCGGAAGATGCCGTTTGTGAGTGACGCAGATCAAGCAGTATATATCGGTGCTAATATTCCCGCAGAGTCCTATCTAAATCAAGATAAGATTATCGCAGCTGCTAAAGCTTGTGATGCAGATGCCATTCATCCAGGTTATGGTTTCTTATCTGAGAATGCAGGGTTTGCTAAGAGGTGTGCTGATGAAGGTTTAATATTCATTGGACCTAACCCTTATGCGATAGCATCAATGGGATCTAAGTCTCATGCTAAGTCTATCATGATGGAACATAATATTCCAATCGTCCCTGGATATCATGGGTCAGATCAAAGCAAAGAGCGATTAATAAAAGAATCAAAGCATATAGGATTTCCATTGTTATTAAAAGCAACTGCTGGCGGAGGTGGAAAAGGTATGAGAATTGTTTGGAAGTCAGAAGACCTTTCTCAAGCCATTGATGCAGCCATGAGAGAGGCGCAATCCGCATTTGGGGATGACGAACTCATCATTGAAAAGTATATTCAGTCGGGAAGGCATATTGAGTTCCAAATCTTCGGGGATCAACACGGGAACTATATCCATCTCTTAGAAAGAGAGTGTACTATCCAGCGGAGATATCAGAAAGTAGTAGAAGAAAGTCCGTCTCCAGTCATGACGGCTGAGTTAAGAGATCGAATGGGGCAGGCTGCTGTAAATGCCGCAAAAGCCTTGAAATACGATAATGCAGGTACAGTGGAATTCATCTATGATGATTCATCTGGTGATTACTTTTTTCTCGAGGTGAACACTCGATTACAGGTTGAACACCCTGTTACTGAAGAGATAACTGGCTTGGATTTAGTTCAGATGCAGATCGAATCTGCACAAGGTCAAGCTTTGAGCATCTCTCAAGATGAAGTGAAGTCAGAAGGCTATGCTATTGAAATCAGATTATATGCGGAGGATCCTTATAATGATTTCAGGCCAGTAACAGGAAAGATTCAGCATTTCCAAATTCCTGATATGCAAGGATTGAGAGTTGAAAGCGCCGTTCAATCTGGCTCTGAGATATCCATGTATTATGATCCTATGATTGCCAAAATAATCGTACATGATAAAGATCGGTTAACAGCACAACGAAAGTTGTCTTACGTAATGGATCATATGATATGTGCTGGCACAGTGACTAATCAATCACTGCTTTCACAGATACTGAATAATCAGCAATTTAAACAAGGAAAGTATGACACTCACTTCATAGATACTGAGATTGATTTGGAGCATCAGGCAGTAGTCGGAGCATTATTGCATCATGCTCTTATCGCTTGTACATTGTTGCGATGGCAAGAACGGGATAACAAAAGAGTATTATTGAGTTCTATGCCTTCTGGTTGGCGTAATAGCTTCAACGATTATCAGAGAGATTCTTATAAATATGATGAGACTGATTGGCATATCAATTACAGATATCTCAAAGGAGCCTTTGAGATAGTGATGCCTTCTGATGACCGTATCAAAGCCAGTATTATCGAAATTGAAGAATCATCTATATCAATAGAAATAGAAGGAATCATTAAAAAATATGGCATAATAGAAACGAGTTCCTCAATTTATCTTCATCATTCAGATGTAGGTAACCTGATCATAGATAAGCTGGATCGATTACCTGTTAAAAAAGTAGAAAAGGTAGCTGGAGGATATGAAGCTCCTATGCCAGCTCAAGTAATTAAAGTCATAGTTGAGGAGGGACAAGTTATTTCGACGGGTGATGCATTGGTGATCATATCATCGATGAAAATGGAAAGTACCATAGAAGCGGATACTGATGGTGTCGTTGAAGAAGTATATGTGACTGATAATCAGGCTATAGAAGCAGGTCATATCATGTTAAAAATCAAAATTAAAGAAGATTAATAACAATGATTTTATATACTAAAGAACAAGTAGGGAATATCAAGTCACAGACTTTTGCGTATCTTATTGTTGAAGAGCGTGATCATGTGTTACATCTTACTCTTAACCGGCCAGATAAAAAAAATGCACTACACCCTCAGCTGGTTAATGAGTTAGCATATGCTATGTTCTATGCACACTATACTTCTGATATATGGATGGTGGTCATAGGTGCAAAGGGAAGTGTTTTCTGCGCTGGTGCTGACCTAAAAGCTATGATGGGAATTATAGATGAGAACAATTCTACCATACCTAAACCTGATGGAGAGGTATTAATAGGAGAATTGTTTAACAAACTGTATAAGCCAACTATTGCTACAGTCACTGGAGACGTTTATGCAGGAGGGTTTTTCTTTTTAGCAGGATGTAATATTATTATTGCTCAGGATAATGTGAAGTTTGGTTTGCCGGAGGTTAAAAGAGGTTTATATCCGTTTCAAGTGATGGCCGCACTTTTGAAAGTCATGCCGGCTCGGAAGGTTGTTGATTGGTGTATTAGAGGATATAACTTACCTGTTGCAGAGGCAGAGAAGTATGGTTTAGTTTCTCAGGTTGTGTCTGCTCATGAGATCCAGGAGACTCTTAATCATATCATTGATGAGTTGAAAATGAATAGCCCCTCTGCTATTCGTTTAGGTTTAGAGGCTTATGATTATATCCAGCCATCCTTAGCTGAACATAAGTATCTCTATGATATGCTGCAGAAAACCATTAGTACTAAAGATGGACAAGAAGGGTTAACGGCATTTAGACAAAAGCGAGCTCCTAATTGGACCGGAGAATAGTAATAAAATATTGATAATCAGGTAATTGAAATAAGTATTACGATGAATGAATTAATACTATCATGTGCATTAACTGGGGCAGCCACTAATCGAAGTCACTGTCCATACATTCCCTACACTCCAGCAGAGCTGGGAGAAGAGGGGAGAAGAGCAGTTGAGGCTGGAGCATCTATATTACATATTCATGCTCGAGAGAATGATGGAACTCCCAGTTGGCGTACCGAGATTTTTGAAGAGATTCATAGTGAGGTACGTAAGCATTGCCCAGATGTCATCATTAACTTTTCTACTGGAGCCATAGGGCTTTCAAAGGAAGAACGTATGGCTCATATTCCTGTTACCAAGCCTGATGTAGCAGCATTCAATATGAGTTCTATGAATTATGCCATCTATTCCAAGAAGAAAAAGAAGTTTTATTGGGACGGTGTTTTTGAGAACTCATACACGACTATGCAGTATGTGATCAATTTAATCAATAAGTCAGGGACATGTCCAGAGATGGAATGCTTTGATACGGGTCATATTCGTAATGCTGATATTTTCAGAGATATGGGTATATTGCCAGAGAACGCCACTTATAGTTTAGTCATGGGGGTAATGGGAGGCATACCTGCTACTCCAGAGAACTTAATACATCAGATTAAGCAAGTACCAGAAGGTAGAAACTGGCAATCCATTGTTATCAGTCGAGATCAGTGGAGATTGTCGGCAATAGCTGCTGCTATGGGAGGAAATTTCAGAGTTGGTATGGAAGACAACTTTTACTTACCTAATGGTGAAATGGCTAAAAGTAATGGAGAGTTAGTAGTATCAGGAGCAAGTTTGGCGCATAATATTGGGAGAGAGATTGCGAGCATTAGCGAAACAAGAGAGATTCTAAACATTCCATTCAGACATTAGACACTATGTTCAAGGATAATATTTATGCTGGTAAGAAGGTATTGGTAACGGGTGGTAGATCTGGTATAGGCTGTGCGATTGCCAAAGACTTCCTGAGTTATGGTGCCAAGGTATTTATTTGTTCCCGAAAGGCAGAACCTTTGGATGAGGCGGCAACGAAATTATCAGAATTTGGCGAAGTGCATTATCATCCATGTGATATACGTAAGCCAGATGAAATAAAAGACTTAGCAAGTAAAATCAAAGAGCTCTGGGGAAGCTTAGATATCCTGGTCAATAATGCTGGTGGGCAATTTCCAGCACCTGCTGAACTGATCAGTGAGAATGGTTGGGCTGCCGTTATTAGCAATAATCTCAACGGGACTTTTTATGTTTCTCAAGTTATGTATAACACCTTTTTTGTGAATCAAAATCAATCCAGTATAGTCAATATAATAGCTAATATATACAGAGGCTTTCCTGGTATGGCTCATACTGGAGCTGCAAGAGCCGGTGTGGAGAACCTGACTAAAACATTAGCCCAAGAATGGGCACATAAAGGATGTCGGATTAATAGTGTTGCTCCTGGGACCATTGATTCCTCGGGATTAACTACATACCCTAAAATGATTCAAGACAATTTTGACAAAGGACGTGCAGAAAATCTATTTGGAAGGTTTGGTACAGTTGAGGATGTCAGCAATGCCGTCCTATTTTATGCTGGTCCATTGGCCAGCTACATATCTGGTACCACGCTATATGTTGATGGATGTGAGCATCTCTCCGGGGATAGAATGGGACTAATTAATACATTAAGATCTATGATCGGATCTTAATAACAAACTAAAGAATCGTATGGAAAATAAAACAGTTTTTATCAGTGGAGCGAGCAGAGGAATAGGAAAGGCTATTGCCTTGAGATTAGCTCGAGAAGGAGCTAATATAGTTGTAGCAGCTAAAACAGCGGAACCTCATCCTAAACTCGAAGGAACGATATATACTGCGGCGGAGGAGATAGAGGCGGCAGGAGGTAAGGCTTTGCCATTAATTGTTGACATTAGATCAGAAGAAGTAGTGAAATCAGCGGTAGAACAGGCGTATGATCATTTTGGAAGCATAGATATTTTAGTTAATAATGCAAGTGCCATTAATCTGTCTAATACTGACAATTTGCCGATGAAGCGTTTTGATTTAATGCACTCTATTAATGTTCGAGGTACTTATATGGTAGGTAAGTATTGCTTACCCTATCTGCGTAAGGGTACCAATCCTCATATCCTAACATTGTCTCCGCCACTGAATCTTAAACCTGAATGGTTCGGAGCGCATTTAGGATATACGATGGCTAAGTATGGTATGAGTATGACAGTGTTGGGGCTTGCTGAGGAACTTAAAAAAGATGGTGTTGCCGCTAATGCATTATGGCCTCAAACAACAATCGCAACGGCAGCAGTTAAATTCGCATTAGGTGGGGATGCAATGATCCAATGTAGCCGAACTCCAGAAATCATGTCAGATGCAGCTTTTGCAATTTTGAGCAGAGACTCTAAGGGCTGTACGGGTAATTTTTTCATAGATGAAGATGTATTAAAAGAAGAGGGTGTCGAAAATTTTACCAAGTATGCGGTAAACCCGGAGAAAACCTTATTCAAAGACTTATTTGTAGAGTAATTAACAAGAATTAATAAATGATGAATAGATATTATTTCACAGAGGAACATGAAATGTTCCGCCAAAGCTTACGATCTTTTTTAGAAAAGGAAGTAAAGCCCAACATAGACAAATGGGAGGAGGAAAGATTTACCCCTCGAAGTATCTGGAAGCAAATGGGAGACATGGGCTTTTTGGGTCTCGGATATCCCGAGGATTATGGAGGATCTAATTTGGACTTCTTTTATGATGTAGTCTTCAATGAAGAGCTTTGTCGTATGAATTCTGGTGGATTTGCTATAACTCAGCAGGTGGTTCAGTATATGTCTTGCCCAAATATTCTGAAGTACGGTTCTGATGAGTTGAAGCAAAAATATTTGCCAGGTATTATTTCTGGTGAGTTAATTAGCTCGATTGGAATTACAGAGCCGAGTGCGGGCTCGGATGCACAGAATATTAAAACCACGGCTATTCGGGATGGTGATCATTATGTTGTTAATGGTTCCAAAACATTCATTACTAATGGGATATATGGAGACTTTGTGGTGACAGTTGTTAAGACCGATCCAAATGCGGGAGCAGCAGGAGTAAGCTTATTGATTATTGAGCAAAAGATGGAAGGAGTATCTACCAGAAAGCTCAAGAAACTGGGTTGGCACTCATCAGATACAGCTGAGATTAGTTTTGATAATGTGAAGGTTCCTATGGAGAACTTAGTAGGTGAAGAAGGTAGAGGCTTCTATTATCTTATGAATGGATTGCAATTAGAGCGGCTTTGTGCGGTACCTGGAGCCGTATCGGCTATGGAGCATGCCATAGATCTAAGCTTGCAGTATATGTCTGAGAGAGAAGCTTTTGGGCGTGCTATCAATAAGTTTCAAGTATTACGTCATAGGATTGCTCAATTAGCTTCTGAAGTAGAAGCGCTTAAGGCATTCACGTACTATTGTTGTAAACTGTATGATGATGGAGTATATGATGTGAAACTATGCTCTATGGCTAAACTATTAGCTACTGAATTATCTGAAAAAGTGGCTACTCAATGTCTGCAGTTCTACGGAGGTTATGGATTCATGGAAGAGTATCCTATGGCTCGTATGTATAGAGATGTTAGAGTTGGAACTATTGGTGGTGGGTCATCAGAAATTATGAGAGAGATCATAGCTAAGATTGTTATCGATGATGTTTCTTACAAGAAAGCAGAGAGCAACCAAATCGTAGATCGATCTAAGTCCAATGGAGCTAAAGGGAATGGTTCTCCAGAAGTCTCATTCGATCAAATTCTGTTGACAGTAGGAGAGAAGGCTCAAACGGCAGATCCATTAGGTAAAACGCTAAAGTTTGATTTTGGTGGTCAGCAATTATTTATTGATGGCACTAATGATGAGAATCAAGTTGTAGCTAAAGATGATAGTGCTGATTGTACAATTAAAATTTCAGAGGAAAATTTCGTGAGATTGGTAAAAGGGGAGTTAAACCCAATGGGTGCTGTCATGTCAGGCAAGGTTAAAATTGATGGAGATATGGAAGTAGCTATGAAGTTACAATCATTATTTTAGTTTATAAAAAAATTATACAGGGTTCAAGGTTTATTCCTTAACCCCTTTTTTATGCTCAGAATTAACTGTAAGTGAAAAGAAGTGGGTTTCTAAGATTTTCTTGTCAAATCTCATCACATCATAAGAATTAGTAAGCCAGTTTGAAATTTCTCTTACCATATCTATGATTTCTC
>CACLQQ010000040.1 GCA_902609095.1 uncultured Bacteroidota bacterium | reverse complement strand
AAAAGGCATATAGGTCATTGACTTTATCATGGTTTAAAAATTCTCCACTTCGGGCAGCCTTAGAAAAATTAAGGGATAAAAAAGTAAAGATTGTAATTACTACCGACCATGGTACGATAAGAGTACATAAACCAAGTAAGGTCGTAGGTGATAAGAGAACAACTACAAACCTGAGATACAAAATGGGGCGTAATCTAAATTATGATCGTAAAGAAGTGTTAGAGATTACAGAGCCTCATAAAGTAGGACTGCCTAAGTCTAACATAAGTAGTAGATATATATTCGCTAAGGAAGATCGATTTTTTCTATATCCGAATAATTACAATCACTATAACAATCTATATGATAATACTTTCCAGCATGGAGGCATTTCTTTGGAGGAAGTTATATGTCCATATGTAAGATTGTCACCGAGATAGAAGTTAGTCTTCTTCGGCTCTTTTCTTTTCGATTCGCTTAACTACGATGATTCCTATCTGATAGAGTCCCATCAGAGGCATTGCAATCAAGAACTGGGTGATCACATCTGGTGGTGTAATTATTGCGGCTAAAATAAAGATGATTACTACAGCATGACGTCTGAATTTTTTCATCATATCTGAACTGATCAGTCCAGCTTTGCCAAGGAAAAAAGCAACAATAGGTAGCTGAAAGATCATTCCAGTAGGCAATGTAATCATAGTCATGTATGATACATATGATGATAAGGTGGTGGAGACAATAGAATTGTCAGTACCAAACTCATATCCCGCTAAAAAGCTGATCGCGAAAGGTGCTATAATAAAATAACCAAAAGCGACTCCAATAAAAAATAAGAATGAACAAACACTGACGATTCCTCTGGCGGCCTTTTTTTCATGGTCGTAGAGTCCGGGTTTAATAAACCGCCAAAATTCCCAGAATAAATATGGGAATCCAAATATGATACCTAACCATACAGAAGTCTTTAAGTGTGTGAAGAAACGTTCTCCTAAGTCTTTGAATATGATTTCAAACTGAGGGACTTCACAAAAAACTCCGAAATAGTTACAGATTAATTGATAGGTTGGAAAAGTGTCATATCGTGGAGCATACAAAACTCCTACCACTGTATCTTCCAATAAAAAGACAGCAATACCTAATAGAATAACAACACCCACACTACGGATAATATGCCATCGGAGTTCCTCTAAATGCTCTAAGAAGCTCATTTCTTTTTCAGCAGATGTCACTGACTTATTCGATTTAATTGGCTTTGACACTGGTCGCTGTTATTAATTCAATTGATGATCTTCAAAAAATAGGGCAAGTATTATTATGTTTTTGGTTAAATCCAAGTTTTAGCTTCGACTTTTATATGATCTTTGTGATTTAAACGACTACCTGAACCATATGGTTATCTCCATTTTGATTTTTCTCTTGAGTCTGGTGTTGCTTATCTACTCATCAGATAGATTTATAGGAGCTGCGGAAAAGATTGGTTTGGGGTTTGGGATATCTCCGTTTATTATAGGTGTTACTGTTGTAGCATTTGGAACGAGTTTGCCGGAGCTAATGACCTCTGTTGTTTCAGTATATCATGGAAGTTCAGAGATTGTAGCAGGTAATGTCGTTGGCAGTAATATCACCAATATCTTGTTAGTTGTTGGCATTTCTGCGGTGATGACAGGTGATATGGTCATCAAACGTGATCTAATTGGTGAAGACTTACCTATGATGATGGCATCCGCTTTATTATTATGGTTCGCCTTGAGGGATAGTTACTTTTCTTTTGCTGAGAGTGTTTTATTCATTTTTGCTTTGATCACTTTCCTATGGAGCAGCTTGAAAGAGGATGATCATGATAAATCAGAGATACAACCTAAGGTCTCTTGGATCGAATATATATATGCCTTATTTGGAGCTACAGGAATTTATTTCGGTGCAACGTATACGGTTTCATCCATATCTGATATTTCTAAGGCCTTAGGTATTAATCCAGCTATTGTATCCTTAACGGCTCTCGCATTAGGAACTTCACTACCTGAGGTTGTGGTAAGTGTAGCAGCATGTAAGAGAAATTTAGCTGGAATGGCATTGGGAAATGTGATAGGCTCTAATGTCTTCAATACTTATGCGGTTATGGCGATACCATCACTTATAGGTTCGCTAACGATACCACCTGCAATCTATGAGTTCAGTTTGCCATTTATGGTTGCCGTTTCACTACTATTCACAATTATTTGCTTTTCTAAAAAGGTTAGTTTTTGGCAGGGTTTTTTACTGCTAATATTTTATGGCTATTTTATGATAGACTTATTTAGTCAGGGATACGTTAGATAACACGAGTATAATACACAGTAGGTGAAAAGTATTTTTTTTGGATATTTTCTTTTGTTTGGCGGAATTGTTCATTCTCAGGTCAATATGGTAGCCCATTATGCCATGGACGACTGTTCACTCAATGATGAGTTAAGGAATTTTGACGGGTTTATTTTTGGAAATCTATGTTCATGTGGAGCTTTTTCTAATGGACTTCAACTCAACGGTAATGAAGTTGGAGACTTTAGTGAAGGATTGAGCTCCGTTTTTCAGTCGGACTATACCTTAAGTTTTTATGCTTCGTTTGATGAATCTGTCAATCGGTCCATGGATATTTTTTCCCTGACTGCCAGTTGTAATAGTGATACAGCCCTTTTAATTCGATATGTTCCTGATTTTAATCTGTTTCGAGTGCGATTTTCGGATAGCCCAGATAATAGAATAGAATTAAGTGCTATCATAGAAAATCCATCTTGTATGAATTACATCGCACTGGCTATAGAGTCGGGAACGGGAAGACTTTATATTAATAATGTTCTTTCAGATGAACAATCGGCTATTTCTGCATTTAGTTTCAGTCCAGTTGCTGGAGTTAATTTTACTCTATCAGACTCTCCTTGCAATGACATACCAATTGGTGGAGATGTTCGATTTTCTGGACGTATCGATGAATTAAAAATATATGATGGAGCCCTGAGCTTAAGGGATATCCGATCTCAAGATCTTAAGCCAAATCAAATTATTTTGGGAGATACCACAATATTTGAAGGTGAATCTGTTGTACTGCGAACCGGACAGTTCTGCACAGATATGTTTAGTTGGTCACCTGATACAGGTTTAACGGATCCAACAGCTAGCCAACCTATCGCAATACCTCCGCTCGGCACAACTACTTATATGTTGAGTATAAACGATGGATCCTGTGTGGCAACTGATGAAGTCAGTGTGAATGTTGTGAACCGAGAACAGCTTACTTGTGCTGATCTGATTTTGCCTAATACATTCACTCCTAATGGGGATGGTGTTAACGATTTTTTTGGATTAAGTAATTCGTTTCTTGTTGATGAACTGATATCTTTTGAGATTTTTGATAAGTGGGGAGGACGTATATTCCAAACTAATACTATTGATGCTGGATGGAACGGCAGAAGATTAGATAATCAGGTTGATGTCGGTAACAGTTCCTACGTGTACAAGGTGTCATACAATTGTGGAGGTGAGAAATACGTCGTCACTGGGGTTGTCAATGTTTTGCGTTAGTTTATACCTCTATATCGATTTGATATTCTGATTTTTATTTTTTCTAACATGAGTTTTAAGTATCACTATATCTTTGTTCTTCTTCTTCTATTTATTGATCAGATTGCCCCCTTTTTCTTATCCATTATTGAAGTTAATTAGTTAGAATGACTACCTAATTAATGTTACGTTTCCACTTCTGATTTCAGGTTCACCTCCATCAATAAAGGAGAATTGTACTACGTACACATAAACACCAGTTTCTAATTCTCTTGATGTATCGTTATTATAGTAGCCATTCCAGTTTCCTACTCCTGATAGAGGAATAGGTTGTGGCCCTTCTTCAGAATGAACTAAGTTACCATATCGGTCAAACACCTTGATAAAATCTACAGCTGCTATTCCGGATCCACCGAATACTTTGAATGTGGCGTTGCCAGGTAATGTTGCAGTAGGTGAGAAGGCGTTAGGAATGTAGATATTACTAGTACGCTGAACTCCTATATTGATCTCATCAAATGCACTACATCCGTTGATATCTATAACCTCGGCTATTAAGCTTATATTGCTAGCAGGTGAAACTGATACTTCAGAACAATTGCTGAGCAAACATTCTACTATCTCAGCCGGAGTCCAAATAATCGAATCTATTAAGCTTTGACTATCGATGGTTGCTCTTACTGACGTCGTTTGGCCTAATTCTATTTCTTGATCTGCACCTAAGCTTACAGTGATCTCAGTTGGCGGTAATACCATAATCATTGTATCCCAAGAACATCCATTTCTATCGAATACTCTTATTGTAATATCTCCAGGAATGATTAATCCAGTATCCAGTGTAGGTATAGCAGGAGCTGTGTTGACTTGATATCTGTACGGTTCTCCAATTCCTCCAACTACTTCACCAATAGTAACAAACCCTTGATAATTTAAACATGCAGGCTCAACGATACTTGCTATCGTAGCTACAACCACTTCTGGCTCTGTGACTACTACTTCTATTTCTGAATAACAATTATTGCTGTCTTCAACCTCAATAGTATATAGACCAGGTGACAAGTTTTCTGCTGATAGGGCAGAACTTATTAACTGTCCTCCTTCATCTGTCCATGAGGCACTATAATCAGGTGTTCCACCATTAACATCTAATGTGATCTGAGTATTATTATCTCCTCCACATAATGCGAAAAGACTATTGATACTGTCCATAGCTATGATCAAAGAGTCAGGTTGTAAAATTGTAATAGTATCCAAAACAATACAGTCACCAATAGAAAGTTCTAACGGATAATCTCCAGCACCCAACCCAACTCTAACGTTCCCCGAAGAACCATCATCACCCCAGATAATATCAACACCATTAGGGCCATCTATTGCCAAGTTTACAGTAGCTCCACTTGTTCCTTCATCACCGAAACATGCTATGTCATTAATGATAGTATTCATTTCATCTACAGCAAAAGGTATGGCCTCTGGGATATCTACAAATACGGTATCAAAGGTACATGCATCATCTCCAAAAAGGATGAAGTTATCTGGTCCACTTGGAAAGTTTGTTACTGTAAAGTTATTGACGCTTCCTCTAAGGCCTGTAGAACTTTCAAAGAAGAATGGTCCTGGGTAATCTGGTGAAGGAGTAATCGTTAATACTGCGGTTCCAGTGTTGTCGCCAAGACAGACAGGAGAATTAATATTAGACAGGTTTACAGGAGGAGGGGTTTTATCCGTTAATGAAACCGTAGATTGGTCAAAACAACCGTTTAAATCGATTACCAACACTCCATAATCTCCCGCGGGTAAATCTGCAAGCACAGAATTATTTGTGATTGTCGTATCAGGTAGCCATACATATGTATAGTTGCCATCGCCACCAGTCACATTAGCAATGATATTTCCAACACCGCCTGGACAAGTAATATCTTGGTCTATAAGTAATTCAACAGTTAATGCTTCAGGGTCTGCTAAGGTAAATATGAACGTCTGTTGAGCACCAGATTGATCCGTTACCGTAAGGGAGTAATTTCCAGATGGTAGGCCACCTATTGAATCTATATCTTCTCCAGATATGCCATTGGACCAATCATATACGATAGGTAACCTATTAGAACTTACCTCAACGATAATAGACCCATTAAACTCACCATTACAACTGGGATTTATTAAGGTGCTATCTTCTAATGTTATACTGTTGCTTTGCAATATGAGCGTTTCAGTATTAATACATCCATCTGGATCTGAAATCAAAGAAGTGTAAGTACCGGGATCCAGACAACCAATTTGGATGATGTCCTGACTGGACACATCATCATAAACTATGTTCCCTAATGAATCCAAAAGTTGGATATTGATAGGTGTTGTTAAGGGCTCTGATGATGTGGTTATACCGAAAATAGCGATTACTTGTCCATCGGTACAGGTATTATTTTCTTCATCAACTGGCTGAAAGAATGTACTGATTTCCCTTTGAACCCCAAGAACAAATTCATTCATAGTTGCACAGCTCATAAATCGATCAACAGAGTCTGTAGCGGTTATTCTATATGTTCCTGGTGCAAGTATCCTGAATTCTTGGTTGAAGCCCCTGCCACTAGCATTGTTGATAGGAGTAATTGTGCCATCCTCTTCAACTCTTTCAAGATTCCATATGTAACCCTCTACAAATGGACCACCACCTTCTGCTGATACACTTATTATCCCATTATTCCTACCATCGCATGTGGCATCAGTAATACTATTTTCTATTATACTTATAGGAGATCTCAATAGTTCAAAGTCTGCCGACTGTTTACATCCAAGAGAATCTTGTACAGTAACTGTGTAGACTCCATTACTTAGATCTTTGAGTTCGTTTTGTCCTAAGCCTATTTGTGCTGTACCCCAATCATAGAAGTAATCTCCATTAGCAAAAGGTTTTCCTCCGGTTATATCAACTTCAATGCGCCCATCAAAATCTGTGGGACAGCTCGGTGACTTTAGTGTAGTGGCATCTATCGTAAATGCCGGATCTTGGGTGATTTCAATTGTTAAGTTTTCACTATTTAGGCCATTATTATCGACAACGGAAAAAGTATGTGTACCTAACGGAAGATCATTAAAGACAAAGACATCTTGATCACCCGTTCCACCCATATTACCAACCGTGCTTACAATAGTATACGATGGTGTGCCATAAAACACCTTTAACTCCACTATTCCTTCATCAGCGCCACTGTTCGATCCACATTGTCCAGTTACGAATATTTGAGGTTCTGTAGAAGGAGGAGGGACTATTTCAACTCTGCCATTTTCAGGATTAGGATTGCAAGGAGGAAATGAAATGTTGACTCCATCAACTTCACCTAAAAACTCCGAAGGACTTCCTAATCCAGTATCATTAAATAAGATCAATCCATCATTACCAGGATCTCCGATTACGGTAAAGCAAAGTTCTAATAAAGGGGAGTTAGCTGGGAGCGATGATGCATCTAAGTTTGGATGGGACCAAAGAATTCTAATGACATCAGGGTCACGCGTAGTCGGAGGTGTGACATCCCCCGCAGTAAAACCTGTCAATCCACTTACAGTGGGATCCCAACTGTCCAGTTGCAAAACTGTAGAATTAAAATTAACCACAAAAAAGAATAATACAATATTATCAAAATTGGTGACTTCAACATTGAAACAAAATTGATCCCCAGGTTCTAATGTCCAGCTTTCAGGGAGTGTCAATTGAACAGTTTGCTCAGAGCAATCTTGAGCAAGAAGAGTATTATTACTCAAGGTCGTTATATACACCAGAAAAAATAACGTGAGCCCTACAATCCTTAGACCTTTGGTATAATTCATAAATTTAGTTCAGACTGGATTCTTATTTAAAAATGACGGAGATAAAACGCCTACTAACGGCTTATATTGCAAAATTAATTATACCCTTGGATACTGTAAGGTAACTTAGGCTAAATATTAGGGAATTCCATAATATAAATCATCAAAAAAGGCCTCATTTCGTGAGAGTGAAGCCTTTTTTCTGTGCTTGTTGACCGTGCTAATAATATAAGTTAGAATGTATATTATATTTTTCCAATAATTCGGTTTTATAGATTTCTGCTTCAGCAGTATTGTTGAAGTTACCCATTAAGACTCTATAGATAATGTTACCGCCTTTATAGTCATGCAATATGATCACCTGATCTTCTATAATTTCTGAGATCTCTTGATAATATTTAAGGGTAGAAGCATAATTAGTAAATGTTCCTAATTGTAATTTATACCTAACAATAGAAGGTCTGTATGATGCCTCGTTCTCAATTCCATAAGCTAATGTTTCAGGATTAGTATTAGGAATATGAACTACATTTTCTTGATCGGATTTATTTCGTTCGAGTATGTCACTCATTTTTGTTGGGGGAATGGTTTCCTCAACTCTACCTACTACCTTACCATCATTATCAATAATTATGACTGTAGGGAGGACTTTTACTCCAAAATGTTCTTTTAGAGCGTATCCATCAAAATCATCAATATTAATTTTTACCGAGACATAATCTGTATTCATTTTATGGACTATCGCTGGATCTACGAAAGTAGTTTCGTCCATCCACTGACATGGGACGCACCAAGTGGCATAAAAGTCAACTAATAGCATTTTGCCTTCTGTCTGTGCTCGATTTTTAGCGGCATCGAATCCTCCAGATACATAGTTAATAGATGATGCGTAGTTGAATTGCACTAATAATGTGAATACTAAAATCAAAATAATATTAACGATTCTCATAAGGTACCTATCTTATAGTTGATAATTTTTCTTAATACATAACTTATTATAAGAGACTACCTAACGTATAGCAATATTGATGCCAATGTATTTTACACTATTAACCTCCCAAGGAATAAGTCACAACCATTGGCGTTTTATGTGGGAGGATTTTATACCTTCATACAGCTAATAACGACGCATATGCCTAAAGCTGCCATCACTGCCGTAGGAGGCTACGTATCCGATAAGGTGCTTTCTAACGCCGACTTAGAAAAAATGATGGATACTAATGATGAGTGGATTACTTCACGAACCGGAATCCATGAACGAAGAGTTCTCCCTAAAGATCAAGCAGTATCCGATATAGGAGTTGATGTGGTCAATCAATTATTAGAAAAAACGAATACAAGTAATGAAGAGATTGACCTTTTAATCTGTGCCACTTGTACAGGTGATTACATTATTCCTGACACTGCTAATAATATCTGCTATAAGGCCGGATTGACTAATACATTCGGCTATGATATTAACGCTGCATGTAGTGGCTTCTTATTTGCTTTATATACGGCCTCTCAATTTATTGAGACAGGCAGATATAAGAAAGTAATAGTGATTGGTGGAGAAAAGATGACCTCCTACATGAATTATGACGATAGAACAACGAGTATTTTATTTGGAGATGGCGGTGGAGGAGTATTGTTAGAGCCTTCTGAAAAGTTTGGGGTGATTGATGCCATATTAAAAGGTGATGGCGTGGGAAGTCAAATGCTTAAAATTGATGCAGGAGGTTCGTTGAATCCTATGAACCAAGAACGCTTAGATAATAAGGAAAATTTTGTGACTCAGGATGGCAAACAAGTATTCAAAAGAGCTGTGACTGGTATGTCCACAACTGTTGAAGAAGTATTGAATCGGAACAATTTAGAGCCTAATGAGATTAATTGGATAGTGCCTCACCAAGCGAATGAACGAATCATAAATTCAGTGGCACGTCAGTTAAGTTTTCCAATGGATCGAGTAATGCTAAATATTGATAAATATGGAAACACTTCGGCTGGTACTATACCATTATGCCTTTGGGAATATGAAAGTCAATTAAATAAGGGAGATAATATCATTCTTACTGCTTTTGGTGGAGGATTTACATGGGGCTCGTTATACCTAAAGTGGGCTTATTAATTAAAGGAATAAAGAGTTTAATAATAATGGCTAATACATCAGAAATTAGAAATGGACTCTGTTTAGATTACAATAACGATATTTATACTGTTGTCGAATTTTTACATGTTAAACCTGGAAAAGGACCAGCATTCGTTAGAACTAAGCTCAAGAGCTTAACTAATGGTAAAGTGATTGATAATACTTGGCCATCAAGTCATAAGATCAATATTGTAAGAGTAGAGAGAAGGAAATTTCAATTTCTGTACAATGACTCAGAAGGATATCACTGCATGGATATGGAGTCTTTTGAACAAATTGCTATCCAAGAGGATTTGATAACTAATCATCAGTTCCTTAAAGAAAGCATGGAAATTGAAATTTTGTTCTATGCGGAGAAAAATATTCCATTAACGATAGATCTACCTCAATATATAGAGGTAAAAATAACTTACACAGAGCCTGGCGTTAGAGGAGACACTGCAACTAATGTGACTAAGCCTGCGAAAATTGAAACTGGCGCTGAAATCAGAGTTCCTATATTTATAAACGAAGGAGACGTTGTTAAAATTGATACCAGATCAGGTAATTATATGGAAAGAGTAAAAAAATAACTATGACTACCAAAGAAATAAAAGATCTAATAAAGCTCATCAGTCAATCTGAAATTAAGGAGTTCAAGTTAGTACAAGAAGACTTTGAGTTAAAGATTAGAACATCTAAAGATCAGAATGAACCATCATATGTTGCTGCACCACAAATGGTTGCGGCACCAGCTGTCACTCCTCCAATAGCATCAGCACCAGCGGCGGATATACCGCCTGTAGCAGCCTTAGCGGCATCACAGGATTCTGCCGATGCAGGAAACTATGCTGAAGTCAAGTCTCCTATGGTAGGTACTTTCTATAGATCACCATCTCCAGATAAGGACTCGTATGTTCAGATAGGTGATAGTATAAAGGAAGGTGACGTAGTATGTATCATCGAGGCGATGAAGTTATTCAACGAAATAGAGTCGGAAGTTTCAGGAAAAATAGTTAAGGTGTTAGTTGATGATGCCTCACCAGTGGAGTATGATCAACCACTATTTTTAGTCGACCCCAAGGGATAAGACTTTATTTTACCTTAAAAACACTCTACATGTTTAAGAAAGTTCTAATAGCCAATAGAGGTGAGATAGCATTACGTGTGCTTAGAACCTGTAAAGAAATGAACATCAAGACCGTAGCAGTATACAGTACGGCGGACAAAGATGCTTTACATGTTAGGTTTGCCGACGAGGCGGTCTGTATAGGCCCTCCGAGTAGTACAGAGTCTTATCTCAGTATCCCAAGGATCATGGCTGCTGTAGAAATAACTAATGCTGATGCCGTTCATCCAGGTTATGGATTTTTAGCTGAGAATGCTGACTTTGCCCAAGTCTGTGATGAATATGATATCAAGTTCATAGGTCCTACCCCTGATATGATCAAAAATATGGGGGATAAAGTCACTGCTAAGGAAACTATGATTAAGGCTGGAGTGCCCGTAGTGCCGGGCTCGGATGGTTTGGTTAAATCAGTTAAGGCAGGCTTAGAGGTATCTAAAGAAATAGGATATCCCGTGATCATTAAAGCGACTTCTGGAGGTGGTGGAAAAGGAATGAGGATTGTATGGAGTGAAGATGATTTCGAGACACAATGGAATATGGCTCGTAATGAAGCTAAAGCGTCATTTGGTAATGACGGGATTTATATCGAGAAGTTTATTGAGGAGCCAAGACATATTGAAATTCAAATCATAGGAGATCAACATGGTAACGTAGTTCATCTCTCAGAGAGAGATTGTTCCATACAGCGCAGACATCAGAAATTAGTCGAAGAGTGTCCATCTCCATTCATGACTGATGAGTTGAGAGATCAGATGGGGAAGGCTGCGATATTAGCGGGTAAGTCAATCAACTATGAAGGTGTCGGAACAGTAGAGTTCTTAGTAGATAAATTTAGGACGTTTTACTTCATGGAAATGAACACAAGAATTCAGGTTGAGCACCCAGTAACAGAAGAAGTTATTGAAAGGGACCTTATCAAAGAACAAATCAAAGTAGCAGCAGGTGAGGAGTTGTCTGGCAACAATTATTTCCCTCAGTTGCATTGTATCGAGTGCAGAATTAATGCCGAGAATCCTTATCAAGATTTCAGACCAAGTCCAGGAAATATTAACTACTTCCATAGCCCTAAGGGTCATGGAGTAAGAGTGGATACTCATGCATATGCAGGCTATACGGTTCCTCCTTTTTATGATTCGATGATAGCTAAATTAATCTGTCGTGCTGAGACACGAGAAGAGTGTATTACTAAAATGGAGCGAGCACTTGATGAGTTTGTAATTGATGGAATTGATACAACTATCCCTTTTCATCGTCAGCTTATGAAGGACGAGAGATTTAGAAACGGAGATTTCCATACTGGATTTCTCAATGAGTTTGATCTTAAGTAGTTCACGACCTATATACGAATGAAGAATATAATGTATCTGATAGGCCAGTTCGGTCCTTATAAGGGATACGTTATAATTTCTATTGGCTTTCAATTAATTACCGCAATTCTTACAGTTGTGAGCATTCCTTTTGTAATTCCATTTTTTCAAATCTTATTTGATGTAAGTCCGTCAGATTATCTGCCACCCGAAAGCTGGTCTGATATTCAGGGTACCTTAACCTATGGCTTTAGCAGATTGATCGCGATAAGCGATAAGCGCAATGCTCTTGCTTTAGTATGTTTTATAGCCTTAGGAGTGGTCTTTTTAAGGAATTTGTCTCGCTTTCTTTCAGGATATTTTTTGATTCCAGCACGTAATGGAGTCTTGCGTGATCTACGCAAAGACTTATTCACTTCTTTTGAGAAGATGTCTTTGACTGAAAGGTACTCCTATAAAAAAGGGCAATTATTGTCAAGGTTGTCTCATGATCTGAATGAAATTGATCATGGCTTACTGAAGGCTACAGAATTATTAGTTAAGAGTCCATTTATCATTATCGGATGTTTGGTATTCATGATTGTGATAAGCACTAAATTAGCCTTGATCGCAATCGGAATATCTTCATTGATTTTTTTGTTTATAGCGTTAGGCAGTAATTATCTCAAGAAGGCATCTCCAGAGCTACATGATTTGCAGGGTGAAATTAATGTGAGAGCAGATGAATACCTCAGCAACAAGAAGCTAATCGAAGCCTATAATGCCCAAGACTTCTTTGGAAATAAAGCGAGTGATCTCATTGATCGGCAGAATGCTTTGAGTATTAAGATGCTCAGGAGAAGGGATTTAGCTTCCCCTTTATCTGAGTTACTTTTGGTAGGTCTGATAGTATTAATACTCTATGTCGCAGCATATATGGTTTTTAATAAAGAGCTGTTACCTGAAACATTTTTTGCATTTATATTTGCCTTCTTCAGTATTATTGACCCTGCTAAAAATTTCTCTCGAGAATACTACAATGTTCAAAAAAGTGGAGCCTCATTAAGCAGAGTAAAGGATATAATTAGCAATGTCGAGACTTACGACTCGACTAATAATAATGAGCTTTCAAAGTTGACATTCAACGAGTCTATTCAATTCCACAATGTCTTATTCTCCTATGACTCCAAAGATGATAAAGTCTTAAATGGTATGGACCTTACAATTTCTAAAGGAGAGAAGTTGGCCATAGTGGGTGGGTCAGGAGTCGGTAAAACAACGATTGTTGACTTGCTTTTGAGATTTTATGATCTTGAACAAGGACGTATTACTTTGGATAACGTTGCGATAGATGAATTTTCTTTGCATCAATACCGTAACCTATTTGGTTTAGTAACCCAAGATCATAAACTTTTTTATCTGTCCATTAAAGAAAATATAGGGTTGTCAGATGAAATAGTAGATGATCGCTTGAGGGAGGCCCTCAATAAAGCAAAAATTGATAATCAACTCTTTGTAAGAGATGCAAGTCTTGTCGATAGTGGCAGCAACCTAAGTGGAGGAGAAAAACAGAGGGTTACTATTGCCAGAGCGTTATACCGTGATGCTGAGATTTATATTTTTGATGAACCAACCAATAATTTAGACAAGAAAACTGGTCAATATATTATTGATAGCATTAATAGTATTTCTTCGTCTAAAACTATGATAGTCATAACTCATGACACAGAACTACTCAAAGAGATGGATCGAGTCGTGGTATTGGAAAAAGGAAAAATAGTAGAATCTCGATCATTTTAGAAATTAATACAACAAAGGGGAGCACTTCAAAAGTTATTATGATGTTATTTATTCGATACATGTTTAAATCTTATGTTCATCCTTAGATGAGGATCTATCTACTATTGATCGTCGTGTTTATTCAGAATATTGGGGTAGGACAGTATTCGCCACTGTTTTTCTATAATCAGTCTCAATCTGAGGTATTTTATCAATTTGATCAATCTCCTAATTATAATCTATCTAATGAGTCAGGTATAGAAGGACTTTGGATTATGAATCAATTGCGATCACCGTTTGATTATAAATTCAGCGTTACAGAAACCGACGGGTATTCTGATATACCTAACTTATTTGGTGATGTTACTCACGTGATAAGTAACTCGTCTGATCATCTGGTTTATGTAACACGATCGGAGAGAGATATTAAGCTTATTGGAGAACGGTTTCTATTGAATAGAAGCGCCTATTATGGTTATAAGACCTACGATACTCCTCTTAAGAGCTTTGATATTATAGAACATGATAATGATCATAAGGCAGTCGTTCTAAATTCCACAATATCTTTTCCAGATTTAGTTGAGTTTGAATTAGATCTACAAGAAGAAATCAAAGTGATAGATCATAGACATGGCACCTTATACCTACCAACAAAGATAATTGATGCGATTAGGTTGACTATCACTATCAATAGAGTTTTTGACCGAGGACGATTGGGCTCATATGTATTTAGTAATGATTTAGAGAATTGGTTGAAACCAGAGCGATATAGAGTTTATATCAATCCTGAAGATGATCAAATCTTATCTATGATCAAGGAGGATTTTAATGGAGAAGCTGAATCAGTTCTCTTTAGATCTGAAGGTGGGAATCGTCCTAAGTTTAACTCCAAGGCTGAAGGTCAATTTACGGTTTATCCAACCGTATCATATGGAGATGTTGGAGTAGAGTTTTATGGTTTTAGTCCTGACACTTATAGATTAGAGGTGTATTCTATCTTAGGCACTAAGATGTGGTCTAAATTATACTTTGTTGATGGTAATGCCTCATTTTCTGCGGACTTATCATTTTTGCCTAAAGGTAATTATCAATACTCCTTAATCGATCCAGATGGTTATCGAATTTTATCTAAACGTTTAGGTATTATCAAGTACTGATGGACATTTCTGATGAGATTCAGATACCAAGCCCTATTCATCTTCTTGATCAGAATTATCTTGATTCAGGTCTTTCATTGTATATGAAACGGGATGACTTAATACATCCCTGGATCAATGGTAATAAGTGGCGTAAGCTATATGGCCATTTGTTGCACTTTCATAAATGTGATAATGAAGGAATAATCACCTTTGGTGGGGCTAACAGTAATCATCTGATCGCTGTGGCCTATGTAAGCAGGTTACTGGAGATTCCGGCTGTTGGACTTGTGAGAACCTATGGATTAGATCATGACAGCCCTGTAGTTCAGAAACTCATAGAGTGGGGGATGATGCTCATTCCTATTGCTCCCTCTGACTATCGATCTAAATCTCAGAATGCTGTGATATCAAAAATCCTGAGTAAATATCCTAACTATATGACTATTCCAGAAGGGGGGACGTCTATTCATGCTTTGACTGGATTGGAGATTATGTCCAGTGAAATTGTGAATGATTCAATGTATAATCCTGAAATGGAAATTTTATTGCCTATTGGTACAGGTGGGATGCTGGCGGGTTTATATCATTATATGCCTGCATCTCATCGATTTATGGTGACGTCATCTTTCAAGTCTGATATAGATTGGGTTGAAGGATTTTCTTTGATCGAAGAGTCTCAGGACTTAGATAGGATCAATATTCACAATGCATCCAATGGTAAAAGATTTGGTGTTTATGATATAGAGGTGGTAAGATTAATCAATGAATTTTATGATAAGTATGGTGTCTTGTTAGATCCGATATACTCAACAAAATCAATGTTATGGCTGAATCATTATATACGAAACTCGGGTTGTGAGTTGCCCAACTCAGTTTTAATGATACATTCTGGAGGGCAACCAGGAATTCTTGCTTACAACTATCTCAATAGAAAGAAGCCGCGTCTAATTAATATCCCTTCAAACTTCAGCTACTTACAGTAGTTCTCAACTATTCTTGGGTAAAAATGATGTTCTAAGCGCAGTACCTTGCTCTCTATTTCTTCTGGAGTATCTTCTTTACTTAGTTTGACTTTCGTCTGGAGTAATATCCGACCTTTGTCATACTCTGGATTAACGAAATGAATGGTTATTCCAGAATACTCTTCTCTCTTTTCGTGCACGGCCCGATGAACATGCATGCCGTACATACCTTTTCCTCCATACTTAGGCAAAAGCGATGGATGAATATTTAGTACTTTTTCTGGGTAATTTTCTATTAGATATTCAGGGAATAACCACATGAATCCGGCAAGAATGATATAATCAATTTCATAGTTTTTTAGGTACTCTAATACTTCTTGAGAACGATAAAAATCATTTCTATTAAAGGCTAAATAAGGAATATCCAGCTTAATAGCAGATTCTATGATGCCGCTCGTGCTGTTGTTTGACAATATAGTCGATACTTCATGCTCAGAACTATTCTTTAGGTGATTAATGATCTTAAGACCATTAGAACCACGACCTGATGCAAAAATTGCGATGCGCTTCATGTGTTTTTCTTATTTGTCGGAGTCTTAGTTGTCTTCTTCAGACTTTAATTCTGTAGAAGCAATTCTGATATTATCATCTTCATTCTTATCAGAATTCTCGAGTGGAATCCCCCAATAAGTTCCTACAATTGTCTTAGTAGCGAATAGTGCTTTTCTTCTTTTTTGTGGTAAATCGTATCTCCAGACGAAATCAGAAGCCAGGGCAATTATTTCAGTGTAGAGCAGTTCTTTAATCTTATTTTCTAAGTACTGATTTTCTGCAAGGCCTGTAATTGTTAGCCTATTAGATATTATAAATCTGCGATCTCTATACTTGAATAGTAGAGTCTCCATCGACTCGTCATACAATTCTAAGTAACCACTGAAGTTTGAACGCCCCAGAGATTTAGTCAACGTTGTATCGTTTATGGAGTAGTCGAAATCTTCAACACAGATTTTTACTTTATAATCTTCTGTTGAAAGGACGTTTTCATCAGCATCAATTTTATTTATTTCTGGAAATTCATCTGATAATAGCTTGAGATCTCTTATCATTTGCGATTCATAATCTTTGTTCAAGATGAAAGCACCATCTTCCCAATGAAGATTTCCCTTGACTTCGTCCCATTCATAGGTTCCTCCATAATAGTTATAGGATTGCTGAGTGATCTTGCGATCATAAGCTTTAATATTAGTAATATTCACATTAATCACATCAATAACTACAGCCATGATGAGGGCTGCTAAAAGAATCTGTAGAGCGAGAAATATGCTGCATATAATCTTCACTATGTTAATATATTACAAGAATCTATTATTCAGCATGAATTTTCGACCAATTAGTATTTCATAAAGAAAAAAGCTACGAATAACTTATTGGAGATTTGTAGTTGTTTTTGTTACGGACCTTTACTTGGAAAAATGTTGTTTGACTGATTGTTCAATGATGCCAATACACTCTAACAGCTGCTCTTCTGTAATAATTAAAGGAGGGGCAAGTCTGATGATATTGCCATGTGTTGGCTTGGCTAATAAGCCATTTTCAGACATTAGCACACATATATCCCAAGCTGTTGAGCTTTCTGGTGTATCATTTATTACTATTGCGTTAAGTAGACCTTTACCTCTGACTTCTGTAATCAACTCCGTTTTTTCGATAAACTGAATCATTTTTGAACGAAAGATTCTGCCTAAATTAAAAGCATTTTGTGCCAAATTTTCATCTTCTACTACATCAAGCGCAGCCATTGCTACGGCACATGAAAGAGGATTCCCTCCATAAGTTGAACCATGTTCGCCTGGTCTTATAGAAAGCATTATTTCATCGCGAGCTAAAATCGCAGATACTGGTAAAACACCTCCAGATAATGCTTTACCTAAAATTAGAATATCAGGTTTGAAGTTTTCGTGATCACAGCAAAGTCTTTTTCCTGTTCTAGCGATACCCGTTTGAACCTCATCAGCTATGAATAAGACATTTTTAGCTTTACATAATTCATAAGCTTTTCTTAAATAACCTTCATCAGGTACGACCACTCCGGCCTCACCCTGAATAGGCTCAACCATAAATCCAGCAACATATGGGTCATTAAGCGCTTCATCTAATTGTTCGATATTATTATAATCGATAATTTCATAACCAGGCATGAATGGGCCAAAATTGGAAGTGCTTAATGGATCTGTAGAAGACGATATTGCAGCTAACGTTCTACCCCAAAAATTTCCTTTGACAAATATTATTTTGGCTTTATTTTCAGGAATTTTTTTTATCTCGTAAGCCCATTTGCGGCATAATTTTATGGCCGTTTCACCTCCTTCAACGCCAGTGTTCATAGGAAGAACCTTGTCATAACCAAAGTACTGTGTGATGTGTTTTTCGTATTGACCTAATACATCATTATGGAATGCACGGGAAGTAAGTGTCAGTTTTTCAGCTTGCACGTTGAGGGCCTCAAGAATTTTAGGGTGACAGTGACCTTGATTCACTGCACTATATGCAGATAGGAAATCAAAGTACTTCTTACCATCAACATCCCATACAAAAATTCCTTCACCACGATTTAATACTACAGGTAAAGAATGGTAGTTGTGAGCTCCATATTTATACTCTAAATCAATGTACTTCTGAGAATTAATCATTTCAATCCGAATTTTAGATAGTTTGGGCAAAAATATATCATCATACTCGCATAAAGGTCGAAATTTGCGGTTAGTTATTAGGTTTTACAGCATTGTCATCTTTGCTACAATTCTGTAACACCAGCCTGTGATAATTAGACATGGATAAAACATTAGAGAGTAAAAAAGACTTAGTCTTTTTTCAGAAGTTATCTTTCATCATCTACAGTTGAACGAACTTACAGAGATACATACCGAAAGGATTATTGATCGCATTGATTTGAAAGGGTCTGTGCATTCTTTTAGTTATCATCATTCCATAGATGGCGTTCGCCATCTATGGAATGCATTAGCTATTAATAAACATTTTTCCCAAGCTACATACCTCAAGGTATTAGAAGATGACGCTCCGGATCATTTTAAGTCAATATATGTCATTGTTTGGCAAGATGACCGTGCAGTAGGAGTCATTCTCCTGCAACATCTCATACTTAAATTAAGTACCGCTCTGCGATATGAGAACTATTCTAAAACTCGAAATCGATTCGTGATTGGCCTCCAAAAATTAAGACAATGGATCGTAAGTAAGTTCCAGTTTAGATTGCTTACAGTAGGAAACTTATACCTGACGGGTGAGTACGGCTTCTACTTTAATGAGGCGATCTCAGATTATGACCAACAGGTAAGGTTGGTACATGATATTGTTTCTTGCCTGAAAGACCTTTTAAAGGCTAGCCCCTATAAGTTCAGCGCTATCCTTTATAAAGACTTTTTTAAAGAGCATCGATTCACAGAATCTACTCAATTGAGTCTACATCCATTTCAGATAGATCCTAACATGATCCTAAACTTGGATCAATCTTGGTCATCCTTTGATGACTATCTGATGGCGATGCGATCGAAGTATCGCATCCGCATGAAAAATGCGATAAAAAAATTCCACCCTGTAACTAAGTGTGTATTGACCACCGAGGAGCTAAAGCAGTACAAATCCAAGATGTATGAATTATACTGGGATATCTTATCAGGTTCTGGATTCGTTCTAATTCAAGGACAGGAGGCATACTTTACGTTGCTCAAAGAACGACTTGATGAGGAGTTGCAAGTCGTCGCTTATTTTTTAGAGGGGGAGATGGTTGCATTTTATACCTGGGTTATGGATGGGGATAAGATGGATTCACACTTCATAGGTGTGAGCTCACAATATAATCTCAAGCATCAGTTATATCTCAATATTCTACTTGATTTAGTGCGAGATGCAATTGATAATCGTGCTAAGCAGCTATTATATTACAGAACCGCCTTGGAGATTAAGAGTTCCATTGGTGCTGAGCCATATGAAATGTTATGTTATATCAAGCACAATAATTCGCTTTTTACTAAACTGATCCCGATTGTATTCAAGTATTTTGTTCCAGAACAACATTGGGCGCAGCGTCATCCTTTTAAGGTGCCGGCCTCATAAACCATCTCAAGGTAATTTTGTAGGATAACAATCGTAGCTCTATTAACAATAGGGTGGGTTTTATAGATTAACTCTTCTAACTGGTATGCTGGATTGGATCTGTTGAGAATCACGATCGATACTAATAGAGCCAAAGATGCTGCTACTCCTAATAATGTTCTATATATACGGATACTACGTATAGGAGCGTCCAGTTCTGTATTCATACGTTCGATGAGTTGATCCGATATTGGGATCTCTTTTTGATGCTCACTATTTTTAAATAGTTCATCTAATTCTGTCATGCCCTCCATCTACAGTTTTCTTTCTTTAATCATTGCTTGTAGCTTCTTTCTAGCCAATATGAGTTGGGCCTTGCAGGTGTTGATGCTAATCCCCAACTGCTCAGCGATCTTTCGATGCTTGTAACCCTCTACAGCATAGAGATTAAATATGGTGCGATACCCAGTTGGTAATTCATCCAACAGACTAAGTAGTTCCTCGAAAACCAATCTATCCTTGAAATAGATAGCCTGTGGGGTTGCTTCATCAATGGATACTACCTTTAGGTATTTTTTATCCTTCCTGATAATCATTAAGCACTCATTAATCATAATGCGCTTAATCCACCCCTCTAAAGATCCCGTTCCACTATAATCATTGATATAGTCATAGACCTTCTTGCGCTCTTTGATCAGCGCATCCTCCGCTCTCGGCTGATCTCTTTCAGGTACCTCAGACATATGGATGACATTGTAGGAGTAAATGTTTTGAACTGTTCGTTTTGTGACGTTCTATTCTTACTCTTGCATCCTGCGATGACAGCTTTAAAATAACTGTCCTCAAACTTAAGATAATAGAATCTGATAAAATGTTGTTTGACTCTTAAAAAAAAATTGTTATCGATCAAAATCCTATGTGTCTAAACGGTGTATTTTTCGGTATTTTGAGGCAAGACGAAAAAGCACTTCGTTGCGGTCTTTTTTAATGTCTTATGCCATGATTAACAGATGCTAATGTATATTTATCATATGCTATATATCTATTATGCTCTATTGATTATCCAAAGTATATTTTACACATACGTAGGATATAGTCACTTTAAGAAAAGTTGGTTTTTTTACAAAATTACCCCACCACTCTTACAGCCTTACAAGAAGACGATTAATTTTATTGTAGGTATTGCAGAAATCGTGGGTGGAATAGGATTGTTGATTCCACAAACTCGGGTCATGGCAGCATTAGGGATCATCGCCTTATTAATTGCCGTGTTTCCTGCTAATATCTATATGTTGACCTCAGACGGTGCCGGTATGAAGATCTCTAAGGCTTTTCTGTGGATTAGATTGCCTATACAATTTGTATTCATAGCCATGGCCTATTACATAGCGGTTACTCCTTTTTAGGATTCTTTTGTTTTAAGCGGATAGTTACCTAAACAAAAATGCTACATTGGAATGTAATCAAAACGATCTACTGCTTTAATGGAAACCAACCCACCTTTCTTCTCTAAGCCATATAAGGCTTACGTACTTCTGGCTTTAACTGGAGTATACACGCTCAACTTCATAGATCGCCAAATCTTAGTCATCCTACAAGAGTCTATTAAGGGTGAACTCGGATTGAGCGATACCCAACTTGGTTTATTGACAGGTCTGTCATTTGCCCTTTTTTATGTGTCATTAGGTATTCCAATAGCGCGATTCGCAGATAGGAATAATAGAAGAAATATTGTTTCAGCTTCGCTTGCCATATGGAGTTTGATGACAGCTATATCAGGATTCGCTCAGAATTTTATTCAGTTACTTTTAGCTCGTATTGGAGTAGGTGTGGGAGAGGCAGGTGGAAGTCCTCCAGCTCATAGTATGATATCCGATTACTTCCTACCGGAGCAACGGGCGACAGCACTATCGATATATTCAATGGGTATCTACTTTGGAATTCTCTTAGGTTATATCGGTGGAGGATTGTTGGATCAGCACTTTGGCTGGCGAATTGCTCTGATGGTATTAGGATTGCCTGGGATAGTCTATGCACTGATATTATTATTCACAGTTAAGGAACCGCCACGGGGGTTTTCAGATAATAAAGTCGAAGATGAAGTTCCAGACGAATCATTTTGGGATGTTTTGAGACTATTGATGTCTAAGAAAACATTTGTATTCCTTGCATTGGCTTGTGGTATCCATAATATTGGCAACTATGGGGTAGGTAATTTCTATGCTCCGTTCTTGGCTCGTATTCATGGCATGTCGGCAGGAGAGATTGGCACCTGGATGGGTCTGAGCGCTGGTATTGGTGGAATGGCAGGTACATTTTTAGGAGGATTTTTAGGAGATAAATTCTCCAAGATTGATATCCGCTGGTATCTATGGCTAGCCGTTGTAGCAGAGCTAGCAAATTTCCTTCCATTTACCTGGTCAGTATTTAGCGATAGTACGACGCTTGCTATTACGGGATACTTTATTTCTGCATTCTTTACTGCGATCTATTTAGGTCCATGTCTAGCTGTCACTCATAATCTGATCGATGCTCACAAGCGGGCTTTAGCTTCGGCGATATTATTCTTGGTTCTCAACTTAATTGGTCTCGGTGGCGGTCCACTCCTTATAGGTGCAGCCAGTGATTTACTTAGTGCAAATTATGGGGTAGAGTCACTACGCTATGCATTTTGCTTATGCTATATAATTGGATTAGTTGCCTTAATCTTATTCTATCTGGCTGCCAGACACTATCCTAAGGAGCAGGTAGAGGTATCATAGCATGGAGAATTGAATTAGTCAGTGATATTTGTCATACTGAATAGTCAAAAAGTTTTTTTTATTCTACCAGGAATGCTGATGATCTTAATAAATATAAAAAGAAAACCATGGTTGCCTTCTCGACCAAAATATATCTATCAGTGGGCACATTTAGGTGGAGATTCTACAAACACCAGGAGTAATTCTTTAAAGATCTAATGAATATTTAAACATTTAGATTTTTTCAAAAAAAAAACAGAATTATATAAGGGTATATTTATTTGCCGCTGTCTTATCGGTACAGCATAAATTCAAATGAAAATAATCCTTCCAATAGCTTTTTCTGAGGGCTATGTGGTTATGTCAATTTTTGACACACTGCTCAATTCTGTGCGGTGTAATTGTCCTATTTTATTCATTTCGAATCAATCAACCTTATTCTATGACATAGCAACATTTGCTGTTATTTATGCTATAACAATTAATGATGTAAATAACCATTTTGAGCCCTTTTTTAGTATGAAAAAGCGGTACTTCTTTATCATAATATCACTCCTATTATTGCTGGGTCTTAACAAACTCAATGCTCAGATTAAGATGGGATATAATCCTAATTCTATCGATCAGGCTCATTATTGGAGTTGGAGAGTACAGATAAGGGCTTCTTATGGCCACGTTTATCAAAAATTCAGAGAGATAATATCATTTTCCCACCTAAAGGTTTGACTATATATAACCTTGTTCTTGATTGTGTTGAGGTAAACGTTGGGACCAAGTCAGCACCAGATTGGTTGTCTCTGTCAGAGGATAAAGACAACCAGCGCATATCTGATTTTACACTAAATGGTGGCATTCTTAGTATAACACTATAAGGTAGCAACACTCAAACAGTAGACATGTCGACCATGTTACCACAGGATAGTGATCAGCAGCAGATTCAAACTTTTGAACTGAATGGTCCTATTCTTACCATCACATTAGAGAACGGAGGTAAAGAGAGTGTTGATCTTTCAACTTATGACGGCATACAAGGGCCAGTTGGACCTGTTGGATCAATGAATACTGATGGACAATCTGCTTACGAAGTTTTGTTAAACAAAGGGAACAGCGGTACAAAGCAAGATTTTCTTGATAGTTTAAAAGGAGCCGACGGTGCTACTGGGCTACAAGGTCCATCAGGAGGCGATGGCTCAAACGGATTGTCTGCATATGAAATCTGGTTGCAAGAAGGAAACTTGAGAACAGAGTAAGAATTTTTAGAAAGTTTGATTGGTGCTGACGGAATGGAAGGTGCAATAGGTCCATAAGGGCCCGAAGGACTTCCTGGTGTTGATGGAATTGGTGTCGTCAATACAGTAAACAATAATAATGGAACTGTCACTTTTGAATATAGTGATGGTAGTAGTTTTAATACATTCAGTTTAATAGGCCATCGTGGAGCAAATGGAGTAGATGGTCAAGATGGTGCAAGCGGTCCTGATGGAAACGATGGTATTGGAATATCTACTATTGACAATAATGGTAATAGGACATTCACAATTAACATGACTGACGGTAGTCATTTTAAAAGTGATATTCTTACTCGCCCTGTTGGTCCTACTGGACTTTCGGGGCAAGATGGTCAGGACGGAGATGATGGTATCGGAATTAGTGGAACTAATGCTAATGGAGACGGAACTTTCACATTCACCTATACTGATGGATCTACATACCGTACTGGTGATTTGACCGGCCCTCAAGGTCCTGCTGGTGCTGACGGTGCCGATGGAGTTGGTATTAATGGTACCGTATACAATGGCAATGGTACGATGACGATCAGTTATACCGATGGAACAAATTATACTACTGGTGATCTTACTTGCCCTAAAGGACCGTCAGGGCCTCAAGGCAATCCGGCAACTGATGATCAGCAGATCACAGATTTCACAATCAACCCAGCAACAAATATTCTTACAATTAATATAGAAAATGCCACTGCTCAAACAATAGATTTAAGCAGTTTTTAGATAATACTGAAAATCAGTTGATTATAGATTTCAATATTGATGGTTTTAATGTATTAACGATCACCTTAGAAGATGATAATACACGGACTGTTGATTTGAGTTTGTTAGAAGCATTGACTTCTATAGATACAGTAGGTCAAACCATTCAATATACCGATGAAGATGGTAATACACGTATAGCAGATATCATGGATTTAGAAACACTTATGTCTATAACAGACAATGGAGATGGTACTTTTACTTATGTTGATGAGGATGGTGTTTCTACCACTATTGATGCAGCCTGATTAGAGACGCTTACTGCCTTAGACACAGTAGATCAAACGATCCAATATACCGATGAAGATGGTAACACATTCATAGCGGATGTTACAGATTTAGAAACGACTAAATCTATAACAGATAATGGAGATGTCACCTTTACGTACGTTGATGAGGATGGAGTATCCACCACGAAAGATACCTCAGACTTTTAGACCTTGACCGTGATGGACACAGTAGGTCAGACGATAATATATTGCGATGAGGATTTAAATACGACGGTAATAAATATTACAGATTTAGAGACCTTGACCGTGATGGATACAGTAGGACAGACGATTAGGTATCAGGATAAAGATGGCGCAGTGTTCGTAATTGACATCACGCAGTTAGCGACCTTAACCGTGATGGACACAGTAGGTCAGACGCTAATATATACTGATGAAGATGGAGGTAATACAGTAGTAGACATAGCCGCCATGGAGACGAATACGACGATGACCAACTTGATATCAGGAAATAGGATTGGAGTATTCAATAATCAGGACAGCACTGCTTATGATATCGATGAGACGATCACAGAGTTGTCTTTATTAAGAAACATGCTTACTTTATCGAACGGAGACAACTTTAATGGTACTATCGACTGAAGTTCATTTGATCAAGATCTTAACTTAGGTGTAAGAACGGGAAATATTCAAACGGCAAATATTACAAATGGAACAGGTGTAGATATTGATGTATCTGATAATGATAATGATAGTTCCAATGAAATACAGGATTTAGGTTTAAGTGGTAATACTTTAAGTCTTAATGGTGATGCCACTGCGGTTGACTTATCTCCATATTTAGATAATACTAATCTCACCCAAGAAAAAGTACAAGACTTTGTTGGTTCGATGGCTGTGGGTAATACTGAAACAGGTATTACTATCACTTATGATAATGCGGCTAATGAATTAAATTTTGTAGCTTCAGATCAAAGTGCGACTGATGAGCTGCAAATCATATCTAAAGTAGGTGATCAAGTTGCCCTTTCAAATGGAGGTGGGAACTTTAATGACGATCATCTTGGAACAGCCAATCAGGTATTATCTGGTAACAGGACAGTAACTCAGGGCAATTTTGATCTCAATTTTGATGCGGATACATTAGTTATAGATGGAAGTGATAATAATGTAGGAATTGGAGATGCTACACCAAGCGAGAAACTACAAGTAGCTGGATTTATTGAGGCAGGGGATGACGGGCAAGGCACGGTAGCTTTGACATACAATGATGGTCAGGGTAATGCAAATTTAACTTTCAACCATACACGTGGAATCCCTGATGTTAATGGTTCTTCAGGACGTATATCAGTAGGTGTGGATGGTAATTCAGGATATAAATATTTTGATTTATCCAGTAATGTAACTGCAGGGAGTACTGTAAGTATAACAGAGAATATGAGATTACAGAGCAATGGGTAATTACAATTAAATGAATATGGTGATTGTAATTTTAAAGATGTTGATCAGACCTACCTACTTGGCGTTGCTGCCAATGGCGATTTGGTTGAGATCAATACAGCAAAATCTTCTAAAATCTTCTAAAATCTTCTATTCACCGGCTATAGTTATCGATGTAAGTGCAGTAAGTGCTAACATAGTTGGATCTGGAGATAAGTCTATCGATTTACATCAAGAATACGTGAATAGATTTGGAACTCCGGCTGTAAGAAATTCTGGAACTCCGGCTGCAATACCAACTTACGGCGAAACAAAGCTTTACTAATATATAACAGATTATGATACATCGGTATTTGATCACGTTGCTCTTAGTGCTGCGTGCGTAGTGACCTATGATGTCATAAGTGTTCCTACTGGAAACTGTACTTTCATTAATATGGTATTCGTAGTTAAATGATCCATTTTTAATCCCTTATAAAACGACAAAGATGGAGCATTTAAAACAATTTTGATACATACTGATAGTTATGGTGTTCATGCTGAACAGTCATCAGGCCTATACTCAATCCATGAGTATAGGAAATACCTATATCCATAATGAGGGAGAAAGCGTCGTTTTTGGGCAACATGATTTTGACAATGGTGGTGCAGGATTTACAAGATGTAAATTATACAAGAATTTAGTGATTATGAGCGATTTATCTATACGTATAAAAGATAATATTGTATTATTTAGGAGTATTTTGTCCTACAATATTCCTACTAAAATTTACAAGCATTTATACATCTATAATAATTCTAATACATTGTACTAATCTGTTATAGTATGTCCTCC
>CACLQQ010000039.1 GCA_902609095.1 uncultured Bacteroidota bacterium | reverse complement strand
CTTTCTCCACGATGGGATAGTTTATTGTGTAGTAAACCATCTTACCTTCTCTTTCGGATCGAACTACGTCAGCTAATCGAAGTATCTTTAAATGCTGTGAGGTTATAGATTGCTCTATTTTGAGATTACTGTATATCCTATTGACATTGGTAGTACCCTGATTATCTATGAATTCCAAAATCTTTAATCGTAACGGATGGGCAAGAGCTCTCATCAAGTTACAAGAATAGTCTAGCTTTTCACTACTAAACTTTACTTTAGTTTGTTTCATCTTAGTTTCCTTATTTCTTTTTCTACCTTGAAACAAATATGACAATTAATATTAATATGACAAATTAATATTAAAAAAAAATGTAATCTGTTCTGTAATAAGAATGGATTACATTTCTTGTCAATAGAAAACCAAGATTTTAAAGCAAGGGTATTTCTCTTACAATAATCAGGGTGTTAAAGGTCGATTTTACTGCCTTATCCAGCTAAATCTTCTACTAACTTTTGAATCTGATCCAAACGGTCAGTGTTCAAAGAGTAGTAGATGAATTTTCCTTGTCTTTCAGTTAATACAACTCCAGCTCTTCTTAAGATAGCGAGGTGTTGAGATGCCACTGACTGCTCAAGTCTCAACTTGATATATATATCAGTTACAGTCATAGTCTCACCTGTTTCTAGTAAGTCAATAATACGCTGTCTTAGTTTGTGATTTACCGCCCTAAGTACCAATACAGCTTTTCTTAATTCAGCATAATCCAAATGAACCTCACCGGCTCCTTTCTTTAGCGATACTGTTTCATTTTTTTTACTTCTCATCAATCAGGTTTTAACAATTTTGAGATTTTATCAGAGAAAAATCAAACACTGTGCCGAAAAGTATAACAGCCTATTTATTTTCATTTCTTTATCCATAATACCCTGTCTACCAGTAAGTTAATAAACACGAACTTTTTTAATAAGTTCCCGATATCAAACTTTGTTCTTAGGTATTGTTACATTAGGAGCCTTGTAATAGTAGGGTTTATAATATGCGATGCTCTCAAATTGGCCCAAATTGAACTTGTCGTTAGCCAATTGGCAGAGGTTCTTAGCATTACAAAGCGATGGTATAATAGTAATACGTTCAGCTAATTCTATAGATGAGTTTTTGAGTTTGGCTGCACCGTGACCGCATATAACAATTTGAAGACCTTGATAGTAAGACATGAGTGAATCTATTGATTCTTGAGCATAGATGAAGTTAGTTGTTTCGGAAATGATATTTAAATCAAGATTGTAAACCACCATGTATACTTCCATGCGTCTTGCATCTATAGTGGGCATCAATATTGAACTTTGATCTAATCGATGTTCTGAAAGTATACCATATGCTACGCCCTTGAGAGAAGAGACGGCAATTAAAGGGAGTTTATGGCTATAACAAATGGCTTTAGCTGTAGAGCTTCCTACTCTAAGCCCTGTATATGAACCCGGTCCATTAGAGATACATACTGCAGATAGGTCATGAAATGACATTTTTGAGTTATTTATGATATTTCGTATCATAAAAGTTAAGGCGCTGCTATGCCTCATACCATCAGTTGATGTTATCTCATCAAGACAATTTCCATTACTGGATAGTGCTACTGAACAAGCTTCTGTAGCGGTTTCAATGCATAGTATTATTGACATATTATTGTAAGATGCTATTATACTTCTCTTTGTCTAAGAGTAGGTTTATGGCTTTAACGACTTCTGAGTCGTTTTTAAGCATTTGTTTGGTCTTCCCCTCCTGATAAAAATACCTTTTCACTATTTCTGATTCTATTTCATCTTGAATCAAGCTTTGATATTCTACCAAGTCGTCAGACTTTATCTCATCAATCTTCTCCTGAATCTGCATGATGTCTGTGTAAATATCAGCAAATTCATTTTTTTCAGCTGCTGATTTCAATTCCTTTAATTTTTCTTCTTCTTCTGTAGAGTAGCTAAAGTCATTCTCTTCCAAGAATTGGATAAAACCATCATAATCATCGTAAGTGAACTCTTCGAATGTCATTAGTCTTGATTGTGTGGTTACGTATTGATTAACATATTTAAATATCAGATGCTGTTTCGTCAGAGCTTTCAATACTTCAGGATCTCTTGGAAGCTCTAATTTGACATCAGGGATGATTCCACCGCCGTCCAGAACGGGCCTTTTATTTTTAGTGTAAAACACAGCTCTTTCTTCATCTGGTATACTTTTAGGTTCTCCATTCTCATACTCTACGCTTTGGATACATCGTCCTGATGGGATGTAATATTTAGATATCGTTACCTTGATTCTGGAATTATATCCGACCTCTTGATAATTTTGCACCAGTCCTTTGCCATATGTTCTCTGTCCCATGATGACTCCTCGATCCAAATCTTGTATACTACCTGAGACTATTTCGGAGGCAGACGCAGAGGTCTTATTGACTAGTACAACGAGAGGCAAATCTGTATCTATGGGTAGCCTCCTTGTTGAGTAATTATTATCTCGATCTCTTACTTTACCTTTAGTAGAGACTACCGGCGTACCTTGAGGGATAAATAATCCAAGGATGTCTACAGCTTCTGAAAGCAATCCACCACCATTTGATCTTAGGTCCAAAACCAAACCTTGGAGTTCATTTTCTGATCGAAGTTTTCTTAAAGCTTTAGCGATATTATTAGAAGCATTTTGAGTGAATGTCGTCAAGTTAATATATCCAATCTCATCACTAATCACTCCTGAGTAAGGCACATTAGGGATGTCAACTCCTGATCGTTTTAGTGTGATGGGGTAGGTTTTATTTTCAGCGGGCCTTAGAACTGATAGATTTATAGATGTTCCTGGATAACCTCTCATAAATTGAAGAACATCGTCATAAGACCGATTATTAGCTGACTCCCCATTGATGCTCATTACTTGATCGCCCACCTTTAATCCAGCCTTTTGAGCTGGACCTTGATCATAAATTTCTACTATGGTAAACTTATCATCAATTTCTAAACTAGCAGCTCCTAAGCCGTTGTATTTATTATCTGTTGATATGCGATAGCTCTCGACTTGAGATTCACTATAATATACGGTGTATGGATCGAGGCTATTCATTATAGCATCTATACCGGTACGCATGAGTTGATTGGGTTCCAGATCATCAACATAGTGTGTATTCAACTCACGATAGACATTAGTGAATATTTCTAAGTTCTTAGCTATTTCAAAGAGCTTGTCATTGTTGTTATAGCCAAATGAGCTCAATAGCAATATGCCACCAGTCATCACACTCGTCTTAAGTAAATTCCATTTTTTCATCTTCTATAAATAAAATTGTACAATAATGCTGTCAGTTGAACATTCTAACATATAACGAATATTAAGAAAATTAATGCGCAGAATAGGCTATTAACTTTTGTTTAGATGATTCCGTAATAGTGCCAGTAGTTGTTGAGGTTGCTCAGCATGAATCCAGTGCCCAGCACTCAGAGATTCAAAACTAGATTGTGTGAAGGACTCCTTTATCTGTTCTATGTCTGACTCCAAAATATATCCTGAACTCTCAGAGTAGACAAAAAGTGAGGGTACCGTAATTGCAGAAGGTATATCTAAAGTTCCGAGAATGTTATTATAATTATGAAACAGGCTATCAAAGTTGGCTTTCCATTTCCAACCATCAGGAGTCCTCGACAAATTCTTTAAAAGGAATAGCCTGATACCCTTTGAGCTGATCGATTTGGATAATAAGAGATCTGCATCCTTACGATTATCGATTTTATTTAAATCAAGATTTCTGATAGCTGCGAAAAATTCTAAATGACTTGCTTGATATGCTTTAGGTGCGATATCGATCACACAGAGACTGTGAACCTTATCTACATGGTCTGAGGCAAATTGCATTACTGTCTTGCCTCCCATAGAATGACCAATGATATGTGCCATATCAATATTATGCGCAAGCATGAAGTCATTGAGGTCCTGAGATAGAAAGTAGTAATCAAAATCCTGGCTATGAGGTGATCGACCATGATTGCGTTGATCTATAATGTAAACCTCATAATCTTGCGCCAACTCACGAGCAAATGTTTGCCAGTTATCTAACATCCCAAAAAGACCGTGCAAGATGAATACAGGCTCTCCACTTCCAACAACTTTATAATTTAAGCTCATCATTCAAATGTAAGAATCTTCATTTTCTAAGGGTTAAAACCTATTAAGGGGATTTTGATCTTTACAGGCATACCCAAAATTTTGGAGATATAAGATCTATTAATCGAACTGATCATTATTTTCATGAGGTTATAGATATAATCAACAACTACATACCCATGAGTTACTTATTCACATTAACATTCTTAATCTTATCTGGAGCCGCAGAGACTGATATCAACACCGACTACAGCTATGATATAATATTAATACAAGGAGAACAAACGCTAGTAGCGATGAAAGAAACTGGCGATATCATCAGAACCTTCGAGGTTTCAACAGATTGATTCACATCTGAAGATAGTCATGCTGATATTGTAGAATACAAGCTGCATCGCAATGAGGGCATGATACGAACAAGGTTTATATCTTTTCAAGCTTTATCCTATGATCTAACGGAAGATGGAGTTGAAAATGTGAGATATGTGACTGTATTGGCTAAGAAGGATTCAGATTTAAATCTTGTTCTAACTGCTCCAAATGATGATTCAGCCGTAGATGTGCTGATGAACATAAGAAGTCTGATAAAGGGATTTGGGTTTGATGGTGAAAAAATTAAAGTTGTTTACAAAAAGTACATAGGAGAGGAAGGAAACCAATTTATTAAGATAAGCGTAAAGCCCAAAGAGACTAGTTAGTTTTCGTCATTTCATTTCGATTAATCAGGCGTTATCAAACTCTTATGGTGACGTTTTTTTGTGATTATTATGGCATGGTACTTGTTACTATTAGGTCAAATAGTAAAGAGGATGAAAATAATAATGTTCTGGTTTTCTTTTTTAGCAATAACCACACCAGTCGAAGCAAATATCAATACAGATGAGACAACAATCATTGTTGTAAATGGCAAAGCTTATCTCGCTGTTATAGACACGGATGGTACAATCATAAAGAGGTGTTTAGAGGTGCCAGAGTATTTTGATTCTGCTAAATCACATGAAGAAAAAGTTGAAGCTGCGAAGATCAAATATGAAATTCTTAAAAAACATCAGATCGACCAAATTCGATTTGTACCCTTTGATGGTTCATTCGAAAGGTTAAATGAACAAGCGATATCAAATCTTCATCATGTGGCAGGACACTATCGCCAGACTTATGCCAACGATATACTGGTAACTGCCGCTAAGAGAAACGGTAATGAAGAGGTATTGGATAAAATGATAGCAGATATTATTTTCGTCTTAAAATCATTAGAAGTGGCAAAAGAGAATATAACAATCGACTATAAATATGACAAAGGGGATGAACCATTGCAGTTCGTCAAAATTCAATCAAGACTTAAATAAGGACAATAGACCGATCACTTAATAGTTAAAGAGATATTTCACATCTCATGAACAAAACCCCCAGCGCTGGGGGTTTTTTAGTTTACATGATTAATTGTTACTATAGATCGACAAATACGTCTCTATAATTAGTAATTAAGCGTAATAGTGAAACAATATATTAGCAGAATAACCACAACGAACAACATAACTAATAAAAACATGCTCGGAACACTGTCATTAGAAGAAGCTAAAAAGAATCTCAACAGAAAAGGTTTTCTATCAATAGATGTAGATCCTATGATAGATTTTGAAGTTGAAGTCGATAGATTGAAAAAAGAAAAGAATGCTATCATATTAGCTCACTACTATGTGGATTCTGATATTCAAGATATTGCTGACTTTATTGGTGATAGTCTACAGTTAGCTCAAGAAGCAGAACGTACTGATGCTGATATGATCGTTTTTGCCGGTGTACACTTCATGGCAGAGACGGCTAAGATGCTTAACCCAAAGAAAAAGGTGGTTCTCCCAGATCTGAAGGCTGGATGTTCATTAGCTGATTCATGTCCGCCTCACTTGTTCAAAAAATTTACGGAGAAGCACCCTGATCATGTTGTTGTAAGTTATATTAACTGTACAGCAGAGCTCAAAACACTTACGGATATATGTTGCACATCATCTAATGCGATACATGTGATCAATAGTGTGCCTGAAGATCAGGGAATCATATTTGCTCCGGATAAGAACCTTGGCGCATATCTCCGAAAGAAGTCTGGACGAGATAACATGATACTATGGAATGGTGCCTGTATGGTTCATGAGATTTTCTCTGCTGAGAAAATCACTAAGGCAATGGTGCGTAACCCAGATGCAGAGTTGATTGCACATCCAGAATGTGAAGCACACATTTTAGAAAAGGCACACTTCATTGGATCTACAAATGGACTATTGAGATATACACATGAAAGTGAGGTCCAGAAATTTATTGTGGCAACTGAGTCTGGAATCATTCATCAGATGGGGCTGAAGTCTCCAGATAAAGAATTTATACCTGCACCTCCTAATAATACTTGTGATTGTAATGATTGCCCTCACATGAAGCGTAATAATATGGAGAAGCTATACCTGTGTATGGAGCACGAACTACCAGAAATCATTTTGGAAAATTGGGTCATTGAAAAAGGAGTTGCCTGTATCGACCGCATGATGGAGATCAGTGCAAATGCAGGTTTATAGCGTATTTCATATTATACTTTTTATAAAAAATTACTCCTTTGATATACTAAACGAGCTCTTATTGCAGCTTTATCCTTATCAAGTTTATCATTAAGACAATGTAACTTTTAACCTTCAGATATATCTAAGGGATAATATGCTTTTGTGACCTTATTTTATTAAGCCAGGGAATAATGAATAAACAATTCTTATTAACGATTTCTTTTCTTATTCTAACCATTCGGGCTCTCGTTGCCCAGTGTTATCCAGATCGACATAGCACAGCTTTATCTGATAGTTGGATATCCTGCACAATTACTCAAAACCCTAATCGGGACAGGACTTATTCCCATTGGATCATGTATGACCTCGGTATGGTCGAACCCATAGAGGGTATAAAAATTTGGAATGGAAATTTACCAGAATTTCCAGATATAGGGATCGAACGATTTGCCCTCGATTACTCCATTGATGGAACGAATTGGGTTTCATTAGGAGAATACGATATTCCTAATCATACTCCGGATACTTATTATCAAGGAGATGATATAGCAGGTATACCAGCTTTTGAGGCTCAACAGGTATTGATTACTGCTATCAAAATTAAAGGAGGGATATGTACTGGCTTAGCTGAGGTTAGATTTTATAGAGGAGGAACAACTACTAATACAGTCGAAGTTGAAACTTATGACGTTGAGGTTTTTCCTAACCCAACTTCAGATTTCATGTATGTCGATATTCAAGACAAAAGTTTTAATACAAGTTACTATGAGATCATAGATCTCAATGGCCGGATAATCGATAGAGAGTTTACCAATGATTCTGTTATCCGATTAAATCTCAAAGGATATGCTTCTGGCCAGTATATTGTTAAAGTTATTGGTTCCAGAGACCAGATAATTACTGAACAAATTCAAGTTATCCGATAATGATCAAGATAAATACATGGATTATTGCTCTGGCAAGTTTGTTTACAACAGATATAGTTAGTCAGCAGCGTGAGTTTATAGGAGGCAAAGGTAGCAACCAGATAACCGTTACTGCCAGCCATAGTTTTTCTATTTCAGATGCATCTAAAACTATAGATGGCACTGGTTTGGATTCAGAATTGATGGCGGCTTCAAGATTTCTATATCAAGCGGCAATGGGAGGTTCAGAATCAGAAGTATATGACTTGGCTTTATCTGGAGACTACGAGAGATGGATAGATCTGCAATTCTCTATGCCCATGACTCCTCTGCTATCTAAGGTCATCGAAATTAATGAAATTGACTTAAGAGAACACGTGTATAGGGGGGATGACCCAGAGGATTTCTTTGGACCATGGGCGAAGCATTTCAGCTACGCATGGTGGGATAACGTTGCGAAAGCCCCTGACCAATTGCGGTACAAGGTAGCACATGCATTGAGCCAGATATTAGTCATTTCAAATGTTTCAGATGTGGGATCACATGGTGAGGCAATGGCAGCATACTATGATTTATTACTTAATCAAGCCTTTGGTAATTATAGAGATCTTCTTTGGGATGTGACAATGAATCCATCCATGGGATTTTATCTAAGCCATTTAAATAATCCTAAGACTAATAAAGCACGTAATCAGCACCCTGATGAAAATTATGCTCGGGAGATCATGCAGCTCTTTTCGATAGGATTATATGAGCTTAATATGGATGGTTCTTATAAGCGCGATGCAGATGGACAACCCATAGCTACATATGACAATGATCATATCGGTGAGTTAGCTAAAGTATTTACTGGATTAGGGGGGGGCGATGTAAATGGGAAAATAAAAGATGAGTATCCTGGAGCAACTGTAGAGTTTGGATCAAGTTTTTATACTTTAAATCGGATGATTCCAATGAAGATGTTCGAAGGGCAACATGAACCAGGACCTAAAACGATTGTCGGAGATTACACTATTCCAGCTGGGCAATCTGGCTTACAAGATATATCGGATGCTATTGATTATTTATTTAATCATGATAATGTACCCCCGTTTATCTCTCATCAATTGATTCAAAGGATAGTTAAATCAAATCCAACACCTGAATATACAGAGAGGGTAGCAAGTGTATTTGCAGATAATGGTCAAGGAGTCAGAGGTGATATGAAAGCAGTCATTAAAGCCATATTATTGGATGAGGAAGCGAGATCATGCGAGTATATTTTAGATCCATATCAAGGTAAGCTGAGAGAACCAATCCTGAGACACACTCATATCATGCATGCTCTTCCAAATGATAATCCCACAGGAAATTATTGGAAGGATCCTCGAAGTTTGTTCGAATTAACAAAGCAGGCACCACAATCTTCACCAACAGTATTTAATTTCTATCCTCCTGACTTTGCTCCCAATGGGGAGATTTTTGAGAGAGGATTAGTGGCACCAGAGTTCAAGATTTTAGATTCAGAGACTTCCATTGGCTATGCGAATCAAGTCTTCGTTTGGACATTCTGGGAGCTACTGATGTATGACTGGGAAGAATATACACCTGATCCAGATGTAACAATTGTTTATGATGATTTAGAAGAACTGGCACGAGAGGACCCCGAAGGATTAATTCATAAGATAGATGTACTATTTACCCATGGTCAGATGAGTGATATGACCAGAGGAGTTGTCCGTAGAGCTCTTGATAAATTACCGGGTAATAGGTTTGCGAAAGATCGGGCTCAACTCGCATTATACCTAACAATGATTTCACCAGATTATACCATTATCAAATAGCCGTTGTCATGGGAGTAAATAGACGTAAATTTTTAAAGTATGCCGGATGTGGAGCAATGGCTTCCAATACTATGATGTCTTCTATTCTTAATCTGAAAGCTCTGAGCGCTGCGGCCCTCACAGACTCTACGGTACATCAGGCTGATGATTATAAGGCGTTGGTCTGTCTATCTCTAAAAGGAGGTAATGATTCGTTCAATATGTTAGTGCCGACTACTACGGATGAATATAACACTTATAGACAGGTTAGATCTAATTTGGCATTAGAGCGGGCGGACCTCTTGGATTTGACTGGGGCAACCGATGGAAGAACCTTTGCACTTCATCCGGCCTTAACTAATCTTAGACAACTATACAGTGAAAATAAGTTAGCCTTCATGGCCAATATAGGGACCTTAGTAGAACCAACAACTGTAGATGACTTTTTTACCAATGCGAAGCGTATGCCACTTGGCTTGTTGAGTCATAGTGACCAACGACAGCAATGGCAGACGGCTATTCCACATGAGCGGTCAGCCATAGGTTGGGGAGGACGCATGGCTGAGTTGCTTAATGATGCTAATCCTCCATATAATACTAATCAATTGATACCGATGAATATCTCGCTAGATGGGATTAACAGCTTTCAAACTGGTGCAGAATCGGTGGCCTATACCATCAGTCCAAGTGATGGTCCAGTAGGAATTGAAGGGTATGATGATTACTCATTCCTCCAAGAGTCAATAGAGGATTTATTATCACAGAATTATGCGGATGTATTCAAAAAGACTTATGTAAAGACGCTTAAAGGCTCTTTAGATGCTTATGTGGGGTATAATCGTGCTGTAAATGATATCGAGCTGGGAGTAAGTTTTCCTCCAATCAACAATAATAATGGCTCAATAGGCGGTGCTTTTGAGCAAGTTGCGAAAGCCATTGCTGCACATGAGACTTTAGGATTTAGAAGGCAAACATTTTTTATTACTCTTGGAGGTTTTGACAATCATGATGAACTCCTTGATAATCATAAGAGAAATATGTCATTAATGGATCGTGCTTTGGGAAGTTTTCAGAGAGCTATGGATGAATTAGGCCTGACGGATCAAGTGGTCACCTTCGTGATTTCTGATTTTGCGCGTACCATGGGATCTAATGGAAATGGTACAGATCATGCCTGGGGTGGAAATGTATTTGCCTTGGGCGGTGCTGTTAAAGGAGGTATGATCTATGGTAAGTACCCTGAGACACTCAGTTTCAATGATAATGCCGTTGATCTCGGAGGAGGAATCTTAGTACCGACAAAATCTGCTGATGTCTATTTTGCTGAGTTAGCGCAGTGGTTTGGGGTATCCAAGTCTAATCTCGAAGATATCTTTCCAAACTTGATTAATTTCTATGATTATAGGACTGCTGGAGACAGTAACCCTTTAGGTTTTTTAAATATTACGTGATGAACAAAGAGCATATAATCTTAATGCTCTCAAGAGAGTAGTTCTGGCTTAAATCTAATTATACGAGGTGATTTTTTGAGCTTTAATAGAATGCTGCGGTTTATTTAACAAACCCTTAAGGAACAAATCAGGGTATAATCGTTCTATAAATGTCTTCTAAATACGAATGGAATAGTTAGATAGTTTTTTCATACGGTTTTGGTTAAAAGGGAGCAACGGCTCCCTTTTCCTTTTTAGTAGATTTGTGTAAAAGATACATATGAAAGTTATCCTCCTTTTACCTATGTTTTTCTTGTTCTGTTGTAAGTCAGATCCAAATGCAACTAAAGATGATAATGCTGTACAAACTGAAGCTCAAACAGTTCGAAAGGATCTTGATGTTATAGGAGCCCATACCAGGTTGCAATCAGACAATCCCCCAGTGCTCATAGATGTTAGGACACCAACAGAATATGCTGAAGGTCATATTGAAGGTTCCTTGATGATTGACTACAAGGACGATGCATTCAAATCAGAAATTGAAAAATTAGATAAGGATGCTACATATCTAATTTATTGTCGGAGTGGAGGACGTAGTACAAAGGCAAGTGATTATATGATTTCGCAAGGATTCAAGGATGTTACCAATATGAAAGGGGGATACTTGGATTGGTCTGAGAAGTATTAAGGATTATTTTTGAGTCTCTTGTATTGAGAGAATAGTCGAGCCAGTCTCAAACCGATGTTTCCTTCTAATATTCCTAACTGAAGGATGTAGCTTTTAATAAAGTAATAAGTAGGCCCAAGAATGGATCCACTTGATTTCTTTACAGATAGCTTTGCATAAAGATCATACTTCTCCTGAAGTTCTCCTAAGTCATATGTATAAAAATGTAAAAGATCTCCTTTTAGCACAGTGGTCTTAGACTTATTTACAGATGGTGTTAAGCGCTCATGTACGGGTTGAGTGTCCCATTGATATACCTCCTTATGAAATAACCTTGGTTTGATCTCTGGTTTAAGGTGACTATAGTTCATTGCTCTATCTGCCACATAATTAACTCGTTTCAGGCCGTAGATATGACCAGTTTGGAGAGCTTTACTCAGAATGGAGTGGTACAACTCCTCACTGACTATTTCATCAGCATCTATGCTTAAGATCCAATCATATTTCGCAAGTGATGTCCCATAGTTTTTAGTAGCTCCGTATCCCAGCCAATTGATTTGTTGAAGTTTAACAGGATAAGATTTAACAATATGGACAGTTCCATCAACACTTCCTGTATCAATTATAATGATATCATCAGATAGGCCTATGACGGAGTCTATGCATCGGCCGATATACTTTTCTTCATCTCTACATATGATGACTACAGAAAAACTCACCGATTGTGATTATGACTGTGCCGCCGAGGCTATGAAATATGGATTCAATAGGTTCTCTTTATTGTAGAGTAATGGATCGTTACCATCATATTGCTTAACAGTTCCTCCTGCTTCAGTAAGGATAATGTGAGCGGCTCCAGTGTCCCATTCCATAGTAGGTCCTATACGTGGATAGAGTTCTGCATCTCCTTTAGCTATGATTAAGAACTTTAACGAGCTGCCTTTGGATACAATCTGGGGCTCCGTCAGTTTATCCATCAGCTGTTGTGTCTCGTAATTGATATGGCTACGAGAGCACACTACTCTGACTCGAGATTGGTTCATATTATATGTAGAAGTATGCAATTCAGTAGTTTTAATTCCATCCGTATACATAGCTCCTTTTCCTTTAACTGCCCAGTACATCTCACGTATTGCCGGAACATATACAACACCAAAGATGGGTTCTTGTCCTTCTATTAAAGCTATATTTACCGTAAACTCGCCATTTCTCTTGATGAACTCCTTAGTGCCATCCAACGGATCAACTAACCAAAATCTCTCATAATCTTTACGTACACTGTAATCAACAAGCTTATTTTCTTCAGATATTATTGGGAACGACACCTCGAGGTTTTCTAAGCCTTTGACTATGATTGCATTTGCAGCTTGATCCGCCGCAGTAAGAGGAGAATCATCAGATTTATGTTCTACATTAAACTTGGATTCATTTTTATAGATGTCCATGATTGCTGCGCCAGCTTGTGCTGCGATTATTTTGACATTATTAATGATAGACTCAGAGATCATTCAATTTTAGTTTAAGTTTGGTAAAAGTATATTTTTTTATGTCTAAAGTATTGGTGACAGGAGGATCGGGATATATCGGTAGTCATACGGCTGTAGATCTCATCCAAAATGGACATGAGGTAGTGACCATAGATAACCATCATAATTCTTATACGGCTCCGATTGATTACATCGAGCAGATTACTGGACAGAAACTCAAGCATTATAAGTTGGATTTGTGTGATCTGAATGCGACGAAAGTGGTTTTTGAAGAGCATAATGATATAAAAGGAATTATCCACTTTGCGGCTCTAAAAGCTGTTGGAGAATCTACAGAGAGGCCTCTTTTATACTTTGAAAATAATATGAAGTCCCTACTCAATGTGATGCATTGTGCTCAAGAGTTTGGAGTAAAGAATTTCATTTTTTCTTCGTCTTGTACAGTTTATGGTCAGGCTACGGATCTGCCAGTAACAGAAAATACTGAGATGAAGGAGGCAGAGTCTCCCTATGGAAGGACTAAACAACTTGGAGAATATATGCTAAAGGACTTAGCTCAATTCAGTAAATTTCAGGTTATCTCACTTAGATATTTCAATCCAGCTGGTGCACATAATAGTGGCTTACTCGGGGAAGCACCAAAGCAAATTGCACTTAATTTAGTCCCAGTAATTACTGAAACAGCTGCAGGTAAAAGGAAGGAATGTGTTGTTTTTGGTAATGATTATGATACTCGAGATGGTAGTTGTGTAAGAGATTACATACATGTTGAGGATTTGGCCTCTGCCCATACCTGTGCGGTAGACTATCTGCTGGAGGAAAAGAATGCAGATAGTTATGAGGTATTCAACTTGGGGATAGGAGATGGGGTGACGGTGTTAGAAGCAATTAAGGCATTTGAAGAGGTGAGTGGTATCCAGTTAAACTATCGTATCGGCCCCAGACGTTCCGGAGATGTTATCGCGATATATAGTAACTATGAGCGTGCTAAAAAATACCTAGGTTGGAAGCCAAAGTTTGGTATCAAAGAAATCATGCAATCAGCATGGCACTGGGAGAATAATAGACCATTCTAATTAAATTGATGAGGCAGTACCCTTCTAAATTGATTTTGTTCGGGGAGTATTCTGTGGTCATGGGCTCACAGATTTTGGGGATTCCAGTTTTTGATAGCTATGGATATTGGTCTAAGGAGTCAGGCCCTAACTCTTTTCTTAGTGATGCATTTTTTAAGTATTTAGAATCTTCATGTTCAGCCTTTTTAGATAAGGATCGTATTACAGAATTAGCTGATGGTAAGTGGTGCTACAGCAGTAACATTAGACGAGGGTATGGTATGGGTAGTTCAGGTGCACTATCTGCGGCTATATACGATTATTGTACTATAGAAACAGAAGGTGATAATACCAAGCTTCAACATTACCTTAGTGTCATAGAATCATTCTTTCATGGCAAGAGTTCAGGTTTTGATCCATTAATTAGCATTAAATCCTGCCCAGTTATACGCAGATCCGATGGTAGCTTTGAATTGTTGGAGAGAGAGGCCTTGCTATCTAAGAGTCTCGGGCAGATTTATTTATTAGATAGTGGAGAGGAGAGGAGAATTAAGGGTTTGGTCCCAAAGTTTGTATCTATGTATGAGAAGAGTCCTGCCATTTATAATGAGCTAAATGTTCTGAACAATAATTTGATCGATAGATTCCTTGCTGGCGAGTCCATTACCGCGTCTATGGCGGGGCTATCTAAGTTCCAACTGGAGTATATGTCACCCATGATTATGAACCACTTAGTACCATTCTGGAAAAGAGGGTTAGATAGCGGAAATTACTTTGTAAAAATTTGTGGATCCGGAGGAGGAGGTTATTATCTGATTTATATGGTGAATGATCTTTTTCAAGATCAGAACAAACCTTATCAGTTAGCTCCTATCATACGATCATAATTCATATAATCCTTCAGTGAGGAATATTCATTGACATAGTAGATCAGTTGGTCATCAGAAATCCTCTGTCCATCAACATATGGGATTACTTTGGCTTCTACCACACCGTCTCGCTCAAGATTCCTTTGTGTAATTATTGACTCTGCATAATTATCATATAATCCTATAGTATATGAGTACAAGCCTGTTGCATTGTCTTTTTCTATAGTGGCATCGTTGAATAGGCTGAGTGCCATACCCCGGTACATTTGATTTACTTTAGCGATTTCTATTTTGTAAGACACATCGGATTCTATAATGGTCCTATAAAGTTCATATCTGCTATCCTTATGATTCTCCGGAATTCTTTCCTCAGTAACATTTACTATGCTAATATGATCAGGCAGATGACGAAACTGTAAGTCTATTCGGGTATTGTATTTATCGGAATTTGCGCTTAGTTTTTTAACACTCGGATAGTTATGTCCTATACCAGTGATATTAATCCGCTCTTGATCTATTGCAGTTCCACTTAAGATTTGGCTTTTAATTTTTTCTGCTCTCTTCATGGAGGCAAACAGGCTATACTCTATTATATCATCATCATTACCACTACTGATCAGTTCTAATGAGATGTCATCATGAGTAAGTAATATTTCTCTGGCTCTGCTGATCTGATCTGTATTAGCTGCAGGATCCATATAATCTTCAGAGAGATGATATATTGATCCAATATGGTACTTTATATCCTCGTAGTTTTTAATGAGATCTCGTTCGATCGACTCAACTGGAGATTGAATTGCCATATCCATCTGATTGGCCATTAGATCATCTGCTGGCATGTAATCAGAGAAAGGAACAAAACTAGCGTAATAATGCTGGCCTAATTGCTTCTCTTTGAACCGTGCAAAATATATATCATAGCCACCAAAAGATGATTTACGATCTGAGCTAAAATATGCTGTCAGTCCATCATCATTTAATCGTAATCCCTTCTCATTACCTGGGCTGTTGACTGGGATCCCTAAATTATATGGAGTAGACCATGCTTCAGATTCATACAGATAATTGCATCTATAGATATCATATCCACCTATACTCTCAGGTCTATTGCTTGTGAAATATAGATTCTGGCCATCATGAGTGAGCGTAGGCTCAAGTTCATCGTAGGCTGAATTAACGGATGATCCCATATTCTCTGGTTGAGTCCATACATCTCCTTCTTTCACGCTGAAGTATAAATCATACCCACCGAATCCATCTGAGAGTTCAGCCGAGAATATGGCGAAGTGATCGTTATAAAAGAACACTTGGGCGTTGTCAATATTAAGATTTGTTGGAATGTTAATTTTATCCTGTTTCCCTTTAGTATCTCCCCGTTGATGCATCAGAATTTCAGATTGCGTGTTATTTTTTCTTAATAGATATATCCCATCTGTATAGTCATTGAATCCTATCATCACTTCATCATTTCTGGTATTTATAGGATAGGATAAGCGCTTCGGCTTTGACCACTCTCCACTTTGATCTTTGATGCTATAGATTTCGTGGTGACCCCTTGACAGGTTTATTACTGTATTGGGCCTATTAGTGGTGAAGTAATACGTGACAGAATCGTTAGGACTTGATAACCATCCAAAATCATCATAAGCTGAGTTAACAGGCTTAGGCAGTTTCTCAATAATCGCTAATGGGGATTGATATTTTATAGTCTGAGCGTGACCACATTGACTGATGCGATGATAAATTTCAGATTTTTTAGGATCATCCTTTTTTAAGGATTTCAGATACATCTTATAATATTCGCTGGCCGTGATAAACCTTCCTCTATCGTGATGGATTACTCCGAGATAATAATCAATTTCTGAATTATTAAAACCCAATTGGACGGCTTGGTTAAAATCTTGTTCAACATGTTGTAATTGGTTAATGTTATAGTTTATAATCGCTCGTTTGAACAGTAGAGGCCCACTTTGGTCCACTTTGGCCACTCTGTTTAGATAGATTAGGGATTCATGAAAGCGTTCTTCTTGATAGAGCTCATTAGCTTTCTTTAGTGCATCCTTTTGAGAGAATAGTGCGGTCAGCGGAATAATAAATAGAATGGTGGCAAGGCTAAGCTTATATCTGCCTATTTGAATCAAAGTTTTCAATATTCTCTGCAATTCTATTTAAAAATGAACCTCCTAAAAATCCATCGATGACACGATGGTCAAAGGATAAAGATAGGAACATCATATGACGAATTGCAATAATATCTCCGTGATCTGTTTCCATGATCACGGGTTTCTTTTTGATCGCACCTATGGCAAGTATGGCCATCTGTGGTTGATTGATGATCGGTGTACCCATCAAATTGCCAAAAGTACCTATGTTGCTAATGGTAAAAGTACCACCCTGAATCTCGTTTGGTTTAAGTTTGTTATCTCTAGCTCGATTAGTAAGATCATTGAGTTTTTCTGTTAGGCCTAATAGATTCAACTTCTCTGCTTCTCCGATAACGGGCACGATTAAATGACCACTTGGCAGCGCTGTGGCGATACCGAGGTTGATATTCTTTTTGACAATGAGTTTATCACCATCTAAAGAGGCGTTAATAGTAGGAAATTCCTTCAATGCACTGATTACAGCCTCTGCAAATAATGAAGAAAAGGTCAGTCTCTCACCGTACGTTTCTTGATATGCTTTTTTAGCCTTTTTTCTCCAGAGAACCATTTTAGTCACGTCCGTTTCTACAAAAGAGCTAACGTGGGCTGATGTATTGATTGACGATATCATGTGGTTTGATATCATCTTTCTCATGCGGTCTAACTCTATAATCTCCTTATTCCCCGCATATGAAGAATTGCTTGCTGCCGGAGTAGGTTTAGACATTGGACTATCTGAAGCCTGACTCGCTTTGGGTTCTTTTGTTATGTCAGCACTACTAAGATTATTTCTCTGTTGCTGTACACTTATGGCAGGGTGTGCAATGCTATGTTTATTTTCCGATTGACGCAGATTTATATATCTGAACAAATCCTCTTTAGTCACCCTATTTTTCGGACCTGATCCCTCTATTGACTCTAATTCTTTCAGTGATACTCCTTCTTGCTTAGCTATAGTCTTGACCAATGGAGTGTAGAATCGATTAGTAACTATAAACTTAGCTTTTTCAGGGAGATTAGCGGGTTGATACTCTGCTTTTGGTTGAATGGCGGATATCGTTTGGGCAGAATGTTCTGCTGTGGCAACTTCCTTTTTTGCTTCTGCTTCTTGAATTTGGTTAATTTCTGGCTGATGTGCAGCACCAGAGGTTTCGATCAGAGCAACAGATTGTCCCACTGGGACTACATCGTTTACCTGCGCTAAGATTTTATGAATTGTTCCTTGGACTGGTGATGGAACATCCGAATCAACTTTGTCCGTGGCGATTTCTAAGATAGTCTCGTCTTCTTCAATGGTATCACCGACATTTTTCAGCCAACTGATTATAGTAGCCTCATGAATGCTTTCGCCCATTTTTGGAATGACCAATTCTACTATCGCCATGCTGATTTTTTGCCGACTTCAAAGGTATCAAAAGTTACATTCTATAAACAAACGTAATTCATTCATAGCAAGAACAATGGTGTAATCTATATTTAGTCTTCTATTTCTAATTAGTTGTAGCTTTCGAGTTTTGATCTTTTCTCGATTTCCAATCGCAATCCAGATCGTACCAACTGGTTTCTCTAAAGTTCCACCTCCAGGACCAGCTATGCCAGACACGGCAACTCCTATATCACACTGAGTAGTATCAACAAGGCCATGGATCATATCTCTGACCGTCTCTTCGCTTACAGCGCCATGATTACTTAGTGTTTCAGATGATATTCCGAGCAATTTTTGTTTGAGTTCATTAGAATAGCTTACGATACTGCCTGTATAATATGCGGATGAGCCTGCGATACTTGTTAACTCATGACCTATACCTCCACCAGTACAACTTTCAGCAGTAGCTATAATTAGCTTTTTATCGATACATAGCTTTCCTATGGCTTGTGGTAACTTGATGGATCCTAAGCCATAAACCATATTTCCTAATCTTTCGGTTATTCTATTTCCAAAGGTTTGAGTTAGTTTTTCAGCCAATTCCTGTTGAGTCGCTTTGACTGTTAATCGCAGTTTTACAGAGGCTACTCCAGGTAAATAAGCTATGCTAATCTCAGGCGGGAAGTCTTCAATGATATCATTTATCTTTTCTGCTATAGTTGTTTCTCCTACACCTGCAGTTTGAATTATGTAATGATCTATATAACTGCCTTCTACAAGAGCATTAATTTTTTTGAGTCCTCCTTCAGACATAATTCCTTTCATCTCTCGAGGTACTCCGGGCATAGACAGGATTATTTTATCATTGTGAGACATCCACATACCTGGTGCAGTTCCTAAGGGATTATTCACTAACGATGCAGTGCTTGGCATATAGCATTGTTGCTTATGAGCTTCTAACATTGGTCTTTTACTGGCTTTAAAGAATCCAGCAATACGCTCATATGTTACGTCCGAGAACGACATGGTATCTCCGATGTATTCGGCTATAGCTACTTTAGTGATGTCATCCTTTGTCGGGCCTAATCCACCAGTCATCAGGATGATGTCAGAACGTTCACTTGCGTAGCTTAACCCATCTATGATTCCTTTTATGTTATCACTTACAGATAGTTTTAATGATAGGGTAACACCTATTTCATTAAGCTTCTCTCCTAACCATGCAGAGTTGGTATCAACAGTTTGGCCATTCAGTAACTCATCTCCTACAGTAACTATAGATGCGATCATACGATTAATTTGATTTCTGCTAAATTATAAGCATTTAAGCCTTCACACTGTTCAATGATAATTTTCCCTTCATTATCAATCCCTCTTATTATTCCAGACTCTCTTAAGTCTCCTAATATATAAGAGGTCATTTGATTTCTTCGCCAAAGGCAATTATGATATTCTTGTCTCAATAGCTCAGGCGCTTCTTTGAGCATGACGTAATACTTATCCAGACATAGGCAGAGCACATCCCTTAGGTCCTCCAATGAAACTGGATTGGCTGATTCATTTATTATCGATGTTGGATTAGGTATCATTGGGTCAAACTCTTTTTGATTGACATTTAGTCCGATTCCTATAATGCTCTGATGGATAGATTTAGCCATGATATTATTTTTAATCAGTATGCCACATATTTTGCGATCTTGAATATAGACATCATTCGGCCACTTTACATGTGCCTTGATCTGAGTCGATTGATGGATTGCAGCGCAGACAGCTATAGATGCCATAATGTTGAGATCAAACTGTTGGTCAACACATATATTAGGATATAAGATAACTGACAGAGTGAGGTTTAATTTGGGTTCTGCCGCCCATTTTCTGCCATATTGTCCTTTACCTTGAACTTGATGGTCCGCCATGACTACGGTTCCCTCAATTGGTTTGTTTTTTGCTAATAATACGAAGGCGTAATCATTAGTTGAATCTAATTCTTCAAAGTGATATAACTTTGCGCCTACTATTCGTTTCAATTGTATAATATTTTATCTGAGTAACAGAAGTAAAACAGAGAGCTCTATTGACGGCAAAAAGCACCACTGCAAACAGAACAACAACCTCCTCTACTCATGATAGTTCTGAGCTTTTGGGTCTTATTATTGATAGCATCCAAGACATCAAAGGTAAAGACATTATGAAACTTGATATGAGCAATTTGGATGATTCTCCGGCAGACTATTTTATTATCTGTTCAGGAGAATCTGGAACACAAGTGAAAGCTATAACTGGGAATATTAGTCGACGAGTGAAAGAGGATCTTAACCTATCTCCTTCACATGTCGAAGGAACTAATGATGCTCGTTGGTGTTTAGTAGACTACTTCGATGTGGTAGTTCATGTTTTCTATCCAGAAACAAGAGAGTTCTATGATCTCGAGGATTTTTGGAGCGATGCAAAAATCACCTCATACGAGGATATAATTTGAAAAAATTGACTTAAGTGTCAAAAGATATCACGGTAGAAAGAGAAATATAAATGGCTGACAACAACGATAATAAGGACAAGAAGTCCGAAAAGAAAAATCTTAGCTCTTATTGGTTCTATGCATTCATCATTGTGTTCTTGGTTGGGATTAATATGGTGATGACATTGGTGTCACAACCTCAGGAGATTACTCTCAATAGGTTTGAGGAGATAGTTCGCAATGGGGATGTAGATCGGGTAGAGGTAATTAACAAGCGAATCGTCAACATCCATCTGAAACCTGAAGCTATCAATAGCTATGAAGATGTAAGTGCTAACAATAAACTGACGACCAGTCTTGATCCTGCTCACTATGTAGTGGAGATTGGCAGTGTGGAGATTTTTGACGATCGAGTAAAATCGCTAAGAGAAGAGGGTTACGACTTAGATCCTAAATACGATACCAGAGAAAATTGGGTTTCGACCATATTAAGTTGGGTGCTACCATTATTATTTTTTGTAGCCATCTGGCTCTTCATAATGAGAAGAGTAGGAGGGGGTGCAGGTGGTCCTGGAGCACAAATATTCAACATAGGTAAATCGAGAGCTACATTATTTGATAATAGTGCTAAGGTTAATATTACTTTCCAAGATGTAGCTGGATTAGATGAAGCCAAGGAAGAAGTAATGGAAGTCGTTGACTTCCTTAAGAACCCTAAAAAGTATACAAGTCTTGGCGGTAAAATTCCTAAAGGTGTACTACTGGTTGGTCCTCCGGGTACGGGTAAAACCTTATTGGCTAAGGCGGTAGCTGGAGAAGCTAATGTTCCATTCTTCTCAATATCGGGGTCAGACTTCGTTGAGATGTTCGTAGGTGTAGGTGCATCAAGGGTACGAGACTTATTCAAGCAAGCAAGGGAGAAAGCGCCATGTATCGTATTTATTGATGAGATTGATGCAATAGGTAGAGCTAGAGGAAGAGGTGCAGTACAAGGTGGTAATGATGAAAGAGAAAATACACTAAACCAACTCTTAGTCGAGATGGATGGTTTTAGTACGGACAAGGGAGTGATCATGATGGCAGCGACTAACAGGCCTGATATCTTGGATTCTGCCTTGATGAGGCCTGGTCGTTTTGACCGACAGATTGGTATAGACCGCCCAGATCTTAATGAGAGGGAAGCCATATTCAATGTGCATCTAAAGAATATTAAGGTTTCTGATAAAATCAAATCTTCAGTATTAGCTGAGATGACACCTGGATTCGCAGGTGCGGATATTGCCAATATCTGTAATGAGGCAGCCCTGGTTGCAGCACGTAGAGATAAGAAGGAAGTAGAGATGGAAGATTTCAACTATGCCTTAGATCGAGTTATCGGTGGACTTGAGAAAAAGAATAAGTTGATAGCACCTAAGGAAAAGGAAATCATCGCATATCATGAAGCTGGCCATGCTATCTGTGGTTGGTTCTTAGAGCATGCTTCGCCACTCATTAAGGTAACCATTGTTCCTAGAGGTATTGGCACATTAGGTTATGCGCAATATCTACCGAAAGAGGAATACATTACTCGTACAGAGCAGATGTTAGACAGGATCTGTATGACCTTTGGAGGTAGAGCTGCGGAGAAGATTATTTTTGACAAGATCTCCACTGGAGCACAAAATGATCTCGATCAAGTGACGAAGATGGCCTATGGTATGGTCGCCATATATGGAATGAATAATAAGGTGGGTAATGTATCATTCTATGGAATGCAGCAAGACCAGTTCAACAAGCCTTATAGTGATGACACGGCTACACTTATAGATGATGAAGTAAGGATTCTATTAGAAAAAGAGTACAAAAGAGCCCAAGAACTACTGAGGAAGTATGAAAAAGAACTTCATGTTCTTGCTAAAGCTTTATTAGAAAGAGAGGTGTTAGTGAAGTCTGATGTTGCAGAGTTGATAGGAGGACGTCCTTGGCCTACTCATGACACGGTATCAGAAGCAATCAAGGAGGCTCAAGAAGAGCCTACTGAAGAGTCAGAATCTGCTTAATCGAATTAAGACGGGTAAAACATAATATAGATGCACTTGTTACGTGGTAATGATTGAATTTATAATTTCAGGACTTCTATTTGTGTTAGCCCTTAATGTGATCATGTTCTACTTCGCATTTAAGTACCAGACTGATAAACTAACAGATATTACATACAGCGTGAGCTTCTTCGTGCTGATCATGTTTGCCTTTGTCTATGGGCAGGGGTGGCTTTCCACAGGTAAAATTGCGGTAACAATCTTAATAACATTGTGGGCGGTTCGCTTAGGATGGTATCTATTAGATAGAGTTACCCAATTAGGGAAAGATGAGCGTTTTGATGAGATAAGAGTCAATAAGAAACGATTCTTTAGATTCTTTTTTATCCAAGGCTTTGCTTCTTGGGTAGTTTCCTTACCGGCTCTGATTAGAATGAATTATGCTAATCCAGATGGATCCTTGCAAACATTAGAGATTGTTGGTTTAGTGATCACTGCTTTAGGTTTATACATAGAGGCGGCCGCTGATTATTCTAAGTCTCAGTTCAAAAAGAAACCCGGCAATAAGAAGAAACTGTATACTACAGGATGGTATAAACATATCAGATACCCTAATTACTTAGGCGAGTCCATATTTTGGATAGGAGTATTTATAGTGTCATTTCCATATCTCAGTGGCCTACAATACCTATCTGTGCTTGGCACCATATTCATTATTTATTTACTGATTTTCGTGAGTGGAATACCGTTCCTTGAGAGGGGAAGAGCTAAGCGTTTGAAAGGTGATCTAGAGTATCAAGCTTATTTAGAGCGGACCAAGAAGATAATTCCAGGGCTTTACTGATTGATTGACTTATTCAATCTTTTTAGTTCTCTATTAGCCCAGGACTATTAATCCACAGATCCAGTTGTATAGTAACTTTCTATGAGTGGTAATAACTCATGAGCTAATTCTGGAAAAAATGTGCTATACTCGAAAAGGTACTCATTGCGAATGCTTGAATTACAATGGTACTTTTAGGATCTGTGAAATGCTCGAAAGCTACTTGATACATCGGGCCGATTGTATCTTCTGTGAAGGACGTATGCTACATTAACCTATACAGATTTCGTAGTATAGCATCTTCATTTGAATTATTTAATACTTCTATGATTTCATGGAGATGAGCATGGATTAAACTTTCTTTCTTGATGGCGAGTAGCTCTAAGGGCCATGACGATCTCTGACGCTTCCAGATATCCCCATGGTATATAAACTCTAATAGTTCTGAAACTTGAGCTCTTCCTTCTGTTATGCCATCACAGATATTGAGCTCTTTTCTTTGAGTGTTCTTCCAGAAGCAACTCTTTGATATTCATATCCCCGTTTGCTATTCGTTTTACTTAGCTCAGATACTTACCTACGATAGGTATTCGTCTCCCCATTCCAAATCCTTTAGAGCTTACCCTTAGGGCAGGTGCTGTTTGATATCTTTTGAATTCATTCACATTAACCAGTCGTAGAATTTTTTTTACCAGTTTCTCTTCATATCCCATAGCAATGATTTCTTTGGGTCCTTTGCGATGCTCGATATACTGCTCTAGAATAACATCGAGGCTATCGTAGTCGGGAAGGCTATCGGAGTCCTTTTGATTCGGACGAAGTTCTGCAGATGGTGGTTTAGTGATGATGTGCTGTGGAATGACTTCACCATCTTTATTCATATAATTAGCAAGGGTATAGACGTCGGTCTTATAGACATCACCGATAACGGATAGGCCGCCACACATATCTCCATATAAGGTTCCATAGCCTACAGCTGCTTCAGATTTGTTTGAAGTATTGAGTACGATATTGCCAAACTTATTGGATACTGCCATGAGGAGCATCCCACGAATTCGAGCTTGGAGGTTTTCTTCAGCTATGTTAAATGGTAGATCTCCCAATAGGGGATCTAAGGTTTTATCATAAGCTTGATAGGCCTCTTCTATATTGACGATGTCATATTGTATATCCAAGTTCTCAGCAAGTTCTATTGAGTCTTTTACTGAGTGATCTGATGAAAACTGTGAAGGCATCAGTAACACCCTTACATTTTCTGATCCGAGTGCACGTTGTGCGATAACCGTTGTCACAGCAGAGTCTATCCCACCAGATAACCCTATTACGCATTTGTTGAATCCAAGCTTTTCAAAATAATCCTTGACACCTAAAACTAAGGCATCATGGATTTCGAGGATTTTATTTTTTGGTTGTTCAATAGACTGAAGACCATTTTGTACAGACTTTAGGTCATAGCATCTATAGTCTTCTCTAAAATAAGGCATCTCCTCATAGATAGAGCTGTCAGGAGACATCACTGTAGAGCCCCCATCAAAAATGATTTCTGTCTGAGCTCCAACATGGTTAATGTAAAACATTGGAATCTTATAGCGATCTATGTTCGCCTTAAGAATTTCTAATCGCTCCTCTGCATGGTCATAACTAAATGGGGAGGCTGAAACATTAATGATAAAGTCAGGTTTCTGCGATCGATACTCATCAAGTGGGCAGATAGTGTAGAGGGGGTTTTCATTACCAATATTCCAGATATCCTCACAAACTGTCAGAGCTATTTTATGACCTTTATATTCTACTAAGTTAAAATCAGATCCAGGTTCGAAATATCGATACTCGTCAAATATGTCATAGGTTGGTAGCAGAGCCTTGTGTTGTATATGCAGAATCTCTTGATCTGCGATGAAGTATACTGAGTTGTATAAATCTTTACCCTCCAGAATAGGATTGATCGTCGGCGCCCCAAATACTACTGCTATTCCTTTGGACTCTTTCTTTATAGATTCTACACAATTATTGCTTTGATTTATAAAGTCTGAAAATTCAAGAAAATCTCTAGGAGGATATCCACAAGTTGCCAGCTCTCCGAAACATATAATATCAGCACCATCAATTTTTGCTTTGGCAATATGGCCTTTAATCTTAGTTAGATTATCCTCAAAATTACCAATGTGATAATTTAATTGAGCAATGGCGATTTTCATGTCATGCTTTTTTCCTCTTGCAAGTTAACGGTAACTCAATGAAGTCGTTTAACAATGCAGCTTAAAGTTAGTTGTAAGAGCTTAGTTTTGAAGGTGAAGCTCCTTTTAAGTTTTATAGCTGGAGTTATGGCATGAATGAATGATCCCGAAGTATCGAATGCGTGATTCGAAAAGAGTAAACCACGAAGAGGGCGGGCTGCAAGCTGGATCTATTGGGAATCAATAGCTTGTAAGTAAACAAGCATTGTATTCTTAAACCATTTCAATAATTAAATCTGACTATTCTTTAATAAGACAAAAGACAATCAGCTACTTTGTGGTCATTTTTCAAATTGATAGAATATGATTTCGGTTCACCCTTCGACAAAAGGCTTAATATTTGACTTAGATGGTACTCTGGCAGATACTATGGGCATGCACATAGAGTCATGGATAGAGGCTGGTCACGAGTTTGGTGTTGAGATTACGGCTGGGATGATTAATACTAATGCCGGTATTCCGACAAGGCCATTGATAGCATTATTAAATCAGCAGTATGATTGGGAAATCAATCCAGAGAAATTTGAAGAATTAAAGGATGATAGCTACCATCGAATTAAACAATCAAATGGAATTATACAACCAGTGAAACCTGTAATGGAGCTTCTACATAATCATAAAAATGCTCTGCCTATGGCAGTAGGAACAGGTAGTATCAAATCAGATGCTCTCATGGCTGTGAAGGAATTAGGAATAGATAAAATAATCAAAGGTTTAGTGACAGCAGATGATGTAGAATGCCCTAAACCACACCCTGAGACCTTTTTAGCATGTGCTGATATCATCGGTATAGAACCAAGATATTGCCAAGTATATGAGGATAGTCCCAAGGGTGTGGAGGCGGCTTTGGCTGGAGGAATGATGGTCACTAACATCCTTACAGGAGCATTTCATCAGCCCGTATGATAATTGTAATTGCATTGTAGTTCATCGGTACCAGGGGAAATCGATTTGAGATGTGTTATAGGTATAGAACCCAACAAAAGCAATAAACAATCTATTGAAGGAGAGCAGTGATCTATGACTCCTTTATTTAATAGAATTTATTTCTTCTAAGAGTTGGAGATTGTCGTTGAATTACAATAAATTTGCGCACGCTTGAATAGCACGCTTCCTTAGCTCAGCTGGTTAGAGCATCTGACTGTTAATCAGAGGGTCCAAGGTTCAAGTCCTTGAGGGAGCGCACCGAAATTGAAACAACTTATTGATATTCAGTGGGTTGTTTCTGTTTTAAATCCTATCTGTTTTCGATTACGTTGTCGTTATCCCTTCAATTTCCTTTCTCAGCTTTCTATCTTTCAAAAAATCCAATTCTAAAAAGAGTGTACGGGGTATATTTTGAAAATCAATATTAGGGAGGGGGCGAAAAAAGATAATATGGACAATCGCTTCAGATCAATAAAATTGCTCGAGCAGAAATTCTATCGAGGCAAATGCAGAAAC
>CACLQQ010000038.1 GCA_902609095.1 uncultured Bacteroidota bacterium | reverse complement strand
ATACCTTCAGAGTAGTCTACCTCGATTACAGCATCATTGAACCCTTTCTTAATCCTACCTAATGCCTCGAAGGTGGCATCCCAATAATCGTCTGGATTAATATAAGGTCTCACCGATACGATGATATTATTTGAGTCAAAGCTTTCTATACCAATTAATGGTTTAGGATCGTCCATGATTAATGGGAAGTCCTCCAATGATTTTGTAATAACCTCTTTTACTTTATGGAAGCTCTCTGCATATGGCATAGTAACACTAAGTTCCAGCCTCATTTGTATCTTGGTAGAAAAGTTAGTTATGATGTTATCAGTAACCTGACCATTTGGTATGATTAGTGTTTTGTCTCCAGGAGTCACCAAAGTGGTGTTAAAGATTTGTATGCTTTCTACTTTTCCAAAGCTATCAGAGATCTGTACCCAATTGCCTACTTTACAGGGCTTAAAGAATACAATAGTAATACCTGAAGCAAAGTTTTCTAAGAATCCTTGTAGGGCTAAACCTACGTCAAATACGACTCCAGCCAAGACTACCATCAATGCAGATACTTAAAACCCAAGTGTCCCAGCTGCGATAAGGATTACTACAAACTTAAGTGCCAACGATGCCATAGACATGAAAAAGCCTGAGAGTTTTGGGCCGATATTAGATTTACCAGGGATAGTCTCAAATACAGTGATGATCTTCTTTGGCAATCCAAAGTCCGATAACCACTATGGCTAATGCAGTAGTAGTTTAGGAGCAAACGTTATAATTCCATCTATAGCTTTTTGGCTATAAGTCTGAATTAACGTAAGATTATCGGTAGAGATGGATTTCGTCATATTCTGAATAGCTGATGCTGTACCATCGTCAGATTGTAGCATAATTCATTATTTATGGCGGTGAAAATATAGATTCTAATATAAAAAAAGGATAACTGAGTGTTCAGATATGCTTTTCTTTTACTTCACGATATGATAATTAGCTACCCCCCAAAACCTAAATAGTCGCCAACTGCGGCCCCTCCTATGGCCCCACAAATGAGATAAGCTGGAATGTTGAACATGACAAATGTCATATCAATGATGTAAAACTCAGATAATACAGCGATATCTGCTGTAAGGCTATAGAGCACCATAATAATAGCTCCAGCTTTAGCGCAGGTTATCCAAGTTTTAATAAGCCATATGAGTAGACAATTGATAATATAGAATCTATGGCTTAGTGATTAATTAGGATAAAACTGACGTTTTAGGTAAAGTTTAGATTTTTCATGATCAAGAAAAGATTAACATCATATAAGTTGCATAGTAGGTAATTATAAAGTTAGATGGAATGTCCATTCTTTTTATTCGTGAATGTCAATAGTACATTAAAAGTGAGCCATACAAATTCGTAATAAGAGTCATAAATTTACACTCGAGCTAATTGAAGAATGTGAATGAGTAAGTTGCCAGAAACACATCGCTTTATAGATTTATCTGACTATGGAAGACCAATAGCAATAGTTATTGCTAAAAATTTGAAATCTACATCAGTTACACCAGTACACGTAACATTATGGTTTATCGTTGCAGGTTTGTTGGCGGTTCTTTGTATGATTTATGGTTATTACTGGTATGCCTGTGCTTTGCTCAAGACGAAGTCTATTCTTGATGCGGCGGACGGTGAGTTGGCGAGAGTGAAAAATATTCCTTCGTATACAGGGCGGTATTTAGATTCGATAGCAGATCTATTATTAAATCTTCTCATCTTTTTAGCTCTATGGAGGATATCAGATTCTTATCTGATCAATGCCTTGCTTGCCTTTGGAGCAGTACAGTTGCAAGGGACGCTATACAATTATTACTATGTCATACTTCGTAATCGATTCAATGGTGATAAAACAAGTAGAGTTGCTGAAAGTCAGGTGCCTATTGCGATGCCTGGGGAAACACAAAAAACCGTGACTATTCTATATCACATATATAATATCTTGTATATCATTTTCGACAAGACCATCTATTGGTTAGATCCAATGGCATCAAATGGTAAGATCTTCCCGAACTGGTTTATGACCATGCTTTCGACTATGGGACTTGGATTTCAGTTGCTCCTTATTGGCGTAATGCTGGCATTAGGTTGGAAGGAGTACATAGTTACCTTCTTTCTGGCCTATTCCATATTGATCTTTGTATTCATTCTGATACGTCGAGTCTTTTTTTAGCCTCCAAAAAATACCAATATTTCCCAAAGTTTAACCGTAGGGGCAAAGTCTGACCTTAGTTTAAGTCTGACCTAATAATTCTGGTTATTAAAAGCTAAAAAGACTACTTCACTATCGGCAGCACTATCCTTGATGGATATTTTCCTCCATGATGTATCGCATTATGAGCAACAACTCCTTCGGATTCATCATAGTTATTGCCGCCAGTATTGAGGTTGCGAGCGAATCTTGGGAAGTTACTACTTGATATCTCAATTCGTATGCGATGTCCAGCTTCAAAATAGTTGCTGGTGGACATAGGAGTCAAGTTAAGTTCATAGACCTCTCCATCAGTCATCATAACTTCCTTGTCATAGCCCTCCCTGTAGCGAGCTCGCTGGATGGTTTCATCGAGGTTATAGGCTGTACCGTCAGGATAAACATCGATAAGTTTAATGGTATAGTCCGTATCCTTGGAATCACTGGATACATATAGAGTGGACTCAATGAATCCTGACACTTCGACACCTTCTGACAATGGTGCTGAGGTGTAAACTAAGATATCTTGACGTGTCTCCATATGTTGCTGATCGAAGGCACCTCCTTTTACGGCATTGCCAGTACAGCATACATTACCACCGTACGATGGCACCGCATTCATAGGATCGTAGATATAATCATCGCTGCCAGAGCTGTTAGTTTGGTTTATACTGAGCGTCCCATCTCCGTAGAGTGAATTTGCTCCATCATCACTAGATAGATAATAGGTTACCATCTCAGCTGACTTAGGTGGCCATTGATCGGCAGATTGCCATTCATTAGATCCCATGGTATAGTACTGCACTCGAGGAGTCTCCTTTCTGAAGTCATTGTCAATCCCTTTTAGCCATAGATCAAACCAATCATAAATCTGCTCATCATAGTTCAGTCGAGCATCTCCAATATTACGTTCGCCAACTATAGTTTGTTCCTTAGCTCTTTTATAAGCACAATGAAGGGTAGGGGCAATAACTAAGTATTGATTATCGGCTATGGCTGGATCCTCTATATTGTTTCGGACATGATTAAACAGCTCTAGGTTAGGACTGATCGATACATCATACCATGAGGTGAACCAAAAACTCGGCACACCAAATCCCATATTATCATGATAGAGGCCACCTTCATACCATGCTGGATCATTGGGCTTACGAGTGATCATCTTATCATAGATTTCTCGTTTGCCGTCGATGTTTTGGAGAATATCTGTGAGGGGCAAGTGCAATAAGGCTTCAGACATATCTACTCTTGGATTTTCTGGAGCGAGATCATAGAAGCGAGAGATTCTGATTAGATCTTCTTGGGTGGCTCCAGCAGGGATGCGTGGTTTGAACTTATCATGCTCTACACCATACAGCCATGCGAAGAACAGCATCTGCTCCGCTCCACCTCGATACCAATTTCCTTGCTCAAAAAAGTCTCCAACTCGACCTACCCCTGCACCAAAACCTTGAGGTACCATACATGCGTGTGAAGGGTGATCCAAGGCTGCTACAGCCATCTGCCATTCTGCTGTAGACGAGCACCCTAAGGTTCCTATCTTTCCGTTGCTCCATGACTGATCCTTGATCCATTCAAAGGCATCATAACCATCTGTCAGCGGTACGCCTAAGATATCCCATTCACCCTCAGAGAAGTAACGTCCACGCTCATTTTGTACCACATAAGCATAGCCTCTCAGTACTGCTTCATAGGCTTGCTGCATTGTACGAGTCCGCTGTTCACCATTGCCCCAACTATTGAAATTATAGGGTGTCCTCGAGAAGATCACCGGTACTGGCTCATCAGTTTTAGGCCTATAGATATCAGAACATAACCGTATGCCATCTCGCATAGGCATCATGACCTTCTGATCGATAGTGGCGATTTCCTCCATCTTACTGACGATGTCATCTTGAGCTGATATATTGATCGAGATGAAACATGGTAAAATGAGTATTAATGAAAAACGCATAGCTGATTTGATTTTAGTCAAGGGCTAAAATAGCTAATATTAATTCTAAAGCCCTGAATTTGGTAAATGATGATATTTTCAGTTCAGGGCTCCATAGTATTTATTGTGGTGTTCTATCCCATCTATATGGGCATAAGAGCAAATTATTTCTGAAACGAGAATGATTTAACTTAACTCTCTTGCCACTGAATGATTATGATCCCGACTCTTGCACAGAGAAATACTATTGCACCCAAAAAAGTCGAAAGAAAGGTTCGTTTGAGGTCGGCAGCAACAATGTTGATATTGACTCCTTCAACGAACTCAATTATATCTAAAGCTCTAATCAAGCCTAATACTTGACCCAATACTCCCCATACCAATGCAAATAACTGTAGTGATTGAAGCAATTTTAGTGTCTTTGCTTGCTGTTGGGGAATTAGATGACCTCTTATTGCAAGGATAATCACCATGATGAGTAGTAGCATCAAGGGAACCAAAAATAAGTATCCTCCATCAGAAATAATGTTAATCATAATTTATGTTTTTGTTTATAACTTTAATCTATGTTCATTGAATAATGTAATTTAGAAAATGCGATCATCTGCGGATAGAGAAGGGTGTTGAGCAGATTATGTACAGCTACTGAAATTATAGTCAAAAATCAGTTATCTGGATCCATAAATCAGTAAACTGTCGTTAAGCTTTTAATGTAAAGTCGATTTTTTCGTTATTGGCCATATGGGTGCTCATTTAAATCGACTTGCCAGAATCATAGGTGTACACACCCTATTTTGGATTGGAATTTGGTTTTACTGCATGTATTTTTACAGTTACGATAGTAACAATCAGACCTATGCTTTTTGGTTCAGTACTTGTCTTCTGACTGTTACGATGATTACCACATATGTAGTCACTAACTACCATATTTCACGGTACTTAATTACTAAGAGATATGTGCTTTGTGTGATTTACATTGTCTATGCAATAATTATTTCTGGCTACATTATCATGCTCAGCATCATTGGATGCTTCATCATTTTAACTGAGTTAGAGATGGATAAAATGCCTCATTAAGTAGGGACTTTTGGTTTGTCCTGGCCCTGGTATATATGGTCGTGCTTACTTTGAGTTCAGTACGTATTATGCAACTTGGAGACCTAAGGCTGAACATCGCTAACAGTAAAGAAAAGGAGTAGTTAAGTTTGCTCAAAAAGCAGATATATCCTCATTTTCTTTTCAATTCATTGAAAACTATATATAGTCTTGCGGTGCGCAAAGCTGATCAAACACCTGAGGTTATATTAAAGCTTTTTAGGCTATTAGATTATATTCTATATCAATCCAGTAAGCCTTTGGTGAGCCTAAGAGAAGAATTGGACCATCTAATGAATTATGAGTCTCTTGGGAAAATTCGATTTCATGATACGTTAATCATGACCTTTGACCGTTCGATTTTAACGTCACCATTGGAATTGCCTCCGATGTTACTCTTACCTCTGCTCGAAAACGCCTTCAAACATGGTGCTGTGATTAATAATGTACTGGAGGTAAGAGTCCATTGTGCTTATAAAGATCAACGATTGTGTTTTAGGGTAACGAATACTGTTCAAAGTAAGACTACTAAAAATAAATCAGGCTTGGGATTATCCATTTCAAAGAAGCGTTTATGCACTACTGTATCTGCGAAGATATAGCTTGAAAGATAAACATGCTGGTGATTATTGTAGAGCGGAATTGATCATTATAGACCCACAAACTTTAACCCATAAAGAAGTATAGCGTCCTAATTTTGGATGATGAGCCTGAGGCAAGCGGATTGTTAGCACATTATTTGGAAAACATACCAGATTGTGTTCTGATAGGTAGCTGCAAAAATGCTGTAAGTGCTATGCAAGTCATAAGTGACCATCCAGTAGATTAGATTTTAGTTGATATTCATATACCAGGTTTATCAGGAGTAGAGCTTGCTAAAAGTATTCCGAGGCATATCGAGGTTACATTTACTACTGCCCATAGAGAGTATGCACTTGAGGGATTTGAGTTGATGGCATTGGACTATTTGCTAAAACCCATTTCTTTAGATCGTTTCTTGAAGGCAATTTATAAGTTCATCACCGTAGCTAAATCCAAAAGAGAGTCAGTAAATAGCGAATTGGTAAACACTCATGAGCGAGAATTCATTTTTGTGAGGTCAGATCGAAAAATGGTCAAACTCCTAATTAATGAAATATATTATGTCGAGAGCTTACAAGACTACCTTAAGATCCATCTTAAGGATGAAGTACTTGTCGTTATAGAAACTTTATCTAATAAGAATCAATATTTGGGACATCAAAAATTTGTGAGGTGCCATCGCTCTTACATAATCGGTATCCAGTAAATCACAGCTTATACCAATGAGTATCTCAGTATGGGTGATAAAGTAATTTCTATCAGTCGCAGTTATAAGGAGGAGGTACTTTCAAGACTTCAAGGATATTTCCTTTAGCCTTTTAACGCTGTTAGACTGGTTAAGCCTTATGTAGTTATGATGCTGTTCCAGTAATTAAGAATATCAATCCTACACGATCATATAGAAGAATTAGCAATGGCCTTACTGATAGCAACAGTCATGAATAAGGGGGAATACGATCTCTCGAGAGATTTTTATTAGCAGGGTAAACGAGTGCAAGAGCTCATCGGATGACTTACCAGAATGCATCTGGTTGAAATCAACAGGTAAATTTTGACAATCATTCTCGATATAAGTGAAATTAGAATGAGTATTTCTTCAAGTAACAAAGAAAGGTTTTTGGCATTATTATGATAAGTACAATCGCCTAAATACTTGAGTGCAAATTAAATATTGAATGTATAATAGGTTCATATAGAATACTGACTATTCTGGATTATCAGAAAGTGGGTTACAACAATTAATGAAATTTACCATAAGAATATAAATGAACAGTACGAAAGCACCATCCATACTCTACTTTTCAGGTGGTTGCGAGAATGCCTTTGACAGATATCAAGAGATATTTGGTGGAGAGCTCTCTGTTAGAAGTCGTTATAGTGATTTATCCCCTAACCCAGATTTATCACCCATTCCGGATCATAGTAAGGATATGGTGATGCACAGCACTCTGACCATAAGCGATGGTGTTATTCTACAAGGCGCAGATCTGGCAGAGGGATTCGGACATATCTTTTCAGCGGGGAATAATTTTACCATAACATTAACGGTAGAAAGTAAGTCAGAAGCAGATCGAATACATCAAGAATTATCTCAGGAAGGCAAGGTAACCATGCCGATGCAGACTACCTTTTGGGGCTCTTATTTAGGCTTATGCACAGATCAGTATGGTGTTAACTGGTTAATTAATGCAGAATCCACACCTCAAGCCTAAAATATTGCATGACTATGGCCTCAATCCTGATCGTAGAATATGATCCGATTATAGCGCAAGATATCTATCTCATGTTAGAAAAGAATGGTCATAATGTTTTAGATGTATGCCATAAGGTTTCGAAAGCTATTAATCGGCTATCAAAAGGTGGCATTGACACAGCGATATTATATTTACCTTGTCTCAGGAGATTCGGCTATCAATATTGAGCGAGTAACACATGAACCATTGGACTTACCCTACATATTTTTGACTTCTTTTTCTGTTGCTCAGACCTCAGAAGCTGTAGAGTAGCTAGGACCATATGGCAAGCTGGATAAGCCTTTTCAAGAGGCAACTCTCCTGACAACCTTATCCATAGCGTTGTCTAATCATCCTAGTGAATAGCAAAGATTACATTTGGATAATCTTGATGTGAGCTTAACTGACTTAGAGAAGAAGATCTGTGAAGTGCTAAATAAAGGTGGCTCCTATCAACAGGTTGCCGATGAACTGCATGTCTCCATTAATACCATGAGGTATCACGTGAAGAATCTCTATCTGAAGTTTGATGTGAGCTCTCGTGCAGAGTTAGTCAATACTCTAATGAATTAGACATTTAAGTTTTAGCAGGTTTGTAAAAAATGCTGAGTATCCAGATGATAAAAAAACACAGGAAGATGCTGGTGCCGAATGTGTCCTCTATTACTGAAGTCTTTAGCGATATTGCTGATACACCAAATACGATTGGAAGAAAGAGACTATAGCCTATCCATTTATACCTATCAGTGATGATTAGGGAGTAACCAATACAGGCACAGCCTACGGAAAGCATAATCCATTTAGCCCAAGTGAATATGGCTAATAGGTCAATGGTATTATGATTATCAGTAATGCCATTGCGATAAGCATTAGTAAGGCTAAGTAGTTGTAGATTCTCTAATAGGTCGGCAGTTACGATCAGTACGGCCATTACTGCTATGTATTTGAGCCAGTCATGATTATGGAGTTTCCGGAATTTTATAATAATACTCAGTAAGAATGATCCATACATTGTCATGAAACCAAAATCTACTTTATTCAACATGTCAAGATCTCTAATTTCTTGAGCAGTAAGTGGATTGAGTACCTCCGTCAATTCTGAGTCATCAGATACAAACTCAAAAGCCAAAATGACACTGTTGTAGTCAGAAGGAGCCTTTTCTGGCGGTGGGTTATAACTATTAATAAGATATAATAGCGGAACTAATAGAAGCCCTAAAATAGTAGTGACTAACAGTGGTTGTTTTTGCGTCCATTGAGCGAGCATGACAAATGATTTATTTAAATTGATAGTCTGCTCTAATGTACTGATATGTAAGATTCTTTATTCTATTTTACGCCTATGTTGTTTACTCCTTTTCCAAGACTATCACATAGGACTTATTCTCTTACAGCTCCGATCATTGGAGCGAGCATATATTTAATCTTTGTGTCTTTCAACCGTATAGTACAGACCAATGTGGTCATTGTCATAAAACCCTTATCTTGCTAGGTTATGGTACAGTATCGACATTAGTTGTGCCGATGTATTACTTGATATCAATTCTTTGATTCATTTAGACAAAGCTTTTGATTCCATGAAGTATCCTAATATTATTTAGATTCTCAATATCAAGAGTGAACATCAAAGAACAGATCATTTATTAAATCAATATTTTGACAGTCTCACTTATATTTATTGTGAAAGATTGACTTTTATCGTTGGTCATATTTGAATAAGACTCTTGTGGCATCTCTGAAATTTATAGTTTTTATTTTTTTAGTCTCGTCTTGATGTTCGTTGGTAATGATACTTCTATATCTCATCAATCTCGACCTGAAAGGCCTTATATCCTCGTTATTCATTGAACTTACATGTATCATTTACAGAGTGCTCAGAGCTTAGTATAATCATCTATGAACTCCATCCTTCTTATAAGCAGTAATTGTTCTACCCATCTTTGATATTTCTGCATAAAATGTAGCCAGTATGGGGTTCTAATTATCTAATTGATGGGTTGTGGCCGTCTCTGTGAGTGTTTATGTAGACATGTCTACGGTGAATTAATAAAATTAGGAGTAATGCCAGATATCGAGATTGAGAACAGCAAAGGAGATATAGATAGAGGGCAAGATCGAATGTTGGAAAAGGCATTAGATTTGATTCATACCAATTGATTAAGCGTAGTTTTGCCCTCTATGAATCAGAGGGCATTTGCTGCTGTAGCACTTGGGGCGATAATTACGGGTTTTAGTGGTATTCTCATTAAGAATATGACTATCCCCGCCACTTCTATGGCATTTATCCGTACCGCTATTCCTGCCTTCAGTATGGCTGCTTATGTACTCTGGTCAGGGCAATCATTTCTGAGCAGGAGCTTTAAATTTTATATTACGGTATCTTTGCTTAATGTAGCGAGGATGTATTTCTTCTTTTTGGCATACATCTACACATCTATAGGTAATGCGGTAATCATGCTCTATACATGGCCGATATTTGCTGCTGTTTTTGGTACAATATTTCTTCATGAGAAGATTAGTAGTCGGCAAGCAGGTTTGTTAGTAGCCTCTTTCATCGGCTTGATCATTGTCCAATTGGATAAAGATTTTAGCTGCGGAGGATCGGATCTTATTGGGATATCAGCTGCCTTAGGGTGTGCCATATTATTTGCCTTAATGATGATATATTTTAAGAAGAAATCAGCAGAATACTCTTTGCAGGAGATGATATTGTATCAGAATTTTGTGCCCGCTCTGATTTTTCTGCCGTTCTTTTTGTGGAATCCATTTCCTACATCTCTCGACTGGACATTAGCAGGAACTAATGGCATTATGGTCGGGGTTGTAGCGTATCATCTGTTCTTCTGTGGGCTGCGCTATTTGAAGGCATCTACTCATGCTATGATCATGTACCTCGAGATTGTTAGTGCAGTAGGCTCCAGTATTCTCATATTGGGAGAAGTATTATCCTTGAACACTATCATAGGCGCAGTCATTATAATCCTATCAACACTGATGTTAAGACTAAAGTGAACTATGAATCTGGATGAGTTATGGATAGGTGATACTGTGCGACTGAAGGCTTCTGGTAAAGTCGGAACCTATATAGGTCAGAATAATAAGGGTAAAGCAAGAGTCAAATGTGGTGTAAAGGTTATTTTATCCAAAGCTAAGAATATCGAACTCTATCAAGGTGCAGAAAAAGAGGAGCTGGTTTTAGATCTCATCTCAGATGATAAGCCTGCAGTGCTGAACTCCACAGAAGTACCTCGAGAATTTGATCTTCATATAGAGAAACTCAACCCAACATTAACTCATGAGGCTCCCCAAATCATATTAAATCATCAGCTGAAGAAGTGTCGTGAGTATGTAGAACAAGTCATAGAGGTTCGACACAAGATGGTAACCATCGTTCACGGTAAGGGAACAGGTCAGCTGAAGCTCGAAGTTGACTACTTACTCAGTCAGTATGAGGAGTTCAACTATGCTATACCTACTAACAATGATGGTGCCTCAGAGGTATGGTTGAAATATGAATGAATAGCCATTTAATTATTAGCTCTGAAAGAATTTAAGTGCTTCAATATTTACTGCTGCGGGTGCCTCAACATTAGGGTAGTGACCGATATCATCTAATATCACAAAATTGGGGTTAGGAACTAACTCCTTGTAACGAGCTACTAAGTGTATCCCGGATACAGGATCTTCGGGTCCATTGACTAAGATCAAAGGAGTCCTTGTTTCTTGAAGTGCTTTTACCCAGTTCTCTCTGTTCCTTTTTCTATCATTGATATAATTTATGGTTCTCGAGAATATCCGTTTGCCATTATTATAATTCATGATCTCCCAGAAAGCATCAATCTCTTCATCACTCGGCGGTGTATTTGGTCCAAATACTTGGGTCAGATTCTTTTTCAATGACTGCTTTCCAAAAAGCATATTAGCCAATTTCCCAAATGGTCCTAACAAGAGTTTTTGTATTGGTCTTGTAAGATGTGTTTCAGGGAATAATCCTCCATTGAGTAATAAAAGTTTATCAATTTTAGGAAGATTAGCAGCTGATAGCCGACGATAGAGTAATTCCTGCGCTACGCTAACCGCATAGTCATGAGCGATAACAAAGCAGTTCTTAATCTCCATTTGCTCCATGATGTCTTCAGTAATATCTGCCTGTTCTTCTATGGTATAGTCATAGGGATAGGGCTTACTTGAATATCCGAAGCCCAAGAAATCAAAAGCGATTAAGTGGAAATAAGTATGAAGCTCAGGCCACATCTTAGCCCAATCATATGATGATGTTGGAAACCCGTGCAAGAACAGGATTGTAGGTTTTCCTTCGTTAGGATATTCTTTAACGAATATCTCATGTCCTCCACACTGTAGATACTTACCATCCTTGTACCAGATACGATAGTCCATATTATTGGGTATAATGAGTTCAAGGTATTCATTTGAGTAGAATTTGAAATAACTTGACTCACTTTTTATTAGAATACTAAATCATGGAGTTACTGAGTATCGATCAACGTAATCAAGTGCTGTCAGTAATGATGCGTCTTCTAGATGAAAATCGACAGCAGTTAAATATTGCAAATCAAAAAGATCTAGGTGCTTTTGATCCTGCAGATCGTGCCATGTATGATCGATTGATTATGAATGATGCTAAGATCGATGGAATGATTCAGGCGGTTAGGGATATCTACAGTGATTCAGATCCGATCGGAGTACTCAGATACTAATGGATACATCCCAATGAGATGTTGGTTCAGAACAAGACAGTTCCTTTTGGTACTATATTGATCATCTATGAGTCTGGGCCAGATGTGACTATTGAGGCTGCTGCCGTAGCCTTAAAGTTGAATAAAAGAATATTGCTTAAAGGCGGTAACGAGGCTGTTCATTCCAATCAGGCTTTGTTAGACCTGTGGCACCGAGCAATAGCTGAAGTTGGCTTGAGCGAAGACTGGATTACCTTGTTAAATCTGCAGAGAAGTGAGACACAATCCTATCTTATGAACCCTCCAGCTCAGATAAATTTGATCGTTCCAGGGGGAGGAGATAGTTTAATTTCATTCGTTAAGGAGCATGCAACATGTCCAGTATTAGTCAGTGGTAGAGGCAACAATTTTATGTATGTGCATGAGTATGCAGATACAGATATGGCAACCCATCTAATCATCCAATCTAAGATTCAAAAGATTTCAGCCTGCAATGCATTAGACAAAGTATTAATACATAAAGACGTACCAGATGTCCAGGGTTTCTTGAATTAATTGATATGTCAATTATATGAAAAAGGAGTGGAGGTTATTGTTACTGAAGAGATAGCAAAACTCATAGATACAAAACGGATTGCTACGCTGGAGTCCCAGCAATTATGGTATACGGAGTTCCTTTCGATAAAAATATTGATTGGGATATCTGCAGATATGAAGAATGCCATTGCGATAATCAACAGATATTCAGGAGGACATTCTGCCTTAATTATTTCCAATCAATTGTTGATAGCTCAACAATTCATGAATGCTGTAGATTCTGCTGCTGTATATCATAATGCCTCTACTCGATTTACAGATGGCGGTCAGATGGGTACCGGAGCGGAGCTGGCGATAAGTACTGACAAGCTCCACCATCGGGGGCCTTTAGGACTTCATCAACTCGTAACGAATAAGCGGTACGTTTATGGTAAGGGACACATAAGAGAATAATTTAACATTGAAAAGAATAGTTCTCAAAGTTGGCACCTCTACTTTGACAGGGGGAACTGATCGTATCAGTAGAGGTAAGATCGAAGATATTGCTGCCCCGATCCATCAGCTTCGTTCCGAGTATGAGATCATACTTGTCACTTTAGGTGCTATTGCCGCAGCTCGGCAGTTCTCAGATATTGAAAAAGGGTGCACTGTGCAAGTGAAGCAAGCACTGGCAGCCATAGGGCAGTTACAACTGATGCGTATGTATTAAAAGATCTTCAGTGATTATAAACTTGATATGGCTCAGTGCTTACTGACTTACTATGATTTTAATAATGAAGAGTCACGCCAAAATATAAAAGGAGCGATCGAAACATTGCTTCGAAACGGTTACATCCCGATCATCAACGAAAATGACACCGTTGCCGTAGATGAGATTAAATTTGGAGATAATGACAAATTAGCAGCACATACAGCGAGTTTGTTAGATGTAGATGTCTTAATTTTAGCGCCTAATACTGACGGCGTTTTCATTGCTGATCCCAAAAATAACCCCGACGCTGAAATAATTACATCCATCCATGAACTGAGCGAGGTACATCAGTTTATTACTGATGGTAAATCTGCTCAAGGAAGTGGGGGCATGAAATCTAAACTGCAAGACGCAGCGATTGCCCAATATAACGAAGTAGACACATGGATATTAAATGGAGGACGAAAAAACTTCCTCACAGAAGCCTTAAAGAATGAATCCACATTCACCAAGGTGGTAAAAGGTGATTATATGAAAAGAGTTGTTCACGTACTGATTATAATTTTCTGTGGCTTAATATCTTCAATATCGCAGCATTTGATTGAGAGGTATCAAAAGGGTGGTGCAAATACAAATAAAAGTGGAGTAGAAAATGAAATTTCAAAAGTGATCAATCTGAAAAGTTCCTTAAAAGAATCAATCCTTTCGCCCTTTCTACGACAAAAATTAAAGATCAGATTGGGGTGATTTTAGATTTGACGAATTTTTCGTTAAAAGATTTTAAGCGTACCAATTACAAGTTGAACATTCCTTTTTCTAACAAAAAGAGCCTTCCATTGTCATTTGGTCCTTCAGCCCCTTTTAAGTGATGATTTTATTGTTAGAAATCAAATAGGGGTATTATTCCATATGAGCAACCTCTCCACTATAAAGGTATTGTAGTAGATGACTAAAACTCAATTGTTTCTGTTATGGTTCAAAAGGAGGGTATACAAATATTAGTTTCTGATTCTTATGGCAACTATAATCTTGGGAAACTTAAAGAAAGAGGAGATTACATCACTTATAATGATCAAGAATTGCCGTTGATAAATTTTAATTGCTAGGAGTCTGATCTAATGAGTAGACTTACTACCTGGGATTAAAAATCAATTGAATCCTAAAATAAATATTAAGGCAAATGGTAAATGTGTCAAAGCTCATATAATAACAGACTTTAGGACATATGGTCTATTTAATAATAGCAGTACTGATGTCATAAGTTATGTCAACGGATTTTGGGGTAGTTTGGAGACACTAAATGATAAAGAAATAATACCAATCGAATTAAAAGAGATTACGGTATATGATGCGGATGACCCATTCAATGTCTAAACATCGGGTATATTTACAGGGCTCCAAAATATGGAGAATAATGTGGGCAATGTAGATTCGTATATTACAGACGATGCTAATTTGGTTCACGTAGTTTCTGCCAAAAACTCCAATAGTTTAAGCGGAATAGCCAACCTTTCTTGCAGCGGTGATTTCCCAGGAGACTATCAATGTAATCGAACTGTGATCTGCGGGATCAATCCATTTGGTGTATTTGAAACATTGATGTTTTATAATACATATCCGACATATTCCTGGACAGTGAATGTTATAGCGCATGAATTAGGGCATAATTTTGGAAGCCCTCATACACATTCTTGTGCATGGAATACAAATTTTACAGCAATAGATGGATTTAGACCTTCAGAGTCATTTTTGGTCTATCGATACAATTCTAGTACAGGGCTATACGAACCAGAGTTTGAAACTTGTTCAAGGCCTTCTCCGAATTGTCCAGCAGCAGGAGGAACAATAATGAGTTACTGTTATCAAAATCTTTACGGTAGTATTGTCTTTGCCAATGGTTTTGGAACTGTCGTAGGTAATCACATAAGAGCCCAATATGCCGATAAGGGTTGTCTTACAGGATGCTCAAGTTCGTGTTCTGATGGCCTCCTAAGTGGAGATGAAGAAGGAGTAAATTGTGGTGGTTTGAACCCCAATTGCCCAGATTGTATTTCCGGATGTACTGATATAGCAGCATGTAATTATGATCCAAGTGCGAATGTTAATACGGGATGTGAATACTTGAGCTGTGCAGGATGTACTAATGCTGGAGCATGTAATTATGATAACTCGGCTACGATTGACGATGGATCATGTGAATACACCAGCTGTGCTGGCTGTACGGAGGTATTTGCTTCCAACTACGATCCAACAAAGACAATCAATAACGGAACTTGTATCTATGATTGTGATGATTCAATTACTACAGTTATCACCGATGGCATGGCTAATGATACTATTGTTTCAGGAGCCAGCACAATGAATACGGATAACATGAGTGCTGTAGATGTAGATATGGTAGGTCCATTCTATTGGAGAGTCAGACAGTCTATCGAATTAAATGTTGGATTTACTATTCAGACAGTATCATCATTAACTATAAATGTTGGTGATTGCGATAACTAATTCTAAGAGTTATATGTTCCCGTGTATGTGCAGTCGTTTTTTTTGAAGCGATATCAACACTACAGATCGTCTGCGTGTAGACTACTTTTATGCTCATCTTTGATTCTGAATTGAGGGGAGCATGGATTATAGGTGTCCATTGGATTAAGAACCATCAATAACTTAAGTAGAGCATGCATCAACCCCTTAAAAGCTTCTACCCACCCAATTCATTCTATAAGGTCAAGAACCGTATAGAAGAAAATCAGAGCTACTATAGGGTAATTGTTGTGATCGTTATGTTCATTACTCTAAGAGTACAATCTCCAGCTCAAGACCTAATTCAAAGAACCCTGCAGGCTCCAGAAAATCAATCACAAACTAAGTCTTCTGTTAAAACAACTTCATTATTCCAAATTGCTAAGTCTTTCAAGTCTTCTAAGTATTCGAATTATACAGACCATGCCATATATCTAAATTATGATGTGAATAGTGTAGACCGCATCATGAAAAGCAATAATCCTGAATTAGTAATATCAATTCCAGTAAGCACAGATCGATCATTTGATGTAATCTTGGAGGAGGTAGAGGTTTTAGCTCCTGGATATTATACTGAGACCTCTGACGGGCGCATCATATATCCTGACCGCTCAAAGATTAAGATTATGAAAGGTCGGGTTTCTGATGATCCAAGCTCAATCGCTTCGGTCACAATTATGAATGGTCAACTTAAGGCTATCTTTTCTGATGCTTGGGGTAATTATGTCTTAGGTGAATTGCCAGGTGAAAATTCTATTTATACCTTATACAATGATCAAACATTGAAGATCATCAATCAGTATGAGTGTGGTACAGAACAATCATTTCATGAGATTCAGAATCCTAATAGTAATAGAAAGTATGATATAGAATCTCAGAACAATGGGTCTGAATGTGTCTCTATATACGTCGAAGCAGATTATGAAACCTATCAGAGTCATAACAGCAGTGTGCAGAATGTAACTGATTATATCATTGATTTAGTGGCACAGTCTGCCATAATATATGATAACAATACTGGTACTGCAGGAGCAAGTAGGAGTATTTCTACAGTATTAGCTAGTTCCTTCGTATGGACCAGTGCGGATCCATTTGCTAATACTTTTAGTACCTTACAGATATTGGAGGATTTTGGTGAGTTCCGTCAGGATAATGTAGACGGACGACTGAAACACTTTATTTCTACCAGAGGATTAGGAGGTGGTGTTGCTTGGATTGGAGTACTATGCGATGATTATTTTACTTTTTGGGCTGATTGGGATGGAAATGGTGTAAACGAACTTCATCATGCTGGACCTTATGCCGTAAGTGCTGGTCTCAATACCTCTTTTAATTCTTATCCAGTGTATTCATGGGATGTAGAGGTTTTTGCACATGAGATGGGGCATAACTTTGGTTCGCCACATACCCATAATTGTTCATGGGATGGAGGGGCTATTGATGGTTGTGGACCAGCGGCAGGATATAGTGAGGGATGTAATGCAGATTTACCCCCTCCAGGCGGAGGCACGGTAATGAGCTATTGTCACTTACTTGGAGGGGTGGGTATCAATCTGGCTAATGGATTTGGCGAGCAGCCTGGACAGCTCTTGTATGATCAACTTACAAGTTGCGGTAATAGTAGACCAAATGACTTTGAATGTGTTGATCCAGATATTGAAGGTTGTATGGATGTGTTAGCACATAATTTCAGCCCAGAAGCAACTATTGATGATGGCTCTTGTGAAACCTGCAATGACAATATTTTAAATGGTGATGAGGCCGGTATAGACTGTGGTGGCATATTGTGCGATCCATGTCAAGGATGTATCGATACTAATGCCCATAATTATGATTTGATCGCAACGGTAGACGATGGAAGTTGTGAGACATGTGATGATGGTCAGTTGAACGGTGATGAGCAATATATAGATTGTGGAGGTAGTAGGTGTACTCCTTGTATAACTGGATGTGATACTGATACTGATGCTTATAATTATGTCCCTGATGCTGATATTCATGAAACATGTGAAACTTGTTTTGACGGTATTTTGAATGGGGATGAGCAGGCTGTTGATTGTGGTGGATCTTATCTAGGCTGTCCGACTTGTATTACTGGTTGTATGGAGGTGTTCGCAAGTAACTATGAACCAAATGCTGATTTTGCTGGTGTCTGTAACTATGACTGTGATGCCTCAACTACCTCAATTATTGATGAATCAAATAAGAATAAGGTCATTATCTCAAATGCCAATACATTGAAAACTGAAATGCCTTCGGATATAGAAGTAGATACTAGTATACCCCTTTTTTGGCGAGCCAAGCAAACCATAGAATTAAATCATGGATTTAGCATTATGGCTGGTACTGAGCTGACTATAGACCCAGGTGATTGTGAGGACAATTAACTGTATTTCTAGTTGACTTCATCTAATTGTATCCTTACCGCCTCGCTTCTCCCCAGATCACGGTCTAAGACTACCATATACTGAGATTTACCATCATAAACTCTTAGTGCAGTAGTGTTAGGCGGTATCTCACCGACATTATCTGCGCTCTTAGTACGATAAAGTTATCAGGTTGTCTCAGGACATATTTGAAGGTGGTTTTTTCTTTTTTAGTCTCTAAATATTGTATCAGCCATTCATCATTGACTTTTAAGGAGATGACATCTTTATCTATTTTGCTATCATCCCAGATTTCAATAGTAATAAACTTATTTGAAACATTGTATGTATCCTTGACAGAAACTATTCTATCCTTGAGCTATAAGGCTTGCTCTTCTCTTATCTTGTATTCTATTTTAAAGAGGATGTTGTTCACGCCCTCTGCTGTGAAAGAAAGGGTATTGTCTATAAGAGTCCATGCTCCCTCGACGTTAGCCTCATAGCTGATTTCATCAAATCGATCAAGAAATACCCACACATAGTTGACTTCCGAGAATTCTTTTGGCACTGCAGCGCAAAAGCCATAGTATCTTTCCTTGCTACTTTTATAGTTGTTTTGGAATATGAACCTATCATTTTTTATAATGAGGTCGGTACTATACATTTTGTCCTCCCTGATGAGAGAAAAGCTTCCTTCATCAAACCACATCTGATTATATCTTTCATCAAGAAGCGCCTGAAATTTATAATCCCTGGGAGAAGTAAAACTGTAAACTTCTTCAGGACTCTTACCTTTGTGGACATAATGCCAACTGCGATTTCTATTTGATATCACCTTAGTATAATCTTTGTAGCTTATGCCATCGTTATCTAGATACCGAATAAAATCTGTTTTATAACCAAGACTTTGAGAAGAGCATGTTACTGCGTAGCATAAGAAAAAGAAAGCCCAAAGTCTCATAATCATAAGATTATATATAACGACAAATTAATATAAAATTATCTTATGGTTTTTCTTTTGTCGTCTTGTTGACAATTGAAAAAATTAGAGGGTTAACCCCAAAAGTCTTCAATGGATCACTCTTTAATATTGCATCACAGTTAGAAGTAATTAGAAAATACTTCGTTCCATTCCCCTCTGCTTATATCGTATTTAGGATTTAATGGTGCAGTCCGATACTCATTATTTCATAGAACAATCGAAGAAAATTAAATTGAAGCAGATCTTCATATTCATATTGACTTGTACATCGCTTACCCTCTCAGGTCAGGACTTAATAGAACGTACGAAGCTTGGAATTCCAAGTAATCCTGATGCTCGACCAAGTCTAGTAGGGGAGCGGATATTTCGTAAATCCAATCTGAAGAAGCTTGAATTATTCCGATTATCTACTGAAAAAAGTAATCTGCCAGTAGAAGGTGTTGAATTAGTGGTCAATTCAGCTAAGCTGTCTGCACTACATAAAAAACAAGAATATGAACTCACGGTACCAGTTGAAAAGGATAAAATATTCTCAGTCAAGGTATATCCTTACGATATCAGAGCTGCTTCTTATAAATCTTATACATCGGATGGGGTAGATCTAAATGCATCAGCTGTGTCTTTTTATAAAGGAGTAGTAGCAGATGATCCTGCGTCCTCTGTACATCTCACTGTGACTCAGAATGAGTTGAGTATTTTAATTATTGATGCCTTTGGGATGTATAATCTTGGGCCCTTGAATGAATCCGATGATTATATCCTTTATAATGATAAAGACTTAGGTGCGATACCATTTGCGTGTCATTCTGGTGAGGCTATTGACGTTTTGAATAATCTCCCTCAGTTGGATAATCTCCCTGGAGATATCCGATTGGAAAAATCAGGCGAATGCGTCAAAATATATACAGAGATCGATTATCAGAGCTATTTGAATTTTGGATCAAGCGCTACTACAGCTGAAAACTTTGTTCTTTCTTCTTTTGGACAGGTTGCCATGCTCTATGAAAATCTATATCCTGGCTCGAGCAATAGCATTTCTGTAGAAGTATCAGAAGTCAAAGTATGGACAAGTGACGATCCATATGGAGCTGAAAGTAATGTAGGCACTGCGTTAAATCGGTTAAATGCAACAATAAATCCTCAAAATGTAAGTGGTGATTTAGTCCATTTGATTTCAGCAAAAAACTCTAATAGCTTTAGTGGAGTGGCTTACGTATCTTGTTCATTTTCAGGTCCTTGTAAAAGTTCTACTATCGGAACTAATAGTCCATTTGCTGTAAGTCAGACATCAACATCCTATAGAAATGTGCCATCATACTCTTGGACAGTCAATGTTTTAGCTCATGAAATGGGTCATAATATGGGTTCGCCGCATACACAAGCATGTGCTTGGGGCCCAAATAATAATACAGCTATCGATGGATGTGTGTCTACAGAAGGTTCATGTTCAAGGCCAGCAGCGGCCAACCCTGGAACTATTATGAGTTACTGTCATATTACTCAGTCACAAGGTATTGACCTGAGTTTAGGTTTCGGACCTGAAGTTGGAAATCATTTATATAGCGAATTTTTGAGGGTTTCTAATATAGGCTTAAATAATACATGTCAAGGAAGTCCTGATCCTGAACCGGAGATGTTTTGTGAAAGTAGTTTGATGATTAACCAAAACGAAGTTGTGGATTTTGAAAATCAAGTATTGGGGATTTGGATAAATGAGAATTCTGATGATATAGATTGGACGGTTAGTTCTGGTCGTACTCCTTCATCTTTTACTGGCCCATCTTCAGCTTTTGAGGGAAGTAATTATATTTACTTAGAGTCTAGTCAATCTAACCATCCTGCCAAATCTGGTACTCTTATAACTGAATGCATCAATATCTTCGAATTGTTAAGTCCAGAATTATCCTTCGTTTATCATATGCATGGCGGCACTATGGGTAGTCTAACCGTCCGAATCATTACAGAGACTATCTCTACCATAGTTTTTCAAGCCAGTGGCAACCAAGGTAATCAGTGGATTGAGGAAAATATCGATCTGAGTTCATATCAACATAGTGATTTTCAAATAGAAATAGAAGGAATTACGGGCAATAGTTGGCAGAGTGATATTGCAATTGATTTATTGCAAATAGTAGAAGAAACTGTGAGTTGCACTGATGGCATACAAAATGGAGATGAAGCAGGTATTGATTGTAGTGGCACGTTTTGTCAGCCTTGTTTCGACTGTCAAGTCAATAATACTAACCTTACTTCTAATTCAATAATTAGTTCTGATGAGGTACGCATTGTAAGAGATAATCTACGTGTCAATGCCCCAGTGACAATCCAAAATGAAGCTGATGTGTTTTGGCAAGCTGGAATTGAGATTAGTATTGAGTCTTCATTTGAAATCAAGTTGGGTTCAGCTTTATCACTTCAAGTTGATAAATGTACTGAATAGAAGGGTTTAGCAATTTTGCTGAACAGAGAACATATGCTTTTTCCTTTTTATATGAATAATTTTGGCAAGGCATTTGAAATTACAGAAGTAACTTTGGCTTTCTAAATTTTCCAGAGTTAGCAATTTACACATTATTCATAGTATTATCTAAATGAGGATCCTGTACAAGGTGACTTGGACAGATTTAAGATTATGCCATTTAATAACCAGATTGAACAGATTGAAGAAACTTTGGATGATCATGCCATTGTTCTTTACAGGGAACATTGCTGCTCAAGATTTAATAGAGCGAAAACAAGTAGAAGACCAAGATCGTCTACTTAAATATCGTACCACTGAGAATGATCTATTCTCCATTGATAAATCTTATAAAAAGAAGGCAAACTACAAAGAGGTATACCTCAAACTCAATCTCTCCAACCTTAAGAAATTAAGGAGGACTGGTTTAAGGCAACTGTCTATACCTGTCGGCATAGATCAATATATTGATCTGATATTGGAGCCTACAGAAATATATGCTCCAGGTAGCTCTATCTATAATGCAGAAGGAAAGGTTATAGAAAGGAATAAAGGTCAGCTTTACAAAGGATATGTTGCTGACGATTAAAATAGTAGGGTCTCTCTAAGCATATTTGAATCAAGTCTAAAAATGAATATGGCTGATCATGCAGGTAATTACAATTTAGGATTTGTAGAAGCCAACAATAACTACGTTTTATTCAATGATCAGAAGTTAGGTGCTCAGCCATTCTCTCGTAAGAACGATGAACTCAATCTTAGAATACCAGAAAAAATTAAAAAAGTCGTAGAACAGCCAAACTATAAGTCCAATGAATGTATCAAGGTCTATATAGAAGCTGACTATACAACCTATATCAATTTCAATTCGAACCCACAGTAAGTATTGGTTTTGTTGAAGGAGCTTTTTTGGATGTAGCCAATATATATGCAGGTATGGATTTAGGCATTAAGTTATCAGACATTAAGATTTGGACATCTCCAGACAATTACGGTGTGGATGGCAATGTAGGTAGTGCTCTAAGCAGAATAAGCAATGATGTCGGAGATTTTAATAGGGATATCATGCATTTGATTTCCGCTACTGGCGACTTTTGTGATTGGAGTGGTGTGGCTTATGACAGTTATAGTTCCGCAACTGGAAAATTCAATGGTAGCACCGTTTGTGGCGCTAATCCTTATGGAGTTAGCCAAACCAGTCTGAGCTTCCAAACATTACCAGTTTATTCTTGGACGATTAATGTTTTAGCTCATGAGATAGGGCACAATTTAGGTGCTCCACATACCCATGACTGTATGTGGGGACCCAATTATGATCAGTCTTTGGACGCATGTGTTCCAGCAGGAGCAAATTGTGGAGATCCAGGTATACCAAATTCGGGAACGATAATGAGCTATTGTCATACCAGAGCAGACGTAGGTATTTCTTTGGGTCAAGGATTCCATCCTTTAGTAACTCAGCATCTATTAGCCCAGAATCAAAATCGACATTGTTTAATTGCATGTACACCTATATCTGGTGCACAGAACCAAGTAGTCATGGATATAACCCAGTAGCATCAATAGATGACGGGAGTTGTGCAGGAACTTGTTTTGATGGCATTCAAAATGGTGATGAAGAAGGGGTTGATTGTGGTGGTACATTGTGTGATCCATGTCCAATAGAATATGTTGGTTCTTTGTATTACTTAGAACTTACTTTTGATAGATATGCTGAAGAGACTTCATGGGATCTTACCAACCTTAATGGAGAAATTATATAAGAAGGTGGACCTTATGGTGGTCAGCCTGAAGGAGCTATTGAATTGATTCCATTATGTCTTACCGATGGGGAGTATACATTCAATATATATGATTCTCATGGAGAAGGAATATGCTGCCAATATGGAACTGGTCAATATAGAACAGTTGATGATAACGGAATAGAAATAGTTTTTGGTGGAGATTTTGATAGAGAAGAGTCAACAGTTTTCGTTGTTTCTAGTCCATCCTGTGATGACGGTATTCTAAATGGAGACGAGGAGGGAATTGATTGTGGTGGTTCTTGTACCTAATGTGAAGTCATTCTTTGTGAAAATGAATTGTTAATAGTAGGAAGCAAAACATGGGATTTTGAAGATGACAATTGGCAGCATCAACAAGATCACAAAGATGAATTGGAATTTATATCTATGACAGGAAGTACTCCTTCACGTGCAACTGGACCAACTGAGCCTGCTTATGGTGAAAGATATAGTTACATAGAGTCAAGTAGTCCTAATTACCCTTCTAAGATTGGTCGACTGGTCCTTTAGTGTTTAAACTTGAGTCAGCTTGATCAGGCAGAGTTGTAGTTTAGTTATCATTTGTATGGAACAAGAATGGGCTCACTTAAAATTGTTGTGCTTTCTTAAAAAACGTATGAAGCTGATACGATCTGGACAATAAAAGGTGATCAAGGCAATGAATGGCATGTTGCTAAAATTGATTTAGATCTCTACAACGAATACCTAATTGACTCAATTATTATAGCTGTAACAGGATCTCATTATACGAGTGATATAGGTATCGATCATTTAATTATTGGAGAATCTAAATTAGAGACCTGCTATGGTGGCATCCTTAATGGGGATGAAGAAAAAATAGACTGTGGTGGTTCATCTTGCGAATCATGTAAAGGATGTCATATGGATGATTTCAAATTCTTAGGCAATGTGAACTTCATTAATATTCCTAATGATATAATTGTGAAAAATAAGATTATTTCCGAAGAGAATATTAGTGTTGATAATGGGAGCGAATCATCATGGCAGGCTGTTAAAAGTATAGAAATTGGGCCTGGATTTGAAGTTAATGTGGGTGCTTCCATATCTTTGAAAACAGCAGCGTGTATTGAAAGTGATTAGTAACACTTATTCACGGCTACAGGGAGTCTCTATTTTGACTTAAATGGTTATTTTTGACTTGAGCAACTCAGTTACGTGTATTATACAGAGATCATTACAAGTTTACTTTTTACTTTCATTACAGCTTCGGAACTACCATCAAAATTCACTTGTAGAACACTCAATTATACTATACATAGAGACTTCCAATAGGTTTATGGATGTTATTGCCGATAATTTTCAGGTCTACGGTGAATTGAATCCTAATACTGGAGAGGTTTCATTTAAAGGCTTAATGAAATCATTCGAGTTTAAAATGGGAGCTCTGGATCGAGACTTCAATAGAAGTAGATTAGATCTGAGCCAATATTCTAAGTTTACCTTGATGGAAACCTAACAAACCTACCTCAGGTGAATTTTGATTCTCCAGGAGAATATGCCGTGTTCGTAGATGGAATCTTTTATATCGGATCATTGTAAAGGAAAACATCAGCACAAGGAACAATTAAGGTATTAGAAAATGGTCGATTGGATACCTACACTGACTTTTCTATATGTAGAGAAGAGGAACGCATAAATACAATTAATAAACTTACGAAGGAAAAGCTACCTTCCATAGTTGCTTTGGATACAGATAAACTTGGTATTTCTCGAGATATCAGAATTAACTTAAAAGCGAATTATAGGCCTCGAAATTAGAAAGCGATGAATCGATTGATAAAAATCTTAGGTGCTTTGGTAATGGCATTATTAATAGGCTATTTGGTTATCACGAATTTGCATCAAACTAATATCGAAGGCAAAGACGTTGAGGAAATCATATCGGCAGAACTATTATATCAGGCCTTTGTAGATGATGAATTTGAAGCAGAAACTGATTATCTCGAAAAAGTGATAAGAGCAGATGGCGTTAGGGATAAGGTGTATAATGATGAAAATAATGCTCCAGTAGTAGTTCTGAGATCTGAATCTCGAGAGCTAGTATCGGTAATCACCTTAGAAGGGAGTAAAACAGAAAAGATTCAAGCTTTTAAGAAAGGCGATGAAATCTCAATCAAAGCTATGTGCAATGGTATGTTTATGGATGTAACACTGAGCAAAGGATTAATCGTAGATTGATAGATTCTACTCGGCATACAAAGTATCGTAATACTGAAAAAACCATATAGCACACAAAATCATTGTGGAGATAATTATACCTCTAAGGGTTTGTGATGTGAAGGCTTGATTCATCTTTCTGATCCAAAAAATATTGGTGCATATCGCCAATATGGCCATAGTTCGAACTCTCTTGTCCATTGCACCACTGGAGTGATCCATGATTCCGAGCTGAGTCATTACTCCAAATAATAAATAGACTACAACAAGTCCGATGATTGAAGTTAGAAAACCTATAATTAGCCCAAAGGGTAGATTATTTCTTTCGAATATATTCATGACTGATTAACTGATGATTCCATCTCTGTAACACTAATTAGGGCATGATGATCGGTGAGGTCATGTTTAGAGGGCACCACAGATATATAATTATTTTGCAAGGCCCAGATGTCGGTGTTTTTGTCATCGGTGTGTAATGAAAATGAGCCCGTCATCCAATAGTAACTTTGCCCTCTGGGGTCTTTAGATTCCACGAACTCTTCATTCCATGTTCCTTCTGCTTGCCGACATACTTTCACCCCTTTAATCTCGGTCAATGGTAGATTAGGAATGTTAACATTAAGTAGCTTGGCATCACCCATACCTTCTTTCAAAGTATGCTCTATAATCTTCTTAGCGTAGTGCTTAGCCGCTGAGAAATCAGCCTCGAAAGAATAGTCTAAATGACTAAAGCCTATTGACGGGATTCCTTCTATACTTGCTTCCATTGCAGCTGACATGGTCCCACTGTAGATGATATTAATAGATGCATTGGAGCCATGATTGATTCCAGACACACATAGGTCAACTTTTCGATTCTTGAGTATGACCTGTTTGGCGAGTTTAACACAATCAACTGGAGTACCTGAACACTCGTAAGCAGGTATATCGCCGAATACATCCACTTTATGTAGTCTTAATGGTTCAGTTAATGTGATTGCATGTCCCTGACCAGATTGAGGAGAGTTAGGAGCAACTACTACTACTTCTCCTAATTCTCGAGCCACTTCAATAAGGGCCTTTATCCCTGGGGCAAATATTCCGTCATCATTTGTGACTAAGATAAGTGGCTTCATATAATTATTACCTAAAATATAAAAATACCACTATTGTTGTCTTTTCTTTAAATACACCAAACAGTCTAATACACTTAGTGTTATTGTTGATATACATTTGATTTATGTTGAATCATAAGAAAGGAGTACTACTTGTAAATCTTGGCACACCCGATAATCCAACCTACGGAGGATTGAGGAGATACTTGAATCAGTTTTTAACCGATCGCAGGGTAATCGATCTGCCTTGGTTGTTTAGGAATATGCTCTTCAAAGGGATCGTAGTTCCTATTAGATCTGGTAAAGTATCTAAACTTTATCAAAGGTTGTGGATTGATGATGGCTCTCCTCTGAAGGTTTATGGGGAAAGAGTAGCCAGTGGAGTTCAAGATCTTTTGGGTGATGAATACATGGTTAGACTCGCTATGCGATATCAGAATCCCTCTATTAAGGATACTATTCAAGAGATGTTAGATTATAAGGTATCGGAGATCACCATTTTTCCTCTTTTTCCACAGTATGCTTCAGCCACAACTGGATCTGTATATGAAGAGGTTATGAATGTTATGAAAAAGAAAGAGCTGCTTCCTAATTTAAAGTTTGTTAACTCTTATTATGACCATCCCGATGTGATCAAACTATACGCTGATAAGGCTCGTCAACATGATTTAGATGTTTACGACCATTTCATTTTCTCTTTTCATGGTGTCCCTAAACGATATCTGAAGAAGGAAAATGACTATTGCCAATGCTATGGACAATGTTGTAAAACCATTGTTCCAGACAATCAATTTTGCTACTCCGCACAGTGTCATCAAACGGCATTGGCCATAGCCAAAGAACTTAATATTCCTAAAGATAAATTTACAATTAGCTATCAGTCGAGATTTGGTCCAGAAGAGTGGATACAACCTTATACAGATAAGGTAATGGAAGATCAGTTAGAACATAGTAATAAGAACATCTTGGTGTTCTCGCCAGCTTTTGTCGCTGATTGTCTTGAGACTACCATCGAGATTGGTTATGAGTATAAAGAAGAGTTTATGGAAGAGGGTGGGGAACGTTTGGATTTGGTCGAGAGCCTCAATGATGATCCACGATGGATTAAGACTGTCGCAGAAATGGTCCGCTAATAATATAAGCGACTACTATATCACTCTCATTGCTCGTAACTAACGAATCGTTACTCCAACACCGCTATTACATCTTGGCGAGAAGTAACGGTCTGCCCGAGCTTGACTTTGCATTGGGTACCTACAGGGAGATAGATATCGACTCTTGATCCGAACTTAATGAAACCCATTTCTTCACCCTGTATGACAGGGTCTCCTTTCTTAGTATAGTTAACTATACGTCGAGCTAATGCACCAGCGATCTGTCTACATAGGATCTCAGCCTTATCTGTTTTATATACAGTAGTATGTCGTTCATTTTCGGTTGAAGACTTGGGATGCCAGGCTACGAGGTACTTGCCCGGATGATATTTTTCATAGGATATTGTTCCTCCTACAGGGTGATGATTGCTATGAACATTGAGAGGGGACATGAATATCGAAATCATTAATCGCTCATCTTCGAAGTACTCACTCTCTACGGTATCCTCGATTACAACCACTTTACCATCTGCTGGAGCATATATTATATCATTGTTGAATTCAGGAATAACTCTGGTAGGTTTTCTGAAGAACCATAAGAACAAACCGAACAGCACAAGAGATAAAGCAACTAAAACACCTAATAGAATAGGATTAGCCCCAAAGCGCCAAGCAGTAAGATTGATGAAACTCAGAAATAAAAAAGAAATAATAATGGTAGCCTTACCTTCTTTATGTAATGTCATACTCTTTGAATCAGGTTGTTGATAAATATAAAATAACGAAAGGAATGCTATAGATAAAGCTATCTAAACGATCTAAAAATCC
>CACLQQ010000037.1 GCA_902609095.1 uncultured Bacteroidota bacterium | reverse complement strand
CTAAACCATCTACAAAGTATTCAGCATAACCATATTGATCTCCTAAGCCATACATAGCGACTATTTTTCCAGAAAAGTCTATTTGTTTAAAACTTTCGAAAAATTCATCAAAATCGCTCTGTAATTCTCCATCATACCAAGTGGACAATCCAAGGATTATGAAGTCAAACTGTCCAAAATTCTCCATCGTCATATCAACCGCTTCTATTTCAGTTAGATTAGGAATATCCAACAGACTAATGAGATCTTCTGTTATAGCTTCGGTATTACCCGTATCAGAACCGTAAATTAAGCCTGCTTTTATCTCTTCTGGCACAAACATGTAGTGCAATAAGTCTATTATATCCTAAATAAAAATCACTCCAAAACTCCCCTTATACCAAAAACGGGAGCTCCAGAGTGATAAAAGATGATTTTCTCAATCATTATTGAGAAACCATCCGACAATTACTTTAAGTAGTTTATTGACACATAATCAGTTGAAAAGTGTCAAAATAGAATCACTTTACAATTAAATTTTCACTTAAAGCATTGTAAATAATCTAATGGAGAACCATTTACATTGCAAAACTAACTGCAATGATCCAAGTGTAAAACAACCAAAATTATGAGTAGGCTCACTAATGTTGGGTAGCAATCCAAATTCGGCGATTATAAGAATTATTTCTATGGATTGATTTAGTTACTATCGTGGTGGTCATCTCTGGGAATGTGAATCAAGATTTTCAACGCACTACTATATTCATTATATAAGCGCATGGCAATAATCGATTTCAAGATTACATATATGTATAAATCCTAACCGTACGCCTTTAAATGTTAATTGCGGATTATTAGCCTACCCTATAGTTCCAAAGTCCCAATTTCCTCGGTACTCTCTTTTCACCCATTGATTAGCCTCTTGGAGATTGGTGATTTTCATATTTGCTCCGTCCCACAATAGCTGTTTTCTACCGATAAATCGGTCATTGCCACTCCAGAAGTTATCATTTCCCATATCTGGATTCTTGAGATTATAGGCATTGATTGCAAGATTCCCCATGAGTATACTCTCTGTGAATGGCCCAGCATATGAAAATGGTGAACTGGTCTCAGCATTTCCATATCCAGCCATTGCTGCATTAACCCATTGCACATAATGTCCTTCTGGCACTCTGGCTTCGGTCTCCGCAGGCATTTCTTCGTACTCCATTCTGAGACTTGGAATCAACCGTGGATTCGCGCCGTAACAATCACACATCAGTGTACCCTTAGTTCCATAGAAGATACATCCTCCATCCCAGTTACCCATAGGTTTATCTGGGCCCATACCTTCTGGACGCTCTGGCTGAATACCACCATCCATCCAGGCCACCCTTATTTCTCCCGGTCCATCTGTACGTGGATAAGTGAAGTGTATTTTACTGGAATTAGGGAAGCTCTCCGAGTAATCCTTTTCTTGGAAGTTGCCCGAATAGGTGCCGGATACACTACATTCAACTGAAGTCGGATACTTGATAGGCAGGATTCTGAACACTGGATCCATGATATGACAAGCCATATCTCCTAAGGCACCGGTACCATAGTCTTGCCATCCCCTCCAATCAAATGGATGATAGGCCTTATGATAATCACGATATGGCGCTGTACCGAGCCATAGATCCCAGTTCATCTCACTCGGCGCTGACATCTGTTCAGTTGGCAGGGATAATGCCTGTGGCCAAATAGGTCGATTCGTCCAACATACTACTTTCTCAACCATACCTATCATACCAGAATCGTAAATCTCTTTCATCTTTCTCACCCCATCTCCCGAGGCTCCTTGATTACCCATCTGTGTAACCACCTGGAACTTTTCTGCTGATTCTGTCAAGACTCGAGCCTCATAGATATCATGAGTAAGAGGCTTTTGGACATATACATGTTTACCTCGCTGCATGGCATCATAAGCCGCCACAGCATGATTATGATCAGGAGTGGAAATGGTGACACCATCTATATCATCCTCCATCTCATTTAACATTTTGCGGAAATCATGATGGTATTTGGCCTTTGGCCAAGCCTCCTTAGCACGGGTCACCTGACGATCATCGACATCGCAGAATGCGATTACATTAGCATGTGGACTCTTGGCACATTCTGCCATATCGCTGAATCCCTTACCTCCAGCACCTATGCCTACAATATTGAACGTATCACTTGGTGCTATGAAACCCTTGCCTCCTAACACATGACGAGGTACGATTATGAATCCTGCTGCGGCAGTAGTTGTGGATTTTAAAAAATCTCTTCTTGATTCTTTTCTGTTAGTATTATCTTTCATATGATGTCCTTGCTTCTTGTTATTTACGATTTTAGAAGACTCCTTAAGATAAGGAAAAAGTGTCTACTGCAAACACTTCAGTTACCTAGTTTATGAGCGTGAACTCTGTATAATCGATTCACTCTCCTCCCACAACCGCTCCGCCAATTGAATATCGTGTGCTAAATTAGAGGGTTTCCTTTCTTTCTGATTCTGATAGTATAGGCCATTGACTTTCAAAACCTCTTTTGATCTGGCCAAATGCAGTGAGGTTTTAGCACCCTTAACTGGTGATATCATAAATGGCTTCATAAATGTCCAAACTACGCTAATTAGGGCTCTATTATCATTCTTATTCCCTATCCCAGTTCTCACTACACCAGGATGTAAACAGTGACTCATGATGTTTGGATATCTTCTGGCGAACTCTTTAGTGAAAAAGACATTGGCCAATTTGGACTGAGCATAGGCCACCATTCCTTTATACTTATCCGCACCGAGCTCTCCCTTGAACGAGTTAAAATGGATCTTACCTTTCAGGTGTGCAGTTGAACTAACATTGATAATCCTTGGCACAATCGCCTTGTGTAACAGATCAATCAGTTCATGAGTTAATAGAAAATGTCCTATATGATTCACCCCAAACTAAATTTCTAACCCTTCCTGTGTGAATTGCAGCTTATCAGTAACTAATCCTGCATTATTTATCAGAATATCCAGTTTGCCAAATTCATTAAGATACTCTTTAGCGGCCTTCCTGATCGATTCAAAGCTTGCTAAATCACATATAATTCCATAGATCTCCTCATTACCCGATTGAGCTTTGATGTCCTTGACAGCCTCATTAAGATTAACGCTATTTTTACTGGCGATCACGACTCGGTGACCATCCCGAGCCAAACCTAAGGCCGTTTGCGTTCCGATTCCTGAGTTCCCTCCTGTGATCAGTATATGCTGCATAGTTGTTGTGCTATTGTTAAAAGCTTACAAAATAATCTAACTTGAACTCATTCATGGATTAATTAGGTCAGATTGAAACGAATTTGAGTCAATAAACATCATTAGCATGAAACGAAATGAGACTATAGAAATCGCCAATGCGCACATCTCCGTTACTGCAAAGATCCGAGGAGCCAAATGTTGTAGTCTTATTGATCTATCGACGAGTACCGAATTTCTGTGGAATGCCGATCCTCAATATTGGGGACGTCATAGCTGTATCTTATTTCCATTCATTGGTAAGCTAAAAGGTGGGCAGTATCATATAAATGGTACTACCTATCACTCAGGTCAACATGGATTCTTGAGAGATCGAGAATTTGTTCTGAGTCATCAGGATGATCATTCCCTCTCGTTCCGTTATCAATCTGATGAGAGAGATTTAGAGGTCTATCCATTTCCATTTATGGTGGATATCAACTATAACATAATCGGTAGCACCGTTGAGATTAGTTATATCATCAAGAACGTAGGTGATCAAACCATGTATTTTTCTCTTGGGGCACATCCTGGGTTTACCTGCCCAGTCGGTCCTGATAAAAAGAGAAGTGACTACCGCTTAGTGTTCAATAAATCTGAAGAAGCATATACCCTGAGGCTTGATGACAGTGGACTGATTGCATCTCAAAAAGACTTAATTCTCAATTATTATCGGACCATTCCTATTATGGATCACCTATTTGATAATGATGCTCTAATATTTGACAAGCTTGACTCCAATCAGATTAGCCTTGTCGATGGTGAGGATTGTAAAATCTGGACTTTTGATTTTAGCGGATTTACACACTTGGGTATCTGGAGTAAAGACCGGGAGGCTCCTTTTGTTTGTATTGAGCCTTGTTATGGGTTAGCTGATTATAACGATCACGACCAGTATCTTAAGGATAAAAAAGGAATTCTTAGTTTGAAATCAAGAGATACTTTTGAAGCTAAACATACCGTGACGGTACATTCTTAAATATAGCTATGAGTGAATTGAATTATTTATGTTTGACTCTCATTTTACTGATGTTATACTCTGACTCATTTGGGCAGACCACAACCAATCCTGAAGTTGACAGATGTAAGAAGCATTGGATACGTCAGGACAGTCTAAATAACATCAAGCTCGATTACTTTAAAAAATATATTCTTGATCCAAGTACTATATCTAATGATATCCCAAGTGGAAATATCGAATTCCTGCAGGCTATATACAATTATCTAAAGCTAAGCCAGAGGGAAAAAGCACTGACTCCCATAGATGAAAAACCAATAAAACCAATTTTCACCTTAGTTGAAAGGCAGACTGGTATTTTCAGATTTCCTTTTTATGAGTGCGCAAAAACTGCAGAGAACAAGTATGTTTTATGAACTGAAGTTGGTTATGAGAATGAGTTATACCAGACTTATGATATTACCAAATTGACCGACAGCCATAAAACTACCTTAGTGCCGAATCCAGAGGGGTTTAAGGACATTATTGAGGGTAGGCAAACTTATGTCTATACAAGCACAGGAATGTATGTAGATACCCTTATTCAGCTATCTGCCTATTTTGACGATTCTGGGTGCCCTGAGTATTATCATTATCAACTCAAAAATCAGCATAGCCCTAAAGCAATATTTGCTACAGAGTATGATTTGGGCCCCAGAGTATGAAAAACACGAAAAAATAGAATCAAAAATCAAAAATAAGTATGCTCCCGGTTGCTATGATTGTTCGTATAGTTCTGAACCAGAGACTGTATATGCTCACCTTAAAGATATAGAACAAGAATACTTAAGCTATACCGATCTATTTTCTTCTAGCGCTTTCTACAATTACCCTGCGAGAGCTATAAAAATGAAATTGTATGATGGCACTATCGTATCTCTTTGACAAGAGTCTACCGACCTGTTTGGGTGTTCATGTCTTTGATAAACTAAATCTTACCAATCCCATTTATACTATAAAATGAAGGGTGATTTTATCAATTCTCTCTTATTCAATCGCTCTTTTCAAGAGAATTAAGCTGTATCTGTACATGCTGATACAACTTCAGCTGAACTACGGTACTATCAGCGATAAGGTCATTGATTTCGGAAAGGGTGGTCTTTTGCTTTCTAAATGGTCCTTGGACATTATGCAGATCCGCTATAGTTCTAATATAAAGTGATTTCAGTGGTATTACATCCCCCACCTTAATATTCTTTGTCTTAGGTCCAGTTATTACAGATTTACCTTCAGAAATGGTAATAGGTAGTCCCTTCTTAATGTAGCTCTCAGAGGAAGCTTGATTTTTAATCTTGGGGCCTGTATTTGAACTTATTTGACCTATTAATGTTTGTCCAAACCCCATCATTAGAATTATGATACAAAACTTCATAGTGACTTTTCCTAAGAAACAATTAAGCTGAAAAGGTGCTTTTTTTTTTACCAAAAAAAGCACCTTTTTCAACAAAAAAACTCTTAAATACTCGGATTTCAAATATTAGAATGGAATTTTACTATTCCAAATATGCACTTGGTGTAACTCCAACTACCTTCTTAAAATGCCTAATGAAATGACTCTGATCGAAGTATCCTACGGAGAATGCGACTTCCGTAGCTTTCAATCCTTGGATGAGTAGTTCTTTGGCTTTTTCTATACGCAGATTGTTTAGGTATTGATTAGGCGCAAGCCCAAATCGCTCTTTGAAGACCTTGATCAAGTGGAATCTGCTAAGGCCAGTGATCTTCATAAGATCATCTAACTGGATGCTTTCTCGATAGTACTCATATATATAGTCTCTCATACGCTCTGAGACGATACGATATTTATCGCTATGGACCTTTGCTACTTCTACCCCAGACAATTCTGCTAATTGGTGCAGGATCTCTTGGAGCTCAACCTCGGCATCCATGTCCAATTCGGACTCAAGCATCCTGCTGTGTAACATTTGATATCTTGCTAATAAGCTGGTTTCATTAATTAACTGATTCATGAAGATCGCTTGACCATCCTCTATGTCTATATTATAATTTGACCGAACCAACTCATTAGGAAGATACATTGACCTAAAGTTCCATACGCCATCCCCAAGAGACCGACCCGTATGAACCTCATAAGGATTCAGGACTAAAAGTTTATTATCTGTTACGACATTCCTCTTATTCTTAATCCCATAATCAGCTACACCACTCTCCACTAGTATAAGGGCATAGGTATTGTGAAAATGAGGTTTGAATGACCTAGAAGTGAATGCCCCTTGGAACACTTCAATTTCCCCATTGATACGGTAGCGTGAGTAGTTCAGATCTGATATGTTATCACTCTTTTTCACTGATTCTATCAGGTGAGACCTAATATTAATCATACTCTATCAATAATGTTGATCTATGAATCAAAATCTTAGTGTATACATACTTCGCACTAAGGAATAGAGTAACAGTGTGCTCCTAATCAAGAATAATTAACTTGACACTGATGATGTCTTAGCTACTGAATCTATAAGATGTGGTTTTGATAAAAAATGACCCTCACACAAAATGATATTTATGAGGGTTTAGGTCAATATCTGTACGTTAAACAGAAAAAAAGGAATATCGATTACAGATATAAACTAGTTATCTCTCATTGAAAATTAAAAGCATCAATGAACATAACAAGAATGAAGCAAAATCTCATAGCACTATTCACAATAGGATTGTTCTGTTCAATAAATTATCAATGCTATTCTCAGGAGTTAGATCAAATAGATACATTGATAGCCTGTCAATTCTATATGGTAATAGCGTAGAGGTCAAAATTTGGGATCATTTAATGGTAGATTATCCACAGTTTATGAAAGGTTCAAAGCTTTCTAGCTATTTACTAATTGATATAAATAGCGACACAATAAATCTTGACAATATTACCAAACCAATTTTCTTCAAAATAACTGCGTCATGATGCAGAGGATGTATTCCAAAAATACCTGCTCTAAATGAACTTGCTGAAGAGTTTCAAAATTCAATGGAATTTATCTTTCTAACTCACGACCAATATAACAGAGCCAAAAAGAGTTATGGAGAAAAGCTTGCTTCCAATATTCATTTAAGTCCGTCCAGTCAATACATGAACGTGATGGGAGACGTAAAACTCTGAATTGGTGGATTCGATCACATACTACCTTTTCCAACAACTTATATAACTGATAAAAATCACATTATCGAATCTATCGAAACTGGAGGTGCTGGTGTAGGTAGAATTCCAACAATGGATGGTGACACTATAATGATCAGCAAGGATGAAGCACACCAAAATACACTAGATTGCTTTAGACCTTTAATTGAGCTTGCGATAAAATAATCTATGCCAACATAACACAAATGAACAACGAGATTTAACATGCCATCATCACATCATCCCTAAACCTTCGGTTAAGGACGTTGGATATCCTTGGGATCTTTACCTTATCCTTCATATAGATCTCATAACTCTCCTTAAGGCTTTGTGGATTATCAACAAATAGACGAGTTGTTCCACATGATATGCATACAACTGCTTTCAATTCATATCGCTTATCTCCTGGATAAAGGTACTCTGAGGACGAGTCCGTATCTATATAAACAAAGATTCCTTAATATGCTTGCTGATATGCTGGTCCACCACCCGCAGCCCTTCTATGATTTCATCCGAGCTACATTGAGCACATTCTTTCTTCATGCCTATGTGATCTATCCAAATTCTTTTTTCATGGCAGCTCCCCATAGCTCCATATCTCGATCTGTTCCCGTACTGATCCTGCACCAGTTCCTCAGCGGTTCAAATGGTCGGCCCACCCAGATGTTATGTTTCTTCATGCGTTCTGCTACTTCGGCTACATCTATACCTGTCTTGACAAATACAAAGTTGGTATGTGACGGGATATAGGGCATCCCAATACTATCGGCAACATCATAGATATACTGACGAGCCTCTCGATTCTTTTGTAAGGCATAGCTCTGAAAATGGACGTCTTCCATGGCAGCCGCAGCGCCATACAGAGCCATGACATGAACGTAGCTCATCATCTTAGGTCTCATCTCGTCAATCATCTCAGGTTTGGCTATGAGGTATCCTACACGAACTCCCGCCATACCATATACCTTAGAGAAGGTTCTGGATACAATGACATTCTTACCTTCCTTCACCATACTCACCATACTTGGATAGTTCTCTTCCTCGATATAATCGCCATAGGCTTCATCAGAGAACACAAGTGTCCTATCCGACATCCGAGCACAAAAATCTAATGACTCAGCTGCATCCGCCAAAGCTCCAGTCGGATTATTTGGATTAACATAAAAAATCATATCAGTCTGATCATTAACTGCAGCTTCTATGGCTGGTAAATCAAACGCAAGATTCTCATCTAAGTCCACATTAACGATATTGACTCCAAACTGCTGAACATATCTCAATAGAGCTCCATAGGTTGGCGTACAAGTCACAACATCTCTACCTGGCTTACAATATGTTAAACCTGCCACTCTGAGTCCTTCATTAGATCCAGAAACTAATAAGATATGATCTTTAGTTACTCCTTCCTTAGCAGCAATCTTATCGAGGAGGACATCATAATGGCTAGATGGATATTGGTAGCCATATTGCATGGCTGACATCATAGCCTCTCTCACACTTTTTGGAGGTCCATAAGGATTCTCATTAGACATCAATCTGATGATATCATCTGTACCTGATTTAGTTGGTGGATACAGTTTCTCATTACTCAGACCTGGAATGGTACCAGTCGCAATCGCTGTCCCAGCTAACCCAGCAGCCCTAAGCCAGTTCCTTCTATTTAGATTCTTCATGATTTTGCTTTCGATTCAGTAATATAAATGGCTATCTCTAAAATAAGAGCGAACCCTAACTCACACTACGCATCCATCAGGATACATCTCATTATATCTAATATTCATTCTTTTTCTTAGATGAAAAGAACCAAAAATCAAACCGTAAAACTGCGCTACTACAATGCTGATCCTGCCTCAGTTTACGGTCGTTCCAAACGCTTCTATTTCATTTTTATCCTAACAGCTTTACTTGATCAACATATGGCTGTCGATACATGCGAGTACCTGTAGCCTTGTACAATGCATTAGCCAATGCTGCGCCGATAGGAGGCAGAGAAGGTTCTCCTAAACCTGTAGGATCAATGCCATTGTCGACGAAGTGTACTTCTATCACCTCTGGAGCTTCTGCATGTCTGATTAGTCTATACTTATCAAAGTTGCTCTGTTGCGGCACACCATCTTCAAAACTTAGGGTACTATACATAGCATGACCGATACCATCGACGATTCCGCCTTCGATCTGATTAATAGCCCCCTCGGGGTTCACAACAATCCCACAATCCACGGCACAGTATACTTTCTTAAGTTTCGGCAATCCATCTTCTAAGGCTACATCAAGTACCTGAGCTACATAGGAGTTATGACAATAGTACGCTGATACTCCTCTGTAAACACCCGGAGTATCTGTACCCCATCCTGATTTTTCTTTAACCAGTTTGAGCACTCCAGCATATCGCTCAGCATCATAGTCATTATCGGCGCCAACGGGATTATTCTGTGCTCTTTCAAAGAGTGCAATTCTGAAATCTATAGGATCTTTTCCAGCAGCTTCAGCTACTTCATCTAAGAATGATTGCTCAGCTGTAGCGATGAAATTAGATCTCGGTGCTCTCCATGCTCCTGTTGATATATTAGTTGCCACTTGATAATTTTCTACCGTATAATTGTCCACAGCTCCTGCCGGATAACGATTGGCGAATACTGGACTACCTGGTATCCCAGCTCCCTTAATTTGGAATGCCGTTAAATTACCATCATCATCTAAGCCTGCCTTATAAGTCACCATATATGCAGGACGATAGGTTCCTTGAGTCATATCATCCTCACGACTATAGACCAACTTCACAGGAGCACTAACCGCTTTAGATATCAGAGCAGCCTCTGTACCAAAGTGACCGTACAACCTACGTCCGAAGCCACCTCCCATCCGAGTCATCTTAATGGTGATGTTCTCCTTAGGTATACCTAAGACCCCCTCTATAGTTCCCTCTAAGAACTGAGGAGTCTGTATGGGTCCAACTAACTCTGCTTTATCATCCGTGACATTAGCATAGAAGTTCATAGGCTCCATCGTATTGTGTGCTAAGAATGGAGCGGTATAGGTCTTCTCTATCACCTGAGCTGCATCAGCAAACGCTGCATCAGGATCACCATCAGTTCTGGCTACTTCTCCCTTACCTGAGCTTAATGCTTCTTCCATGGTAGCTACATGGCCGGCAGAACTCTCTAAATCGCTATCCTGCTCCCACTCGATCTTCAAGGCTTTTTTAGCCTTCATCACTTGCCACGTACTCTCCCCTACTACGGCAACTAACTCTGGGTAAGCATTAACATCTGACCACTGTGGGTTCCAACCTTGAGGCTCAACATTGATTCTGATCACATCAGAGATACCTGCCATAACCTTGGCTGCGCTATCATCTAAACTCTTAATCTTCATACCAAAGGCTGGCGGATGCTCAATCATGGCGATCTTCATACCGTCCTCCATGATATCCAAACCGAAAAGAGGTTTACCTTGTGCTATATTGAACCCATCAACATTCTTGGTAGACTTCCCAATAATGTTGAATTCCTTAGGATCCTTGAGCGCAATGTCTTTTGGCACCTCTATAGATGCCGCTGCTGTGGCCACCTCACCATAATCGAGAACGGTATCACTGGCTTTATGATATATTTTTCCTTTGTTCGTAGTTAACTCCTCCATTGGAACAGCCAGTTGCTCACTGGCAGCAGTCAAGAGCATATGTCTTGCTTTAGCACCAGTCTCTCTCAGGCTCTTCCAACCAAATCGTATAGACTGACTTCCTCCTGCAATCTGACGAACAAAATTGTCAGTATCTAAATCGGCTTGCTCTACGATGACACGATCCCAATCTGCATCCAACTCCTCTGCTACGATCATTGGCATTGATGTCTTTACATTTTGACCAATTTCAGGATTCGGCGACATGATGGTTACAACACCATTCTCACCAATTTTCAAGAATCCGTTCAGGGTATTCCACTTAGATGGCACCTCTAAGTTGGGAGCGACGAATTCAGCAATTCTTGGTTTAGCCTCACATCCTAAGAAATTGAATCCGATCATCATACCACCTCCTGCCGCAGCAGTGACCTTCAAAAATGACCTTCTGTTATTATCTATGTTTTTTGTCATGATCTTACAATTTGAGGTTATACATTTTCAGCAGCTGATTTAACTGCAGCTTTTATTCTGGTATAGGTTCCACATCTGCAGATATTGCCATTCATGGCTTCTACAATCTCGCTATCGGTTGGATTCTTATTTTCTGCTAAGAAAGCAGAGGCCGTCATGATCTGTCCAGCTTGACAATAGCCACATTGAGGCACATCGTGCTTGATCCAAGCCTGCTGTACTGGATGAGATCCATCTTCTGATAGACCTTCTATTGTAGTAATCTTTTTTCCTTCTGCGGCTCCTATAGGTAGCGAGCATGATCTCGCTGCTTTGCCGTCAACATGAATGGTACAAGCACCACACTGAGCGATGCCGCATCCATATTTAGTGCCGACAAGTTTGAGCGTATCACGTAGTACCCATAGTATAGGTGTGTCAGCGTCTACATCAACCTGATGGCTCTGACCGTTAACTGTTAGATTGAATTGTGCCATAACATTACTGATTTTGATAAGAAGTTTTAATATAAGAATTGAAACGGACATTTACAGTCAGTATTTCTCAATCTTATGAAAAGCTTAAGCTTAGATTGGAGAGTTCAATTCCCCTTTAAGCTAATTAATAAACTGTCAAACCAAGCATTCCATATCCATTCCAGCACCTTGAAGCATCCTGGTTATCCTCTACCATATGCTGCGCCTGAGTTGGTGGTGTCTATCGACTCAAGTCTATTGTGACAATTCAGATAAATCATACCGAGTGTATTAAAACATTGCGTTTTGATACTGAACTAATACCCTATGATGTACTAAAACAAAAACAAAAATAGCTACAGGAGACTCTTAAAGCTCTACATAATCGGTGATGTTGGACGAGAGACAATTAGATAACATGATAAAATGACGGAAATTAAGATAAAAAGTCAATTTTAAGTTCATAATTAAGTGCTGCGATCAGACGGTTTCAATCTGTTGAGGGCATCGAGTCTAACTGATAAATGAAAAACTATATTTGTAATTGGACAGGCAGCAATGTAAATAAATCTAGCTGTTGAATAAATTAGCAATTACGCACAACGATAAAAAATGAAACTATGATAGGAATAATAGCTACAATAAACATCAAAGAAGGACACGGTACTGATTTTGAAGCGATGGCAAATCAATTAGTTAAAAAAGTCACTTCAAATGAGGTTGGGGCCATATACTATGATCTCTTCAAGCAAGATGAGACAACTTACGTTTTCCTAGAAAAATATAAAGACGAAGAAGCTTTAGATATTCATAGAAATACAGACTATTATAAAACCATTGGAGCTCAATTGGGTGCTTTTATGACTGATAGGCCTGACATAAGAATATTACAATCTGTATAGATAGTCTGTAAAGAAAAGTAGTTGCTTACAGTATAATAAACATTTTTTGGGGAAACACTTCTAACATGAGTTTACCTTCCATTATCTACTCAGTTTCTATTTTTCAGGCCATATTGATCATAGTCCTTTATTATATCAAAGCTATTCCTCTTTAGGTGATAAAAGTATATCTGACCTCCTTTCTTATTTGTGCATTTGGTTGGGAAATCTGGTTTACATATGGCTGGGTAGATGGAGATCATGTGAATCTAAGACGAACAGATTACTTGAATAGAACAATTCCAGCGCATATTAATTGGATTGTCAACTCGCTTTATGACGCAGCGATATGCCTTGCAGGTTTATTCTGCTTATGGTTGGCAGGAAGAAAAACACTTCGCTTATTTGAAACTATTAATCTCTGGGTGCTCTCAATTTTATTTTTGGCCTTCGTAGGACAAAATGTCTTTGTAGAACTGGTTATTTACAAAGATCAAGTTGCTTTAAATCATGAGCTATCTTGGGCACCGCTTTCTCCTAAATGGATAGATACCATAAGCATCTTCGCTGCAACTATGACATTCCATGTACAAATGACGTGGGTCTTAATGTTTCCAATCTTCTTCTTGACTGTTAGGTTCTTTAAACCTCAATACAACAAAAAATACGACTGGAAACTAAAGCTCTTGATTTAGACCTATAAAGCAAAAAGTATCAGGTGTCACTCATAGCGGTTTTACAGGTTCCCATTAGGAGTGAACCTTGATTATAAAAGACATAAGGAACCTGTTTCACACGCAATGGCCAAATCTCCTTCAGCATCCAACATTTGAGGTTCTCTAACAATACATTAGAAAGAAGAACTATCACATCCAGACCAATCACTTCTGGTCACGAATCTCACATTTTCACATTCTTTATCATTCGAGGCATGATGAGATACTTTGAATCATTCTGATTATTATCAACAGTATTATTCAAGCCAGCGAACCCATGGATAAAGGGTTTTATCCTTTTTTCACAATGAGATCAACCAAAAAGACAGATGGGGTTAGGGGAGCATTCGCGCTTGACTCTTTTCAACTTAAGACATAGAAACAGGTAAACACTTTAGTGATGTATTTAAGCTCTTTTCATGAGTTTAAATTTCTGCGAAGAATTCTACTTAAAGCGTGCGGGTACTCAATTTACAATTGTGAAGTTTTTGACCGCAGCCAGAACAAAAAGATGATTATCAAGTAGATCATGCGGGTAATTCAAACATTTGCTCATCAAGTCATATAGGGCTCCCTTATTCAAAATTGTACTTTAGGTACCAACCATACAAATATGATATTCCAGTGAATGCTTAGTTAGTCGTGTACATGTAGCTAAACTATATGATGCAAATGATAAGAACCAATAAATCTTGATATCTAATGGTGTCAAACTATTTACGGCCTACAACCCTCTATCAAACAGACCTCAAGTGATCAATGTTCTATTGCTGCTCCAGCTCCTCTTGGTATTCTGATGTTCTCTACCATGTTCTGCACATCCACTGGTGGAGGTGGTGTTAATCGACTGACAACTACCGCGACAGCCAGATTTATCAGCATACCTAAAGTACCAATGCCCTCTGGCTTGATACCGAACCAATAGCCTTCAGGTGTGCCTATACCTCCCAACTGAGGTTTGAAATACCAGATATATATGGTTGTGAATACGATGCCAACTATCATACCTGATATGGCACCCTGCCGATTCATTCGCTTATCAAAAATTCCTAAAATAATCGCCGGGAAGAAAGATGACGCAGCCAAACCAAAAGCTAAAGCAACCACTTCAGCTACAAAGCCAGGAGGATTCAGTCCGGCTAATCCAGCTGCTAGAACAGCCCATGCTATTGCCACTCGAGCTGCTCTTAGCTCTCCTTTTTCAGAAATATTAGGTTTGAGATAATTTTTCAATAAATCATGGGATATAGACGTGGCAATCACCAACAGTAGCCCTGCAGCCGTCGATAATGCTGCGGCCAAGCCTCCTGCCACTACGAGTGCAATTACCCAAGCCGGCAAATTAGCAATCTCAGGATTAGCCAAAACCATAATATCATTATCGATGGTTAGTTCATTAGAAGATGGATTTGCGACATATTGTATTACCCCATCACTGTTCTTATCATCAAAACTGATCAACTTGGACTCCTCCCATTTACTAAACCATGCTGGCATCTCAGCATATGGCTTATTACTCACCGTTTGCAATAGGTTAGTACGTACAAAGACGGCAATAGCAGGAGCTGTAGTATAGAGTAACGCAATAAAGAACAAGGCATAGCCTGCTGAAACTCGAGCATCCCGAACCTTAGGTACTGTAAAGAATCGTACGATGACATGAGGTAATCCCGCAGTACCTAACATTAATGACATCGTAATGAAAAACATGTTGACTCGATCATTCATTCCTGAGGAGGTATATTCGTTGAAACCAAGGTCAACACTAAGCTGATTGAGTTTATCCAGTAGATAAATACCATCTTCCATAGTTCCACCCATTCCAATCTGCGGTAGAGGATTACCCACCATCTGCAAGGAAATGAATATCGCTGGAACAGTAAATGCAAAAATAAGTATGCAGTACTGTGTAACCTGAGTATAAGTGATACCCTTCATCCCCCCCAAAACCGCATAGAAGAATACAATGCCGATTCCAATAAATATACCTGTACTAAACTCTACTTCTAAAAATCGAGCAAAGGCTACCCCTACCCCTTTCATCTGTCCAACACAGTAAGTAAAAGACACGAATATCGCACAAATCAAAGCAACCAACTGAGCCTGCTTAGAGTAATAGCGTTCCCCTATGAAATCAGGAACAGTAAACTTACCAAACTTCCTAAGATAGGGCGCAAACAACAATGCTAAGAGTACATACCCTCCAGTCCAACCCATCAGATACTGTCCTCCGGCATATCCCATGAATGAAATTAATCCCGCCATAGAGAGATAAGAAGCCGCAGACATCCAATCTGCCGCAGTTGCCATACCATTAGCTAGAGGGGAAACTCCTCCTCCAGCAACATAAAACTCCTTAGTTGAACCAGCCTTAGCCCATATCGCTACACCGATGTATAATAAAAATGTAATGCCAACAATCAAAAATGTCCATGTCTGTATTCCCATCTCTTCTATTTTTCGTCTACGTCAAATTCTTGATCCAAACGATTCATCAGATAAACATAGATAAATATCAATAACACAAATACATATATAGATCCTTGTTGAGAAAACCAGAATCCCAGTGGGAAACCTCCCAGCTTTATCTGATTAAGACTATCGGCAAATAAGATTCCGAAACCATAGGAACACATAAACCAGATGCTCAGTAAAATGACTAAATATCTAAGATTACAATTCCAGTACTGATCGAGCGTTTTGTTCTTCATAAGTATACGAGTGAAAATAGCAAGAATTAGAATTTATCAGCACTCAGAAGGATTCTAATTTAAAGAAGCATGATCTTCTTCTAACTTATTAATAAAATTTATATGTATAACGTACCTTGTTCTCTACCGAGAGAATTAGCATATGAAGCAATTAAGAATTTGTCTAATATTAAGCCTCGCACTATTCGCCTGTCAAGCAGATGAAACTATCAAAGAAGTTGAAGCACAACTCGTTGAATCAGATCGTAGACAAATCGAATTTGTCCCACTTCCCTATCACACTCAGTTGAAGGGTGACACTTATGAGCTTACAGATCCTATCAATTGGAATATAGAAGAGAATACCGATGCAGTGGTAAAACAAGCATTCAACTCAGCATCAGACTGATTAGAAGTACTGAATCTGAAGAAATCAGATCAAGCATGGACTATCAGCGTCTCAAGGCAAAACAGTGCGGCTTCGACTCCACATCTGAATATGGATGAATCTTACTCCTTAGACATAGCCGATCATCAGATCAGTTTATCAGCGGCCACAGGAGTAGGTATAGAACGTGGATTACAGACGCTAAGACAAGCTATTAAAAAAAAGGTCAGGAATATCAGGTCCAGAGTATGTATATCTACGATGAACCAAGATATAGCTGGAGAGGCCTCATGATTGATGTCAGTAGGCATTTTATTCCTATGGATAAACTCTATGAGAATATAGATGCCATGGCGGTTGTAAAGATGAATATCCTGCACCTACACTTATCAGATAATCAAGGATTCCAAATGGAATCCAAGAAACACCCTAAATTGCATGAGCTTGGTTCAGGAGGCCATCACTATACCCAATCAGAAATGGGCGAATTAATCCAATATGCATCTGATCGAGGTATACGAATTGTTCCAGAGTTTGATATGCCAGGACATGCATCTGGTTGGTTATTAGCCTATCCTGAATTCGGAAGTTCTGAATAGCCTTATGACATCAAAGAGACATATGGCGTCTATCCTAATGCGATGGATCCGACTGATCAAGACATGTATCTATTTTTAGCAACATTCATTAAGGAAATGACCACGATCTTCCCAGATCACTATATCCACATTGGCAGTGATGAAGTCATACCCACAGACTGGGAGAAAAATGCTCAAATCACTCAGTTCGTGGAGGATAAAGGGCTTAAGAGCTTTTCAAATTTACAGACTTACTTTAACCTCCAGATGGCAGATATAGTGAATAGAGCTGGTAAAAAAAATGATCGCATGGGATGAAGCCATTCATCCTGAATTAGCAAAACTGGAACGACTATACAAGCATGGAGGAGAAAGGATGCCATATATAACACGATCAAACTCAACAATCCTATAATCAGAAGCCATGGTTGGTACCTCAATCATAAATTACCCATGTCAGAATTGTATCAAGTAGAACCTACGGATGCTCTGGATTACATGAACTCAGAGATCGATCCAAATCAATGGAGTGCTTATCAGATTAGTTCAGATAACGCTATGTTAAAGCAAGGAGAAGTTTTACTTACTTTCGGAGATCGTGATCATACTCGAGGCCTACTCAATCTCATGGGTCAGCAACATATAATCACGGACATAGAAAAGAGTGATGAGCAGATGTACTTTTCATTTAAGAATGCTTCTGGACCTTTGACTATGGATCTACAGATAGAAGATGAGGGCTTATGTGGGTCGCTCAATCTCTCATTTATCGGTTTGCCAGTAACTCGTAAGAAGATAGGCGGTCATGATATGCCAGATGGGATGGTTCTACCGAACTTCCAAAAGCCTGAAGCGTCAAGTGCTGAACAGATGGACCTAATTATCGGAGGAGAATCCGTAATGTGGACAGAATGGGCCGATCATACCAACGTAAATGCCAAAATATGGCCTATAAATATAGCTGTAGCAGAACGACTGTGGAGCCCTACCCAACATTGCTCTCAAGCCTCAGACCTACACAGGCGAGTAGAGCGACAGCTCCCATTATTTGACGAAATCGGTGTAACGGATGATAGTCATGTACTCAAGTCAATAGCTCGATGAACAACTGACGTAGATCAACTATGGAATCTATATGAGCTGATGAACCTATTAGAAGAAGTCAAGTATTATAATAGATGGTCATCTAATCCGAATCATACGGCACTTACTACGCTCAATTGAGTTGCAGATTTAGTACCTTCTGAATCACTTAATGGATTTAGGTTCAACCAACTGGTTGATGATTATCTGATATCAAACTCAGATACTGAAAAAGCCACAATCGCTAAGCAACTAAATACCTGGACGAACAATTATGAAGCGCTAAAGAGTCTATTGATAGGGCATCCAGATTTGGGGTTCTATAGAGTATCACTCTTTAGTCCTATCAGACCTATCTAAAATGATCTTAGCACTCTACCTCAATCGATCACTGAATAACAAAGATCTGAACTATATCAATACGGTTAAAAATGATATGCAAAAGGCAAGGGGTGGTACCACTCTATCTGTTTTACCTGGATTAATTAAACTGGTAAACCATGAATTGAGTTCGACTTAGGTTTGGATCGCAAAAGCTATCAAATCGCTCTATTCTACTTTGAAGGCTGGAACCCAAATATCACTCCGAACACTCGCTACCGACAACGTTGATCAAATGGTTACTGTTGCCAATGATAAGAGGATCGCAGATACCCTCAGAGATATATTTCCTCACCCCTGTAATCGCTCAGATGCCGAGGGTTATATATTATTCGTAATGTCCCAAAATCCTATTATGAACTTGGGAATCTGTTACGATGATGAATTAGTTGGAGTTTGTGGTGGCAATGCCTTAGATGATGTACATAAATATACCGCTGAAGTAGGCTATTGGTTGGGGTTAGATTATTGGGGCAAAGGAATAGCAAGTGTTGCTGTAACCCAATTGATCGAACATTATTTTACCCACACTCCATTCATTAGGTTACAGGCAAATGTCTTCAGTAATAATTTAGCATCGGAACGAGTCCTGATCAAGAATGGCTTCGTTAAGGAAGGTATCATGAGAAAATATGTGTACAAGAATGGAGAGTATCTCGATACCCCATTATATGCACTCTTTAAAGAAGACTGGTCACAATTAACTGACAGCAGAAAAGCATATTAGATTAGCCAAAGGTGACCCCTACTTCTTTCAAAGTTAATTAGCGCTAAATTCAAAAGAGAGGTTTAAGTATAGTCTTGCTACTTTTGAGGCTATATGCAATGGAGTACTTGTTATACAGAGCGAAGATCAGGAACTTCTAAGAGTAAAGAGATTCCGAGAACCGAGTATCAGAGGGACTATGATAGGCTCATCTTTGCAAGTTCTTTCCGACGACTACAAAATAAAACACAGGTTTTCCCATTACCAGGAAGTACATTCGTGCACAATAGATTGACGCACAGCTTAGAGGTAGCCAGCGTCGGCAGAACCCTGGGTAAGATAATTGGGGACCATATCAGTCAGGAAGCTATATCCACCTCTGATCAAAAGTCAAAAGAGTTTTATAAATACGATCTAAGCAATGTAGTTGGAGCTGCTTGCTTGGCCCATGATATAGGCAATCCAGCATTCGGGCATTCTGGAGAAAAAGCCATATCTAATTATTTCATCGAGAACCAAAAAGAGCTAACTGAAGGACAAAGATTGAGAGACTTCTTCACTGATGCCGAGTGGCGAGACCTCATAGACTTCGAGGGTAATGCTAATGCGCTGAGGGTATTGACCCACTCTTATCGAGATAAACCTAAGGGCGGTATGAGATTAACCATGACCACATTAGCCTCGATTCTCAAATATCCCTGTGAATCCACATGTGTAAATGGAAATTATAAGCACCGCAAGAAATACGGATTTTTTCAATCAGAAAAGGAGATAATCTTAGACATAGTTGACGAGCTGGGTATGATCCAAGAGCAAGGAAATCCGCTGGTCTATAAACGTCATCCATTTGTGTATCTGGTAGAGGCCGCAGATGATATCTGTTATAGAATCATCGATATGGAAGATGCCCACAGATTGGGTATTTTAACCAAATCACAAGTGAGTGAGGCTTTCATAAGTATAATCGAGAATCTCAATCGTCCAGAAGACGACTCAGATCGTGTTAAAGATACCTATCAAAAGATACTGGATGACAATGACTCAATCTCTTACCTCAGGGCAAAGAGCATTAATGCTCTGACATTAGAGTCCGCAGATGTGTTCAATAGTCATCTAAAGGACATCATCACTGGATCGTTCAACGATACTCTAATCGATAATATAGAAAAGAGATGTACAACCCTCAAAGAAGTCATGCAATTATCCATAGAAAAAATCTATAATCATCACTCGGTGATAGAAATAGAAATCACTGGGTATCACGTTATGTCTCATCTACTCAAGATGTTCATTCCAGCAGTCCTACGTAAAAATCCTGTTGGCACTGATAGAATGGCTCTTAGACTCATTCCACTTCAATTTAGAGAGTTTGAGACCACAGAATCTAACTACACCAAAGCTTTATCGGTAGTTGACTTCATCTCAGGTATGACTGACGCTTACGCTACGGAGTTCTATCGTAAGACAACAGGAATTGACATATCGAAGCACGTATAAGTCTCTTGATTTAAACCCTATCCTATCTATTGATAAGCACAAACCACTGATTAGCTGTATTCTTAAGAATAGTGATCATAGTAGAAAGCGAAACCAGTGAAAAAGAAGGATAAACCTATAGTCGTAAGTATTGAGACTGAGGCATCTGCTGCCATGATCTGGCATATTCTAACCGACTTAGCAGAAATGTGGCAGTTGCTCTTCACAGAGATTCCATCATTTGTTCTAGAGATAGGGTTCCCCACGATGTTTGATCTTGCCACAGAAAATCAATTCTTCAGGCATCATTGGTTGGTGAAAGAAGTAGTTCCTAAGTCAAAATTGGTAATAGAATGTAGTTGCAGAAGGCATTTGGGTTAAGGAGATGTAATCTATGAGATTATTAAATCTGATGATACAAAAGAGATCAACCTGACCAATAAAGTCACAGAAGATTTTGATGATAATATTCAAGAGTTCAGACTAAAAGGTACGGAGAATTGATGGAACTACATTATCAAAAATAAACTTGCCAACTTATTAGGAGAGTAAACAGCTCTGACCCTTTCGGTCGGTTGATAACTTGATGATGAGGCTTCAGCATCGATCAACTCTCACAACATTGTAACTTACCATTATCCCACTGACTAATATAACACTCGGCCAGAAGATTCGATCCCCAAAGAGAGGTAAATATGAAACTGATTCCATTATGAACCTCATCAATTTCTAAGAGCTTGATTCCAATGATTGAATCTAATTTTTTAAGTAGTTGGGCTTTGTACTTTCTGCTCTTGATATCTTGGATATAATATCTGACTATTTGCATAATCAACGCATTTTTACGCAATACCGGGTTCTAAAGGGTTTAAGCAGGGAATAACATTGATCTCCTTGAGCATATCAATTGGAGTTATTATTCCCTTGGGGCCATTCTTATCTTGAATTATGATGCTACTAACCTTATAAGTAAGAAATATTCCTATGGCTACTTGTACAGTACTTTTACATCCTAACTCGACTAATTCTTGGGTAATGACGTCTGCGACCATGAGAGTCTGAAAAAATCGATAGTTGGTCTTTTCTGTGCTTACTCTATTAAACTTGGTAAACTTATCTCATAATTGATAGTCATTTGACTTGCTAATGATCCCAACGCATCTTCGGCTATCTTCTTCTACCACAGGGATATGATGAAAATTCTCATTTGTAAAAATATCATCAATGATGGCCAATAATTTATGTGGAGTTACTGTCATTAATTGCTCTTTCATCAATTCCGTCAATTTTTTATCTTATAAATACATGTAGGTTATTTTTTGAATTATTATGAATTCAAGCGCTTCGCTTAATCATCACAATATCCATCTGTGAGAGTCTGGACCAAATGACCAATATCACTACGCTGTTTGATTATGATCATTAACAGGGATACGTCCATCCTTATGACTTTTGGAGAAGTAATGATGATAGACCGTATTAATAAAAGTTAGGATGATACCGACTCCAATAATAATGTAAAAAATGATAAAACCTTGCCTCCTGTAATCAGAGGGGAGTAATCACCATACGCAACTGTAGTTAGAGTAATTAGAGAAAAGTAAATAGACTCAATCCAAGACCATCCTTCGACATATCGATAAACATAACTCCCTATCCCAACAACGATCATGGTGGTTAATCACAGTTGTCTATATTCAGGATCTTTGAGGACAATAAGTACTGTTTTGATGTAGTAGATCATACTATTATGGCTTTTAGGTAAGTTGATTGAGATTACAACGACAATAAGAGAATGTCAGATTAAATCATTAGCTGTGTAGCCATACTCCCAGAGAAAAAGGCTTGAAGGATATTTTCCTTTGTGATTGTCCGTTAAGTTATCAGTAAGATTTAGCTAGAGCTAAAGTTAACCTATCAAATATTTTATCACCGAAGTATCTTCTATTGAGTTTGTAGCAAAATTCATTCAAGTATGATTGTAAATACTTTACTTTTATCTTATGACGATTACACAATAACCATCATTTGGCATTGCTGATAGTTATATGCAACCATTGAAAGATTGTTTTACTTGACTCATTGTTTGACTTTTCTATACTACTTCATTGATAGCATTAAATTTATGGGAGTCCAGCACCTGCATTTTGAAATATCTGCATTGCTTCGATGCTCTCCCACGATTCAGATTTTATAGAGGCGTTGATTCCCACTGTAACGTTTTACTTTTCTTGAGAACCCTTGCCCCGCTTGAGTTTTGTATCTTCTGGCGTTGATTTCTTTATATAGCCTTCATCAAATTCTATCATGCATTCCAATTTGTATAAAGCGTCTCTTTTACCCATAGCCTCTCTAATTACATGCATCATACGCCAGATACTCTCATATCGACTATGACCCAACTGCCGCTGCATCTTCTTGACTGAAAACCCTTCTTAGACATGGTAATCAAACACATCGATAAATACCATTTACGCATAGGAAGTTTGCTATGAGAAAAATCGGCTCCGCTTCGCAAACAAATACGGAAACCACATGACTTGCATTGCCATTACCTCTTCCCTTTAAGCCAATGGTGTATAAGTATGGCCACATTTCTTGCACTTCACACCCTCTCATTGTACGCGCAGCCTGAAATGCTCTTTACGAGATGCCTCCTCTGGAAAAATCCCCATAAATCTCAAAAAGTTCATATTCACTTAATTTTAAGTCAATATCATTGCCTCCATGCATCCAATTTGCATTCAGATAATTTAGCGTTCAATCATATTGAAATATTTCATTTGCATTTATTCTTAATACAATTTCATTGATAACATAATCAATCTAAGTGATCACTGGCATGACTAGAAGTGATCTTTATGACCTACAGTAGCGATAGTACTGAACCATTCCACTTAACATGATACAAGGACATAATCTCTTTTTGGCTAATCTTCTAGCTTTTAAAAGGTGATTCTCTACGGTTTTCACAGATATTTTGAGAGACTCAGCAATCTCCTTGTATGTTAAAAGCTCTATTTTGTTTAGTTTAAACAGCTCCCCGCATTTTGCTGGCAATGTATCTATGAATTGATCAATTATGGTTTTTATGTCTTTTGCGTATACCCCTTCATTAATCTCATATATTCCAGAAGTGACCGTCACCTCATCCAATGGAACCATTCGATTACCGTCATTTCTGAGGTAACTGAGAGATCTATTTTTTGCGCTTCTTTTAAGATAAGCTCCTAAAGAATAATTAATGTTCAAAGTTTCTCGCTTTCGCTAGATATAAGTAATGAACTCCTGAACAATATCCTCAGCAGTGTCCTCGTCGTTGACAATCTTGAAAGATATATTACATAATTGATTGTAATATCTATTGAAGATATAGTCGATTGCCTCTGGATTACTTTGCCAGGGCTGAGCTATGGCAGTATCGTCTAAATTGGAAAAAGTTTTGGAAGAAATTGGCACAGGCTGATCTTGTCCAAAGGTGTTGTTTTGGTTTAGTTCTCTCATTGCGTAATTAGGTTATATTCTTTGTACGAATAAATCAAAGATGATCATTCTATGATCAGTCATTCTCTATGGATAATCTATAATCTATGGATAAAACAGGTACATTTTAATGAATCAAAATAAGCTCTATGTTAATGTCTTGTAATACTCTCTTAATCGGATGTCAATTGTAATTAAAAATTCCGACTAAATCAATGTCGCAATCCTGGACAAAGTGATGAACTCTAGACTCAACAGAATAGTCATCATAAAAATGACTCCGCACATTACACGATTTAGCGATATCTGCAAACTTTTCCTGAGCATTATTGACCAATGCATACGGCTCCGTAAAAAAGATGACTGATTAATTGTTACAATGTGAATATCTGTAATGTTGAGTGGGACTATGGCCTTGAGAAATCTCTTGAAAGACTCGACTTCACTCTGCAGTGCAGCAGTAACAAAAGCTACTTCGTTTATACTTGAAACCTTGAATTGATTTTTCGCGATAAGAACATTGGCGTGAACAACTCCGTGCGACCTTCTGGGAATTAGAGCCAATGAACCATTCACTTTTACCACTTACTCAATGCGACCCTATTATGATCAAGTCTACATCATTGCTATCAACATAGTCAGATAGGCCTTATGTAAAGGCTTCTTTATCCTAATATGGGCTGTTCGAACGCCAAGACACCTGCAGTGATCGGACCATTTCTCCAAATATTCATATATTTTCTCAGGATTGTTAGAGGCATGTGTCAGAATTATCCTTTGAATATCTTTAGAATCTAACGATTTCAAGAAGTCAACTCCTGCGTCTACTGCATACTGAGAAACCTAAGAGTAATCTACAGGTACTAAGATGTTCATATCATCGATTTATGAGATGAATCCACCTTATGGTAACGTTGTTCTTTATACTCCTCTATGGGGCGGCTCATCTTCCTAATCGTCTGTTGAGCTGTCGTATGTTCATTAGGATTTGTAGAAGATGCATATATAGAATTTCCTTTTTCAGGTTTAATCCTTATTCCAACTTTTATACCTTCTCTTGTTTGATCAATTTTCAAATCTATTGACTTAACAAAGTGGTACTTCCCATATTTTTTTGTCAGCAATTTTGCGTAATGAGCAGTAAACTGTTCTTGATTTTCATGATTTTGAGCTTCTATTTTATATACATTTCAATTATTTTAATATTGAATTAATTCCTTTTCTATTTTGTACAGCCAAGGTCCAGTGATCAGTTGGTATCGTTTGCAACCATAAATCCTTAGACTTTCTGAAAATCTGAACAGGTATGCCAACTACGCTCTCAAACTCTTCTTCTATTTCTGATACCGGCTTCAGTCGATTCAGATCAAGTTCGCATACCTCCAGTTCACTATTAATCGAATTAATTGTCTCCGTCATATCATACTCATCGCTTGATTGAGATTCCTTATGATCCTCATGAGGGTTTTTAGAAATCTAATGTCTAATCCTTTAAAGACTGACCTGAAATCTGCTCTTATTTTAGCTAAATTCTCATGTCCATATGTTTTCATATCCTATTGTTTTATATGGACAAAGTGGACGAATATGATCTAAATCATAATTCATGATGATTATCATCAGTCAACATTGTTTAAATTAACAATCTTAGGTTTGCTACCTTATTTGATCAGCTTCAGAGGTATTTTTCTGTCCGTGATTTTGATGTACTCAGTATAATTCTCAGGGTCAAAAACAATTAGGCTGTCTCTATATACGAGATAAATGGATTCAGCAATTGGTTTAAGCTATGGGTCAGCAGTCAATCTATACATAAAGCAATCTGATTTCACCTTTTTAGATGGACTCTTTTAATATGGTTAGAGCTCTTAGTAGAATAACAATTAGAAAGGAGTAGCAGCATTACCATCATAACTAAGAAGAACCGTATATGGAATAGATTAGAAGTTTTATCTATGAGATGATACCTCGACTTAGTTTTGGTGTATGCTATAGCTTATCGGTAACTCTCACTATTTATCAAACCACTTATCAAATGCCTCAATAATCGACTGGTTAGGGGTATCACGGAGATAGACCAATTGTCCTGACCGATTGACAATATCATGCCGTGGAATATTAAAAATATCGTAATTGTCCTATATCTGTTTATCTGTTCAAAATCTGAGGTACAAACGTTGACCCCAAGAATTTCTTAATCTTTCAGCGTACGATGCGAGACATCCTTGTTATCATCGATGTTGTACAATGAGAAGTATCACTCTTTTTTGTTTTAGCTGTTCGCGTATTGACTTATTTTTTCTGCTATTGCCTAAACAAGTTCGACGTCAGCTGATTTAGTTACTATTATATTGTCTCTTACTTCTGATCCTACAACGTTTCTGTAACCTTCTCAGTATGAATGTACTTGAAACCAGGCGCAAGCTTCTGCCTTGTAAGCTCATTAAATGTATGACAGAGAATCTATAATCCAAAAATCAGACCATTCAGCCTAATGAGCATGATGCCCTTCTTTCAAGAGTTCTGGAAACTTTCTTTTAAATTTATTCAGTCGTGGAATGGAAACAGCTTTAACATAGCCTTGATTGGGATTTCTTCGCTCAAAATCTTGATGATAGTCCTCCGCAGCATAAAATACATCCAGAGGTACAAACTCTGTCACAATGGACTTGGCAAAAATGTCTGAGTTATCTAACTGATTCTTATATGATTGGGCGATTTCTTTTTCCTCATCATTCTGATAGAATATTGCAGAACGATATTGTCTACCTCGATCTGGACCTTGCCTATTTAAGGTAGTTGGATCATGAGATCCAAAAAATACTTGAAGTAAGGTAGGATAATCAACCTTAGTGGTATCATAAAAAATCTCTACTGCCTCTGCATGATTGGTATATCCTGCACTGACTGCCTTGTAATTAGCATTCTGAGCTGTACCACCAGAATATCCAGATACCACCTCCTCTACGCCAATCACAGATTCAAATATCGCCTCGACACACCAAAAACAACCACTCGCAAAATAAGCTTTGTGGTATTGAGATAGTTCTTTTTGAGGTTCTACGATTATCTCTCCAAGAGATCGTTCTTCTGTTATCGCTTTAGCTTGGGTATTCTTGCAGCCATTTATACTGCTCAAGAGTAGTAATGACGATATTATTGAAATGATGTGCATATCAGTTATATTGGTAACTATAACCTCCAAAATTGAAAATCTGTTTCATTTGAATTCAAAAAATTCACAGTTAAATTATATGGCAGGCGACAATTATGATATTTCAAGAGTAAAGAATTTTATAGCTGCTGTTTTTTCGATAGCGCTTACGATTTTGATATTAGACATCGATATCATTGACATGAGAGGCCATAGTATTGGAACCTTACGGAGCGAGAAAATGCCACAATTCATAGGCTATGTAGTCAGCTTTTTTGTAATCGCTCTTTTTTGGGCCTCTTATGTTTGTAACTTTAAGCATTGTCAGCATATAGATCATAAGCTAATTATGGTCAACTTATTGAATCTCTTTTTCCTCGTTCTATTGCCCTTTTCCACTAAGCTATATGTGCATAACTTCACTAATGGGCCAGCCTTTATGTAGTACAGTTTTAATAGTGCTCTACTTGGATTGATGAGTACATGGATCGTGATCGCCATGTATCCTAAGAATAAGAGTAGACCTTCAATATATATCGAAAACGGCAGTATTCATTATTGGGTATGAGTGTTTTTGTAATCTGGGGTATAGCAGTTCTTCTCGGTGATATATATCCTTGGACAGCCAGAGTGCTATTTGTGATGATCTTCGTTATAGATTTTTTCATCAACACATACTTTAACAAGAAAATGTCCCAGTCAGAGCAAGAATGATTAAACGAGATATCATTTTAACAATATTATCTGGTGTGTTAGTCATCAGTTCCGTATTTGCACAAGAAAGTGCCACGTTCCAATATGAACATCCTATCGCATTTGAGCCAAATGTATACCTATGTTAATACACCAATCATGCCATTGAGATTGATGGCACGCTGGATGAAGCAGCTTGGGATGATATTTCTTGGACGACAGTCTTCACGGATATACAGGGTGAGTTAAGATAAAAGCCATTTTTGCAAACAAGAGTTAAAATGTGCTAGGATAATAACTACTTCTATGTAGCTGCTCAGATGATAGAACCACATATATGGGCAACATTAACCGAGGGAGATGCTACTATGTATCAGGATGAAGACTTTGAAATCTTAATAGATCCCGATGGTGACAGTCATAATTACTTTGAATTTGAGATGTATGCATACAATGCCATTTGGGATCTGTTTATGCTTTACCCTTATCGAATCGATGATGGACGGAATTATGTCATCAATTGAGACATCAGAGGAATATAACATGCCGTAGATATTGTAGGAAGGATTAATGATCCTTCTGATATTGACTCGAGTTGGTCGGTCGAAGTGGCCATTCCTCGGGAGACTTTCAAGGACTTCAAGGCTGGTCGTCACCGCCCCATTAATGGCGATCAGAGGCGTATGAACTTTAGTAGAGTAGATTGGACTATGGATATAGTCGATGGTGTGTATGTCAAGGTACTCGGTGCTAATGGACGACCATTTGCTGAGAATAATTGGGTTTGGTCTCCTATGGGATATATCAACATGCATAAACCTGAACTATGGGGTTATGTACATTTCGTAAATCAACCGAATCAGAGCTTTCGTCATAAGTCAACGGAATCTATAAAATGGGGGTTATAGCAACTCTATTATAAGATGAAGGAATGCTAATCAAAAACAACATGGAACACATGTCGGCTCAAGGATCTAAGCATTCCTGAAGAATTAAGAAATATATTGCAACCCAGTCTTACGATAAACTCTGATCCTTATGGATTCACTTTAGCGGCAACCCTAAACAACGGAGTCGTTTATACCCTCAATGAGCAAGCCAAGTTACAAGCTATCAAGACGAAAAGTCATTGACATATCAATTAATAGGACTTTACGAATCTTATCCATTCTGATCGTTTGGTTCATAGTTATGGAGGTATCTGCTCAAGAAAATAGAACCTTTAATCGACTATACCGCGACAAATATTTCTACGATTTATCAATTCTGAAGCTTCATAAACTCATCGGAGAATTTGTCTAGGATTCAGAAGAAACAGCGACTTTTAAAAAGTTCGATTCTAAAAGAACAATACAACATTCTATAAATATTAGGAGGATCATATTAACAGCTCCATTAGCGACACCTAAATGTGTAAGATCACTATCTAACAGATCTGATCATTGACCAGTTTATGAGAGACTTTGCCTAAGAGGTATAGACTTCTCTTGCGTTCACATTATCCTGGCGA
>CACLQQ010000036.1 GCA_902609095.1 uncultured Bacteroidota bacterium | reverse complement strand
AGCTTATGATCTCAAAATGGAAACCATGGCTGATATTCTAAGAGGAGAAATCATAGTTCATTGTCATTCATATCGAGCTGATGAGATATTGATGCTAGTAGAGGTCTTGAGAGATTACGGTGTAGATAAGATCTGTTTCCAACATGTGAATGAAGGGTTCAAAGTAGCTCCTGAACTTGCAGAGTATGGTGCTATGGCATCTGTATTTGCAGATTGGTGGGCCTACAAGTTTGAAGTTTATTATAGCACAGCTTATAACGCAGCAATCCTTACAGAGAATGGAGTGATTACGTCTATCAACTCAGATTCAGGTGAACTCATAAGGCACCTCTTTCATGAAGCTGCTAAGACTCAACGATACGGTGGACTATCAGACGCTGAAGCACTTAAACTAATTACTATTAATCCTGCTATTCAGCTTGGTATTGATGATCGAGTAGGAAGCATAGAGATTGGTAAAGACGGAGATATCTCGATATTCAACAAACACCCATTATCAATCTATGCTATACCTCAACACACGATAGTAGATGGAGTGCTCAGGTTTGATATCAATGATCCAAATGATATGAGAATAGACATTGATCCTGAAGAAAGCATTTCGACTTTCATTGATTACCACTCAGAGGATCACAAACATGATAGGTGCATGCAGGATGTTTTGGAATTTTTCTCAAATCACTAAGCGTATAGAAACATGAAACGACTTACAATAACATTAATAGTAGTTGCTTGCTACACTTTAGTAGGTATCAGTCAACAAGTGGCTAAATCTACTTATGGAAAAACAATTTTAAAAAATGCCACTGTCCATACTGTGACCAACGGTATTCTTCAAAATAAAGATGTACTAATTGACAATGGAGAGATAGAAGAGATTGGAACTAATCTCAACGCCTCAGATGCTCAAGTGATTGATTGTAGTGATCATCATATCTATCCAGGATTTATTGATGGAGGAACACAGCTTGGCCTCTCTGAGGTAGGAGCCGTATCCCTTACTAATGATTACAACGAGATCGGAGATTTTATTCCTCACATGCAAGCTCTTACAGCTGTTAACCCAAATGCAGTTGCTATACCTGTTACAAGGGTAAATGGAGTGACAACAACTATAGCAAGTCCAAGAGGCGGTTTATTCCCAGGGACAGCGTCATTAATCAATTTACATGGTTATACGCCTCAGAGTATGTATGCTGGATTTAAAGGAATAGTTATGAATTTCCCTTCTGCAGCTAAACGTGGTCGATGGGATAGAAGATCAGAAGAGGATATCAAAAAAGCTCAAGAGAAGGCAATGAAAAAGCTAAACGAGATTTGGGCCAATGTAGCTACTTATGTCAAAATTGATTCAGCTAAAAACAGCTCAACAGAATCATATACTAAATCTTATCAGCCAGAATATGAGGCTTTGTTACCAGTATTTAATGGAGAGCAAGCATTACTAATAGAAGTCAACAAGGACAAGGATATTAAGAATGCGATTGACTGGGTAAAAGAGAAGAACCTTAAGGCGATTTTCACAGGTGTGAGTGAAGGATGGAGAATAGCCAAAAAAATTGCAGAAGCAGGTATTCCTGTAATTACTGGACCTGTATTGAGTATCCCCGGGCGTAGCTACGTCAGGTATGATATGAACTATCGTAATGCTGGTATAATGCAACAAGCAGGTGTAACTGTTGCTCTCCGCACCAATGATGCGGAGAACGTGAGAAACTTACCTTTTAACGCAGGTTTTGCGGCTACATACGGTATGGGCAGAGAAGAAGCTCTTAAGGCAATAACTATCAATCCAGCAAAGATATTTGGATTAGAAGATCAGTATGGTAGTATCGAGGTTGGTAAAACAGCTAATTTATTCGTCAGTACAGGTGATCCTTTTGAGATGAAAACAGATATCAAATTCCTATTTATCAACGGCTGGAATATCCCAATTGAGAATAGACATACCCTATTATACAACGAGTTCCTTCATCGGAGTCCAGATAAATAGATGAGTAAAAATAATATGGAAGCTTGCTGAAAATCAGCAAGCTTTTTTTTTTAAGCCTCATATGTAATTTATTAAATATGTTAAGCTGTTAACATATTACGATTTATTATTATATTTGTAGTAGTATTCTCATTATTCTCCCAAAAATAGCAGTAAAGGAACAGGTATCAGTTGTACCTAATTATGTTACTTTATAAGGCTATCCCGATGAAAACGATTTTGCCGATATGGTGTCTGCTATGTTTGTTGTGCTCGACTAATTTATTTAGCCAAGCCTCTTGTGACTCTACTATAGCAGGGATTACAACTAATATGAGTATCAATGCTAACTGCCGTTTGGATATCGATACGACTGTGGCTAGAATGCTCCTATCTAACCCTTATTCAGATCTAACTTATAACGCTAAGGTATTTGATAGCACAGGAGATTCTATGGTTTCTAATATTCTCACTGAGGACAATATAGGGCAAAAATTTATGATCGCCCTTACAGGTTCTGGTTGTGCAACAGGATCAGGCTCTGGTAGCATGTTTGGAGCGTGGTCAACTCTAACATTAGAAGATAAAATTGATCCAGTCATAACTTGTTCGGACACTACATTTTCGTGTGTAGATTTCTTCTTTTATAAAGATGCTGGCGGTATAGTCGAAGAATGTGATCTTGATACGGTACAAACCATATTCATGGATTTTGAACCAGCCTGTGATCCAATGAGAGCAAATAATGATATATCCACAATTGCGACAAGAACATTTAGAGCAATTGACAATAGTGGAAACGCAGATACCTGTACACAAAAAATAAATATCCGACGTCTCAATAGATCAGACATATTATTTCCATCAGACTTAGTGGTTAATTGTGATACTTTGAAAGATGTCACAGACTCTGATGGAAACCTAATTCCACCGTCACTTACACTTGCTACAGGAAGTGGCACCTTGATGGGGCAATATATTTTTGGTGTTCCAACAGGAAGTGGAGCTTCTTTATACGGTAATAACTTCAGAGAATGTAGAGTCAGAGCCTATTACAATGACATATTAAGCTATCAGGGAACATGTGAAACGAGATATCACAGAGAATGGATAGTTTATGAATGGTACTGTGATGGTGAAGAAATAGAATATTCTCAGATGCAAACCATCACATTCAAAGACGCTACTCCACCCCATTTCTCTTTCATAGCAGACACACTATACGTGGATCTTGACAATGATCAATGTGATATAACACTATCTATAGACGCGATAGGAATTACGAATGTATCTGATAACTGTTCTACTGAAGAAGCAGTGGACTTACAAGTGGATTACACGCCTTATATAGTTGGGCAGCTAACTGATTCTACAATTTACATCCGAGGTATCGATACAATAACTGTTAGAGTAAGAGCAACTGACCCCTGTGGCAAGCAAGCTGAGAAGAATATGGTGATTATCTCCCGTGATAAAACAAGACCAACAGCTATATGTATGGCCACTATGCAAGTCGCACTAAGTAATGCTCATACCAATCAAGTTCCAGTTGAAGACTTCAATGTGGGTTCATATGACCCATGTGGAAATGTAACCTTCTCTGCTCGTAAAATGACGGTTGATACTTTTAGTACAAACTTTGTCAACTTTGATTGTTCTGACGAAGAGGAGGCAATGGTTATTTTTCAAGTGACAGATGAGAACGGTTTAGTGAACCAGTGTATGACAACTGTTACCATCGTACAAGACACATTCTGCCAAGGCACATCCCCTATCAACAGTTGGGTAAGCGGATATGTAAGATTTATCGATAATATACCATTAGATGGTGCTGAGGTTACTGTACAAAATATGCCTAACCTAACTACAAAAACTAATAAGGAAGGTTTCTATCAATTTGATGAGTTACAGCACGGAGAAACCATTGAAATTATGCCTATAAAAGATAATAATCATGAGCTCGGTATTACGACTTTAGACGTGATACTATTACAGCGGCATATGATGGGATTAGAAGATCTCGATAGTCCTTATAAAATAATCGCCGGTGACATCAATCAAAATGGATCAATAGACGCCATAGATTTAATCGATTTACGCAAGCTGATACTGGGTAAAACAGACCGTTTCGATGAAAGTAAAAGCTATGCCTTCGTACCCGAGTCATTATCATTCATAGATCCATATGATCCATGGGAAAATGGAAAGGTACTGGGGCTATCCACAACTGTCAGTAAAGATCTGGAATCTGTCAACTTCATGGCAATCAAAGTAGGTGACGTTAATCATAGCTTCTTAAATGCAGAGCAACGATCCTCAGAGCATGTGACATTAGAGTATGAAACTGTTGAAATGGGTAGGTATATAGAAATGAACATCAAAGCGAAAGACAATATGGATATCATAGGTCTACAAACTACCTTATCTTTTGATTCTGAGTTATTGAAAATGATGAAAGTAGGATCTAATAATATAAGTCTACGTTCTGAACATTATAACATAGAAGATTCTAATGAGGGTATTATTCCTATAAGTTGGAATGAGCTCTCTGAACGATTGGTCAAAGCTGGAGATGTAATTTTCCGGGTGACATTCGAGCGGATGTATGATGGAGAAGTATCGTTCTCCTTTGAATCTACTAATATGCCATCGGAATTATATCAATCAGATAAGGTTATATCCTTAAATTTAGAGTCAAGAGCAGAGCCTTTATCAGATAACTTTGAGGTATATCAAAATGTACCAAACCCATGGGCTGCATCTACGGATATCAAGTTCAACTTACTATACGATACAGAAGTAGAGTTGAACATCTATGATGCTTCAATGAGCAAAGTGGTAAGTAAGTCCGACTTCTTTAAAGCCGGAGATAATAAATTTACAGTCGATTACGACGATTTGGATGACACTGGAATATATTTCTATGAAATCATCCAAGGAGATTTAGTGAGAATCTCCAAAATGACCAAATTATAAACCCATCTAAATATTCGATAAAAAGCCCAATTTGCATCAGTGGATTGAGCTTTTTATTTTCTATAAGTTACTATGAGCAAATAATTCATCTAAGTAAGCAGCTCTGGTTCTATTGTTATATGAATCCCGACAACCTCTGACAGTACCACTTTTCATAATGCTCTCCCAGATACTTAGACTGTTACACTGATCATTATGATCTCGTAACAAAAGATAATGTCCTAACCCATGAAATATTATATACTCTCTGTACAATTCAGATACTTGATTCCAAAACGTCTCATCGATGAGTATTTCCTTGGAACTAAGACAATTCACTTCGTAGGTGCATTGACCAGCAATATCAGAATATTGAATCTCTTCAATATTCGCAGTAATTCCAGTAATACTCGGATCAGTGTCAAAACCTCTTTCGAATGCAGCTTCTTCAAAATTGATAAAGTGAGGCACTAACGATGGATCAATATCAACCCAATACCTACCAATAAGAGCTGTTGGACCGTCAAGATTGAGAATACTATCCGCCTGACATGATAAAAAACCTATTACCAAAAACACAAAACAGACATAGCGCATATTAAGCATTTAATGAGAAGTAATTTTAGTGGTACAATCCTAGCTATAGATCTATTTTCTAAATCTCTTAAACAGTAAGATTCTATTATCTATTATACTGTTGCTGCTAGCTCTGAAATATTTAACGGAAGATCATCTTTCGGTTGCTATAATGGTACATCTTATATAGGTACCTGGTGGTCTGGATCCTTAGATAATTGAAACTGTTGGAGCAGTTGAGTCATCACCATTTTAATCTGTATTTCAGTAAAAGAATAACCTATGCAGTGATGGGGTCCAGTACCAAATGGAGCATAGGCATAAGGGCACTTCATATGTTCTTTTCGCTCTTTACTAAATCGATTTGGGTCAAATAACTCTGGTTTGGTCAATACTCTTTCATCATGATGAGTCAATTGAAAAACACAAGCGACTAAAGTATCTTCTGGCAGATGTTGCCCTTGAATATCCACGTCCTTCAATAGCTTACGAACCACCATGGTCAATGGTGGATAGATCCTCAGTGTCTCTTTCAAGATATTACCTAATATCTCAAGCCGTCTAAAGTCCGTTACTTTTAATTCAGTGGTATTCACATTTGATACTTCTTGACGAGCCTTGTCTTACCACTCTGGATGTTTAGCCAGGAAATAACTCATACAAGTCAAGGTAATCGCTGTTGTATCATGGGAAGCCATCAAAACAAAGATTAGATGATCAACAATCTCTTCATCCGTATAGGACTGACCATCTTCATTTTGAGCAGTACAAAATTTACTAATTAGATCATTACCAGGATTGGACCTTTTCTAATGTATTATTGAAACAAAATACCTCTCCAAGTACTTACGGCCATTTATACCTTTTCTATAGGTTGTAAAAGATAAATTAATTGGAACTGCAGCAGCCGCACTAACAATATCGGATATAGCTCTATTGATCGGCTGTAAATCCTCGTTCTCGATTAAGCCGAAAAAAACCTTAGTTGCCAACCTCAAGGTGAAATTCTTATAAAATGGGAAAAACTTAACCACTTCATTCAAGGGTAGTGTTTTGAGCTCTTTCCTAATAATTTTTGACATAATAGAAAGGTATCCTTGCATGGAATCTTTCTTGAATGCATCTAACATAATACTACGATGATATTTATGCTCAGCACCATCCATAAGCATCAGGCTGTTAGGAAAGAGATCAGATAGTGCTGTCTCCCAAGCTTCCTTATTCTCTGTATTTTTTGCCTCTTCTACTAAGAATTTCTTGTTGGTATCAACACCTCCTAAAAAGACTTGGTTTCTATGCAGGATTCTATAATAGTAGACATCGCCAAACTTCTCCTTCAGATTTAGCCATAAATTGGAAGCATCTGTAATGAAAGAGATGAAGTTTCCGGTTAAGAAATTACCTCTAGAACCTGATTAGTGTATTAAATCTCTATAATTCCTTAGCGCCATAATTTATTTCTAAAACCGTCTTTATAATCCATAGATAATTGGATCCCTTCGATAATTGACAAATTATTATTGTTATGAGAACGTTTTAATTATTAAAATTGACGAACAATAAGACGTATGGCATTTAAAGACAGATCTTTACCTGGACTATTCTATGATCTCGAAAGTTCGCACCCCAATAAAGTCTTTCTAAGACAACCTTTTGGTGATCGTTGGGAAGAATATACCTATAAAAAAGCTGGTGATAAAATGCGTCGGATGGTTAGCTATCTACACAGTCTTGATTTACCAAAACATACCAATATAGGTATCATATCAAAGAACTGTAGAGAGTGGTTAATTGCCGATTTAGCCTTTATGATATCAGGCCATGTATCGGTGCCATTATATGCTACCCTCAAGGAAGACACCTTAGCACAAGTTCTTGACATAGGTGATGTTCAAGTCTTATTTGTGGGGAAACTTAACAACTGGGATGACCTGAAGAATGGTGTAGGCTCAGATGTACATATGATTACGTTTCCACAATACCAAAGTGTAGCGACAATAGATAGGGGTGAAGAATGCATTGAACTTATGAACAACAATGGGCCTATGAATCCAACTATGTACCAAAGGATCATGACCTCTTTACAATAGTTTTCACATCAGGCACAACTGGTACCCCCAAGGATGTGATACATTCATACAAAAGCTTAAAGGAAGCTGCTAAACATACAGGTGACTTTAATGTATTATAGATGGATGAGAATGGGAATAATAGATTTTTCTCTTACCTACCACTTAATCACATAGCAGAGCGAATGGCCGTAGAGGCTCAAAGACTCACTTATGGAGGCTCCATTTGATTTCCAGAAAGTTTAGAGACTTTTGCCAAGAACCTAAAGGATAGTCAACCGACTATGCTATTTGGTGTGCCGAGGATCTATACTAAGTTTCAATTAGGAATACTATCATCATTACCACAGAAAAACTTGATCGGCTCTTGAAAATTCCTTTTGTAAGCGGAATGATAAAGAAAAAAATCCGATATGGATTAGAATTGGATTCCGCAAAGGTGATGCTCGTCGGAGCTGCTCCTATGTCTAAACAAGATAAGATCTGGTGGAAAAAGTTAGGAATGCCCATCAGTGAAGGCTACGGTATGACAGAAAATCTCGGAGTAGCAACATTTCTTGATGGAGGAGTTGATAAACCAGGATCTATAGGAAAATTTTATCCAGAAAATGATGTTCGAGTAGATCCAGAAACTGGAGAAATACAAGTTCGGTTAGCTTGGAATATGCTGGGATATTATAAGAGTCCTGATAAAACCAATGAAGTCTTAAAGGATGGTTGGTTACATACGGGAGATCAAGGTAAAGTTGATGAAGATGGTTATGTCTACCTGACTGGCAGGGTAAAAGATACATTCAAGACCGCTAAAGGTCAGTACGTTGTGCCTGGTCCATTAGAATTTAAGTTTGCTAATAACAAGGATATAGAACAACAATTGCAATTGTTGTTCCATCAGAGTTAGGAAAAAACAAATCGAAAAGAGAATTGGAGGAATCTTTACATAGTACCCTTAAAACAGCTAATTCCGATCTTCCAGGATATAAGCGTATATCCCATGTGATGATTGCCAAAGATCCATTGGGAGTTGAAAATGATCTGCTTACTCCAACTCTCAAGTTCAAAAGAAACGCAATTGATAACAAGTATTTAGACACACTGAATCAAGTTTGCCAATGTGAAGAGGCCAACTATTGGGAATAAGCTACTTATAGCAGTAATTATTAGGAATGAGCCTTCTATTTTCATGATATTTGCAGAGTAAAGAACATCTATGCCTAAGTCTCTTATTCATATCCTTGCAGTAGTACTTCTCATTATTCTTGGCATAAGCACAAGATTTATCTTCTTGATCGATGGAGAATCTATTCTGCCAAATTTCAGTGCTATTGGCGCAGTGGCCATATTTGGTGCTTGTTACTTCAAAGGTCTAAATAAGTGGGTTATCCCTTTAACAATATTGTGGATTAGCGATATAATACTTAACAACGTATTCTATTCTCAGTATTATGATGGCTTTCAGGTTTTCGGAAATTTTTGGGTTTATTCCTCATTCATCATAGCTGGACTTATTGCTTACAAGATGATGAGTAAACCTAGCTGGGGAAAACTTCTTTTGACTGGGGTTACAACAGGTGTTGTATTCTACATAATCAGCAATTTTGGGGTATGGATGACTGGTAGCCTCTACCCCAAAACAATAGCTGGTCTAATAGCTTGTTATAAAGCTGGATTACCATTTTTTAGGAACACTATCTTAGGTAACGTCTTTTATTCTTTTGTCCTCTTCGGACTATACGAGTTTGCGATTGTCCCTTTATTTTCTATGCCACAATTTAAACTATTATCTACTCAGACCACGTCGATGTAATTTTATTGGTCTTCGATTTTAGCAATTGCTTTTCTCCATTCTGACGGTAATGCTGACTTGGCTAATGTGTCATAGTTATACGGGATTATGGATTGCTTAGAGATAGCGCTAATACGCTCATGTTTTTTACTATAAACCTTACACTCCATTATAAACCTATCTCCTAATACAGACTCTGTGTGACAAGCAATAATAGCAGTATCAGGAAAAGTTAGTGGAAATATATACTTACAATCTTGATAACCGAGTATAGGACCAACCCCATTATTGAATGACAGGTCCATATCCATCATTTCAAAATATGCAATACGAGCACTCTCACACCATCTTAAGTAGTTGACGTTGTTTACATGCTGAGCCGCATCCATATCTCCCCACTGTAGATTATATTCCATAATCAGCTTGAATCCATTCAAATCTTCTGACATCGTAAGTTTACTCATAGTCCTTAATTTAAAATCCTCTCAGACATCCATTCCAGCATATCGTTAATGACCTCTTTTTGCTCTGGTTCATTCACAAGTTCATAGTATAGCCCTTCATACAATTTTAAGATTTTATCATCGGTTTGTGCTCGATCATACAGTTCTTTCATTCCTTCAGGGTCCGCTATCTTCTCACCGGTTCCATGCATTCATAGGTATGAAAGCGTAAGCTGCTCAACTTTGGATTGTATTTTCTTGATAGCTCCTAATAACTTAGCACCTGTTCTTGCACGAGTCCCTCCTGTATATACCAGAGGGTCTTTCATATATTTATCTAACACCTCCTCAGATCTAGTTAATGATGCCTTATCCAAAGGTTCAGTTTTAAGTTTTGGCAATATCATCCCTAATATCGGGGTTAATTTTTGGAGTATTGGTGGTAAGATCCTTATCAATTTTAAGTGCAGCACCAGATGTAATCAGACCACTAAGATATGCACTTTTGTTTCTCTCTAAACGATACTTAACTTACACCAAGCCGCCCATACTATGTCCAAACAGAAAATTGGGAACCTGATCATCTTTGTACTCACGGATTACAGAGTTTACATCATCCACTAATACATCAAATGAAGGAATATAGCCTTGTAATCCTCCAGAGCTACCATGACCTAATTGATCGTAAGAGAAAACCTCTATTTGAGACTCATTCATGGCCTTAGCCACATGATCATAACGATATCCATGTTTTGCATACCCATGTACGATCAACAGCTGAGCCTTCTAAACAACAACAAGCCAATGGTAGATGAAGAGGTTAATGCTTTCTTCATTAGATAATGAAAGACTCTTATAGGCCATATGATCGTAGATTTGATGTTAACACTAAATTAAAAAAGCCACTCATAGATATACTATGAATGGCTTTTACATTATTTGCGCAAGAAACTTATCTTATCCTCCGAAATCATCGAAAGCAACATTTTCTTCAGGAATACCCCACTCATCTGCCATGGTCAATACACATTGATTCATGATTGGAGGTCCACAGAAATAAAGTTCTAATTCTTCTGGCTCAGCATGCTTACTTAAGAACTCATCTATTACCACTTGATGAACATAGCCTTTGAAGCCATCTCCCTCAGGATCATCCAGATCTTTCTTAAGCACCCAGTTATCTTCTGGTAGTGGATTATCTAAAGCAACTGCAAATCTAAAATTTGAAAACTGTTTTTCAATTTCTCTAAACTCCTCAATATAAAACAACTCCTGCTTGGTTCTTCCACCATAGAAAAAGGTAACTTTTCTACCTGTCTTAAGTGTGTGAAACAGATGGTACAAGTGTGATCTCATCGGAGCCATCCCAGCACCACCACCTATATACAACATCTCCGCTTGTGTCTCCTTGATAAAGAACTCACCATAAGGGCCTGATATCGTAACCTTATCTCCTGGTTTTCTTGCAAAGACATATGAAGAACATATACCTGGATTCACGTCCATCCATCCGCCTTTCACTCTATCGAACGGAGGTGTTGCTATCCTAATCGTTAAGGATACAATGTTTCCTTCAGCTGGGTGATTCGACATAGAGTATGCCCTAAATACCGGCTCCTCATTTTTCATTTTTAAATCCCACAACTTAAAGTTGTCCCAATCCTTCTGAAACTTGTCAGGACTGTCATGGTAATTAGGGTGAGCAGTAATATCTATATCTTTTGAGTAATCAAATTCGCATTCTGGAACATCAACTTGAATGTAACCTCCAGCTTGGAAATCTAAAGTTTCACCCTCTGGTAACTTAACTATAAACTCCTTGATGAAAGTCGCAACATTATAATTCGATATCACCTCACATTCCCACTTTTTGATACCAAAAACTTCTTCTGGTACCCTGATCTCCATATCCTCTCTAACCTTCACCTGACAAGCTAGTCGTTTGTTCTCGACCGCTTCTTTTCTTGTTAGGTGGTTCATCTCAGTTGGAAGAACATCTCCACCTCCTGCATCAACATGACACTCACACATTGCACAGGTTCCACCACCACCACAAGCTGATGGTAAGAATACATTCTTATCAGATAGTACATTCAGCAATGAACTTCCTGGCTTAGCCTTTAAAGGATTATCTGTATCACCATTTACAATGATGTTTACGTCTCCCTGTGGTACCAATTGCTTATTGGCATACATGAGCATGCAAGAAAGTCCAAGTATAACTGCCGTAAATATTGCAATTGCAGCTGCTATAGACCAAATCATATTATTTATGTTTTAGTTTTTCTTTAGAAAAATATCTATATCTCACTAAAAAGAAGCCGGATCGATACCAAGTAAGCTTAAGAAGGCCATACCCATCAATCCTGTTAGTAAAAACGCCATACCCAATCCTCTAAGAGGAGCAGGTACATTACTATACTTAATCTTCTCACGAATAGCCGCAAGGGCCACAATAGCTAAGAACCATCCAAATCCTCCACCAGCACCAAAAGCAATTGACTCAGCAAAAGTGTATTCTCTTGCAACCATGAATAATGAACCACCAAGGATTGCACAATTTACTGTAATTAGAGGTAAGAAAATACCTAATGAGTTATAGAGAGATGGAGAGTACTTCTCAATCACCATTTCAACTAACTGTACCATTGATGCAATTACTGCAATGAATAGTATGAATCTCAAGAAAGTCAAATCCATACCTAAAACTCCACCTTCATCAAGTAGGTATGTACTAATTAACCAATTAATCGGCATTGTTACAACTAATACGAATATTACCGCCAATCCAAGGCCGAAAGCTGTTTTCAACGTCTTGGAAACCGCCAAGAAAGAACACATCCCTAAGAAATATGAGAGAACCAAGTTCTCTATGAATGCCGCTTTAATAAATACATTTACTAATTCCACGATAATTTAATTTAAGAGATGTCAACTAATTTAGGATTCCAAGCTCTATGAATCCAGATCATAATGGCAATCAAGAACATAGCTGCCGCTGGTAAAACCATCAGGTTATTGTTCTGATACCAGCTAAACCATGATCCATCCGCCATAGTATTAATCAGATACTCAGAGTTAGGTCCTATGATCTTAACCTCAAAAGGCGTACCTGCAAGAAATGTTCCCTTACCAAATACCTCTCTAAAGAAAGCAACGGCAATTAATATCACACCATATCCAACACCATTACCAACACCATCCAAAAATGACTTCCATGGGCTGTTGGCCATTGCAAAAGCCTCTAATCGACCCATTACAATACAGTTGGTTATGATTAAACCAATAAATACTGAAAGCTGCTTATAAGTGGGATAATCTAAAGCCTTAAGTGTTAACTCAACTACTGTAACTAATGTTGCTATAATCACCAGCTGCACAATCATTCTCACCTGCTTCGGTATCGACTTTCTTAGGAGCGATGTGAAAAGGTTAGAGAAAGCGCAAACAAAAATCACCGCTATAGAGATAATAATCGATGGAAACAATAATGTCGTTACTGCCAATGCAGAACAGATACCTAATACCTGAACAGTAATTGGATTATTATCGTTTAATGGATCAGTTAAGAGTTTTCTTTCCTTTTTCCCAAATGCAAAAATCGGCTCTTTCTTTTCAATAGTAGTTTCAGCCATTATGATTTTTTCAGAGTTTTAAAATAAGGTTGGTAGTACCGAATCCCCGTATGTAACATGTCACTAACTCCATCTGCTGTTACCGTTGCACCAGAGATACCATCAACCTCGTATCGTGTATTGCGAGCTCCACCTTTTCGTACAACCACTGAGGTATAGTTACCATCTGCATCATATATGCTCTTTCCTTGGAACTGTCTTTTAAAAGCCGGATTATCCTTAATCTCAGCACCTAAACCAGGAGTCTCACCTTGATGATCAAAAGATGCTCCAACAATTGTAGCAAAATCATCTTTAAGGGCAACATTACCCCAAATCTCATCCCAAAGGCCGTTACCTCTGATCGAAACTATATATATACTCTCTCCTCCGTTATCGTAAGTGAAGACTGGGAAAATTCTATCTTCAGCGGGCTTCTTCTTTTCCTTCTTCATATCAACATGCTCAGCTAAACCTCCTTTATATCCTCTTGCTTCTACTTCTTCTGAGCTAACTGGATTACCTTTAATGTCTATGACGGTCTGAACAATCTTTTCATCAAATATGCTTAGGACCTCTCCATCTGGTAGTTTATCTGCTTTAACATTTTCACCAAGCTCTGACTCAATCGCAGCAAGAACAGCTTTTTTGTTAAAAATGGCCTCATTTCGATCATGAATTGGCTTGAGACCTGTTGCCATCAATGACAACACTAAAGCAACAACGACGGTCATGGTGACCACAAAACCTATAACATAATTATTACTACGCATGGGCCAATTTTTTTCTTCTTGCTATATGAGGATTCAATACTAATCTATCTAATAATGGCGCAAACGTATTCATGAAGATAATTGCCAACATCCATCCCTCAGGATATGCCGGATTAAGTACTCTTACAATCATCCCAATGAATCCAATCAAAAAGCCATAAGCTATCTTACCACCGTTTGTTGAAGCTGCTGTTACGGGATCGGTAGCCATAAATGCCATGGCAAAGAAGAAACTGCCCATATAGAATTGATAGTACCAAGGCACATTCATAAATGGCGTCGCATCCCAAGCATTGAGAATAATTGCCATAAGAGATGCACCTAAAACCATGCCTAACATGATTCTCCAACTTGCAATTCTTGTCACTAATAAGAATATCGCACCAAATAAGATAAATGGTTTAGAAGTCTCTCCTATGGAACCAGGTATCGTTCCCCACCACATATCTGAAACAGAGTATACAGCAGTTACGGCCTCCCAACCTCCTTGATAAGCGAGAGCTAATGGTGTAGCACCTGTGAATCCATCTACTACTTGACCTCCAGTGAACTTATCTAAGCCCATCGCACCGAACAGACCGTTGAATAAGTTATGTGCCCAACCATAATCTGCGGCATAACCAGCTCTGATGTGTTCAAATCCAGAAACCCATACGTCATCACCTGATATCGTAGTTGGATATGCAAAGAATACGAATAATCTTGCCATCAATGCTACGTTCCAAATATTCATTCCAGTTCCTCCAAAAGCTTCCTTAACAAGGATTACAGCAAATGCCACAGACAATACTAATATCCAAATAGGTAGATCTGGCGGCATAATTAATGGAATGAGAGCTCCAGAAACAAGAAACCCTTCTTCTACTGCATGTCCTTTTTTAGCGGCATACCAGAATTCGATTCCTAAACCAACCACATGAGTAACAACAAATATTGGGAACAGCTTAATAAGGCCATGAGCCAGTTTGAGGTGAAATCCCTCTAAAAAACCTAAGTACTCACCCATAGCAGTAAAATGCTGATGACCTATATTATAGGTTCCGAAAACATAACATAACTGCATTGCTAAAACCACGTGAACCATAGTTCTCTTGAGATCCATGCCGTCTCTCATATGGACACCATCCTTAGTCACACTATTAGGAGATGCTAAGAAGGTAAAGAAGGCGTCATATGCTGTATGCAGAAACGGACTCTTCTTTTTATCTGGTTCTATCTTTTTGAAATATTGAATTAAACCCATAGTAGGACTTAGTTATATTTTATCTTAATTGAAATAACTTTCTCTTTAACCTTGTTCTCGCATCATATCTAAACCATCTCTCAGAATGTTCTGTAGAGGCATTTTAGATGTACAAACAAATTCACATAACGCAACATCTTCTTCTGAAAGCTCATAGATTCCCAAACCTTCCATTTGCTCAAAATCTCCTGTCATTATAGCCTTCATCAAATGCTGAGGATATAAATCCATCGGCAATACTTTTTCGTACTCCCCGCTCATCACGAATGCCCTACGCTCTCCATGAGTATTAGTATCACCATCAAACTCAAGATTAGGATACAAGAAATTAGGGAAGGTTCCAGATATAGTAGGTCTGGCCTTAATCGGAACTAACCATCCAAATATCTCATAATAATCACCTTCTTCTATCACCGAGATTTGATCGCTTCTGAATCCTAAATAATTTGAATCTTTGGTTTGCTTTCCACTAAGCACATCACCATCAATAATTCTATTGTTATCTCCTTGGATATTGTCTTTAACCAATTCTCCAACATTTGCACCGATGTACGTTTCAACATGTACAGGGTTGATAACATTGGCTCCACCAATGACAACAATTCTGCGAGCGTTAAATATGCCTTTATGCATCAACTCCCCTAATGTAATGACCTCCTGTACACTTAAAGTCCACACGGTTTGACCCGCAGCGATAGGTGCTGTATGATGTATCTGTATACCAACATTTCCACTCGGATGCTTTCCCTTGAACCATTTCTTGACAACATTATCCGCTCCAGTGAACACCTCATGAGGTGCATCATCAAAATTAGCGCAGAGTCCTAAGAATACTTGCCCAGAAGTTAATCTGTTTAGCGTATCAAGACCTTTTTGAAAAAGATCGCCCTGCCCCTCTATTATAACTGAACTATCAGGTGATAATGGGGATGTATTGAAAGTACTGATGAAGATATTAGTTGGAACTGCATCATGAGCTGGTAAAATATCATAAGGTCTCTGATTGAATAGAGTCCATCCTCCCGAGCTCAATAAGAAACTGACTATATCATCTCTTGAAGCTTCATTTATACTGGGCGGATCAAGTTGAGCATGCTTTACCTCTGAATCAGCTAATATGACTATATCTGTAATTGCTCTTTTCTCTCCTCGATTTATTTCAATCACTTCTCCACTTACTGGAGCAACGAACTTAACTACTGGATTTTTTTTATCATAGTAAATCGGATCTCCAGCTTTTACTTCATCACCAACCTCAACTAATACCTTAGGTATAGGAGAAAGGCCTCTGAAACTTTTCGGATTAACTGCAAAACGCTTAACGTTCTTTTTGATAAGCTCAGAAGAAGGCTTTCCTTTTAATAATATATCATGTCCTTTTTTTAACTCAGTTACTGGAGTTCCGTTAGTGTAAAGTGGATTTGCCTCTTTCCAAAGATTGGATAGAGAAAAACCATTATCCTTTTCTTCGATTTCCACGCCAAACTTGGCTGCTTCTATGGAGATAAAGTTTTGGCTCAATGTCAAAATAGCACTTACTAAAATGAGAGCTCCAATCACAATCAATATAGCGATCAGGTATACATTTGTATCACCAGCTGCATTTTGTGCGCTAAGTGAATTTACACTAATTAATAGTGCAGTTGAGAGTAATAATTTAGAAAAGAACTTATGGTTCGTATGCATGTCTTTTGTATGGCAGTCAAATTTCGCTGCAAAGATACTAAGCTTTGTACATTCGGTGGGAAAGTCATTTCAATGTAGAAATAACAAATTTCAATTTAGACTACTTTTAATTTATCCTTTCTTACTTATTCGATATATAACATCAGCAAAATCATCAGAAACTAACATAGAACCATCAGACATCCATTCAATGTCAACTGGTCTGCCCCATACTTCATCAGTCTCTTCATCTAACCATCCACTTGCAAATACATCATACCCTTGAGACTCATAATTATTATCTAATGGCACTGCTGTAATCCGATAACCGATTTTTTTAGATCTATTCCATGAGCCATGCTCCGCCATGAAAACTGTTTCCTTGAAATCAGCTTCAAACTGAGTTCCATGTGTAAATTCAATTCCGAGCGGAGCAACATGAGGTCCAAGATTTTGAGCAGGCTTAGTGTAATCGCTACAAGGAGAATCTAAACCAAAATCAGGATCTGACAAATCCCCTTGATGACAATATGGATACCCAAAGTGCATACCATCTGCATTAGCTCGATTTAGCTCACATGCTGGGATATCATCGCCTAACATGTCTCTACCGTTATCAGTGAACCATAGATCACCACTCTCTGGATGCCAGGTAAAACCGACTGTATTACGAACTCCTGATTGTACTATCTCCATTCCAGTCCCATCAGGATTAATTCTAGTGATAGAAGCAAATACTTGATCATCTGATTCACAGATATTACAAGGAGCTCCTACAGGAACATACAATTTATCGTCAGGACCAAAGGCTATGAATTTCCAACCGTGATGCTTCTCTTTAGGATACTTGTCATAAATTAACTCAGGTGTTCCTGGATCCTCCAGTTTATCTTCTATATCGGAAAATTTTAAAATGCGATCAACTTCTGCCACATAAAGATCTCCATCTTTGAACGCGACACCATTAGGCATATTTCCTTCGGCCATAAGTACAAATTTCTCATCTACAATTTGATCTCCATCTGTGTCTCTCAATGCATATACGTCACCCTTAGATCTAGTGCCCACATATAAGGTTCCAGAAGGTGATAAAGCCATAGATCTGGCATTCTCAACATCAGAAGCATATACTTCTATCTGATATCCTTCAGGCAGTATTACTTTAGATAGAGGCAGGTCCTTGGTATCCTTAGAATCCAGACTTACAGGTTTCTCTGGTGCGTTGACTGCCGTATTCTGACATGACAACAATATGAACAAGGACAATACTATTATCGACTTCATTGTTTCAAGATTTGAAATTTCTTATTTTGATATTGTGGTAACAAGACAAGTTCTCTTAGAGTTTTGATTGTCTTGATCGGATTTTGAACTGTTTGCATATTAATGATAAACGCAGGCACATTTCCACCTGGATCCATCACGAACTGATGCACTATATCTAAAGTCTTATCGTCTTTCTGAGTAATATCCCAAAAGCCTGAGCAATTCTTAATCTGTATGAATTTTCTACTCTGCGCATAATAATCATTAGTACATGATACATCGATGTGTAATAATTGCTCTTGCGAATCGTACGAAATCTCATTGAGATATACACCATCTCGATCTCGAGCTGGAAAGGGTGTTTTAACAGTGATATAATTGATGTATCGTGACTCATCATCGACATGGTTTACGATCTTATCAAAACCATCAAATAGTTTTTGATAAACGTCGTAATCTCTGAATACAGCCAACACGGAAGATAATGTTCCTTCCATCTCAGTTTCAATTCGATATTCATCAAACTTAGACCAATCGTGTTTCTGCGTGTAAGCTTTAATTCCTGCTGTCTCTTTTCTCAAATTCCACTCATCTTGTCCCATAAGTTGTGTGGGGCCTATTATAAGAAGGGTCAAAATTGAATGCAAACATATTTTCATCATGAGGCTTTTATTTTATCTAACACATCAAGAAACTCAGTAAATATCATCGCTGTAGCTCCCCAGAGCACATGTCCTTGTACATTATAATAAGGAACGTTCTTAAGAGTTGTTCGATGAGTAGTAAGTGTTATGCTTAATATCCCCTGAGCTATTATGTCATCAACATCACCGATTAGAAGCTCAGCGACTTCTTCATTCGGTGTGAACCTAGTGCTATCGTCGATAACGCCAACATAGCTGTAAACCATATGATTACTCGCAAAAACATATAAAGGAGAAAGCTCACCAAGAATCATGATTTGCTCTTTCTTTATTCCTATTTCTTCCTCTGTCTCCCTCAAAGCACAATCTAATAAAGATGGATCTGTCGTCTCTTTCCGGCCACCAGGAAAGCTTATCTGGCCACTGTGCCTATCATCCTTGTGACTCGCTCTCATTATAAATATCACCTGCCAACTATCATCCTTAGGAACAATTAATAACATTACAGCCGCATCATGAGCATCAGCTGATGGAATGTGATATTGAGAAAATCTATCGGGATCAATAGAGGCCAACTTCATATGTGACGCTTTACCTGGCTTCTCCTTAGATAACTGTTCTTTGATAAGCTCGAGTTCTGCTATGTAATTACTAATCAGACTCAAGGGATAATATTCTACTTGTTGGCAATCTTAAGATATCTCTCGATAGCCATAGTCATAGAAGGAGTGTCCGTATTTGGCTCGATATTAATCTGCAAGCCTCTTTCTTTAACTACCTTCTTAGTCTTTTTGCCAAAGATTGCTAACCGAGTATCATTCTGTTTGAAATCTGGAAAGTTCTCATATAAAGACTCAATACCCAAAGGACTAAAAAACACTAACACATCATATGTTACGTCACTCAAATCTGAAAGATCACTTGCAACAGTTTTATACATCATAATATCCCTGAAATCAAAAGTCTTATCTGTCAAGAAGCTCGCTACATCCGTAGCTCCAAGATTGGAACAAGGTAATAGGAACTTTTCATTCTCTCTATGCTTTATTAGGGCTGGCTCGAGATCATTGATCGTTCTTTGACCAATAAATACCTTTCGCTTACGATAAACTATGAACTTTTGAAGATAGTCTGCAATAGCCTTAGTCATGCAGAAGTACTTAGTACTCTGAGACATCTTGCATCTGATCGTCTCACATATGCTAAAGAAATGATCTACCGAATTTTTACTCGTAAATATGATCGCAGTGAATTCGTCGGGTCTAATTCGATTTCTTCGAAACTCCTTTTCAGTTACTGGCTGAACATGTATGAAAGGTCTCCAATCAATTGTCAAATTCCATTTTTCAGCCAACTCGAAATATGGTGATCTCTTAGGTTTGGGTTGAGAAATGAGTATGGTTTTTACCTTTTTATAAGTTTCTGAGGTTTGAACTTTAGATTCTGCTGACATTCACTTATTTCTATCTTATATTAAGCATTCTTCGATAATTCTTTCAAAAGAATTAAAACCGGTGCCATCTCGACGGCGCAAAGATAAATAAAAAAATACATCAGATTGAAACCTCTAATTCCGAGGGCAATCAAGAGACCTTTACCCTGACGAAGTATATAGATCAAACCAACAATACCCAATCCTAATATGAAAAAAAAAGTATGTAATGACGCCGGACCAAATTGCAAACCCAAAAGCACTGGCAGCAGTAAAACACCGATACAAACATTATGCACCATAAGACTATAGCCATGCAGAATGGACTCTTTGGGGAAAGTAAATATAGCACTGATTAGCCGCTGCACGATATGTCTGAATAGATAAACCCCAATAACGATTATCATTAAGTATGACCACGAGAAATTGGTTTCGAAAGAGTAATAATTTTTATACAGCATGTATATCAATAGGCTCATATTTAATGCAAATACTAAGTACAACACAAAGTCTTGGATATTGAGCATTCCTTTATCAGATCGCATCAACCCCTTCAACTGATTAGTATTTATCAATGATTTTAAAAATTTATTAAATCGAGATCTATTACTATTAATTCCTAAGGTCACTAATATTAGACTGAGTATTGTTATAGTAAGAGTAAGCGGTGTATACCTATTTGTTTCCGTTTGAATAGTTGTGGTTGATACTCTTACTTTGGCTTCATGTGAAATCGTAGTGCCTATAGTATTATTTATGTTGAACGGATTGTCATCTTTTACTTCGATTTGTTCTTTTGAGTCAATTTGTGCTGATGTTGACTCACTTTGATCTGAGACAATAATGTCAAAAGGATTCTTATTCTGGCCAACTAAAAAGTTAGCAAGCAAACAAAACAATATGATCTGAGAAAGCCTCATGGCAATAAAGTTATCACCTCGTACCGCTTATCCTATAATTCTTTGACCATTTTTTATGATGTTAATAGCCTGTTAACCGATCTGATCAACTGTGAACTGATTAAATTGGGTCTCATCTTTGAACTATGCCGAATCATATGATACGTAGATTGGCCATATTGGGAGCTATATCAATTTTTGGTGTAATCTTCATCCAAGCCTATTGGTTCAAAAGAGCATTTAGCCTCAAGGATTCAGAATTTCATCAATCGGTGACCATTGCTCTTTATGAAGTTGCTCAAAAAATTGCTGATTTCAATCAGTCCGAACTTCCTAAGCAAAACTTAATACAGCGTAAATCATCTAATTACTATGCCGTCAATATCAATGACAATATTGATGCAAATATTTTGGAGGACTATCTAATTAGGCAGTTTGAACAGAAGGCGATAAATGCAGATTTTGAATTCGCCATATATGATTGTCTGTCTCAGGAGTTAGTCTATGGTTCATACTGCAAAATGACTAATCTGGATGAATCGAAAGCACGATCAGGGGAATTGCCCACTTTCGATAACCTGACCTATTATTTTGTGGTCAAATTTCCCGGGCAAACCGGATTCTTGCTGAGCAATATGTGGCAAAATATCTTGTTCAGTTTAGTTACGCTCCTAGCCTTAGCATTTCTCGTTTATGCCATGTGGGTGATTCTCCAGCAGAAAAGATTATCTGAGTTGCAGAAGGACTTCATCAATAACATGACTCATGAATTTAAAACACCAATCTCATCTATCAAAATAGCCTCGGATTATCTCAAAAAGGATGACGTACTCTACAGTAATCCCAAATTGAAAAAATACACTGAAATTATTTCAGATCAGAATAAAAGACTTAACAATCAGGTAGAAAAAGTATTGAGTTTAGCTAAGCTTGAATCGGACAATTTCAAACTTAGAATTGAACAGTTTAATCTAATCAGCGAAGTCAAAGAAATTGTTGAGAGTGAGAACATTAAAATTTCACCTGGAAAAATTCGAATTGAAACTGCACCTGATACTGATTTTGCAAGGATAGCTGGGGACAAGCTGCATTTCACTAATGTTATTTATAACGTTATTGATAACGCAATCAAGTATTGCTCAACAATCCCTGATATTCTTATTAGGATAAGCGATAGGAGCGGTAAATTATTCTTAGATATTTCAGACAATGGTGTTGGGCTTAAGAAAGATGAATTGGAGCGAGTCTTTCAAAAATTCTATCGTGTGTCGACAGGAGACGTGCATGATGTCAAGGGGTTTGGTTTAGGACTATTCTATGTTAAAAATATATGCAAAGTACATGGCTGGGATATATCAATAGATTCTCACGTTGGTAAAGGGTCAACATTCACCATAAAAATTCCAAAAATCGATGGCTGATCAAATCTTATATGTAGAGGACGATGAAACATTAGCATTCTTAACGAATGATGCTTTGACAGATAATGGGTACGAGGTTCATCATTTTACCGATGGTGCGAGGGCATTCAAGGCTTTTAAAAAGCAGCAGTTCGATTTATGCGTAATAGATGTTATGCTTCCCATCATGGATGGTTTCAGTTTAGCTGAGCAACTACGTGGACTAAACACTCAAGTGCCGATCATATTCGTAACTGCCAAGTCTATGAAAGAAGATAAAATCAAAGGACTTACTATAGGAGCAGATGACTATATCACTAAGCCTTTTAATATCGAAGAGCTATTACTAAAAATTAATGTCTTCCTCAAAAGGAGATTTATCAAGAACGATTTGGATAAGAGTGTAGGCATAGGTGATTTCACCTTTGACTTTAAAAACCTCATAATCCACTATAAAGAACAAACCATCAAACTCACTCAGCGAGAAGGAGAGCTAATGCAGCAACTGTATAACAACAAAAACTCTGTAATCTCACGAAAAGATTTGTTAGAACGAGTATGGGGTAAAGAGGACTATTTCTTAGGTCGAAGTATGGATGTATTCATAAGTAGATTACGCAAACACCTATCCTGTGATCCTAATGTTCAGATCGAAAATGTACATGGAGTAGGATTCAGATTAACTGATAGCAAGACTTAAACTCCCAAATACGGATATATATTCAACTTTACCTTTCTCATAGACCTCACTCGTTTGTATATAGAAAGACATCAACTGAATGTTCATGCCCTTCTACTTCCGAAGTCATAAATTTATCTTGACTGCAATGTAATCCTTCTGCTAATTTCTAATGTATTCACTGGATGTAGGCATAAAGGAAAAAAGTGGAAGGGTCCTACAAATTGAGTCTAAGGCTAAATTAAGTAGGACACTACACAAAATCATAGCCCAAGATCAAAAGAAGAGAAGAGCAAAGATCACATCTATCGTAAGTGAAAAGGAAAAGGCATTGACATTATCAATGGATAGTTATTCGATTATTAATGAACAAGTAGAACTAACCATCAGGGTTTCTGATATGGTAAATATGCATTCGGTTTTAAAACGGGCAAGTCTCACAGTAACAGGAATTAATAAGAAATATAATATCACCCAAGGTTATGCTTATCTGAGTAGCCTGATGTCTTATAATTAGCTCAACACTGATAATCTGTTGAGTATTGATGTAATCTTTAAGCCTATGAGAAGCATAGGATTGGCTACCTCTCAAGCTGATAATATTATTAAAACTAATAAGTTGAGAACATTGAACTCTACTTATACAGGAACAGGAATAAATATTGGGGTAATCAGCGATAGCTACAATAAAAACTCTAGAGTGTCAACAGATATATCAACTGGAGATTTACCTAAGGTTGGTAACCCTAATGACAATCTTACTCCCGTTACAGTCTAAGAAGATTTAGGAGAAGGGGGAATCAATTAAGGCCAAGCTATGCTACAACTCATTCATGACATGGTCCCAGAGGCTAACTTGTTTTTTGACACTGCCTTTATTGGTGAACAGGGGTTTGCTGACAACATTTAATTTATAGCAAATTAGATTTAGTAAAGTAGATGATATCATCTACTTTACTAAACCTAATTTTCAAGATGGGTCTGTGGCCCAGAAAGTAGATTCGGTCTCTTTTAATAATGATGTGATCTACTTATCTCCTGCAGGTAATGGGGCAGATAAATTCTACAAGGCCATAGCTCCAGACTTAATTTCACCATCTATATTTAATGTTGAGGGCTATCTAAGAGAAGTTGACTTTGATACTGGAGGCGGTGTATACATTTTCAAATAGGTAAACATTGCGGCTGGAACTCGTATCTGGTTGGCTTTACAATGGGATGATACCTTTTACACCATGAATGGAGTAGATACTGATTTAGATATAGTTTTATGCGATGATCCCCAAACAAATATGTTGACCATTAGTGTGAATAACAATATTTCAAATCAAATACCTTTTGAGTTCCTTGATTATACCGATCTTGGTCAAACCGCTAATTTTAACATCGTCAATACAATGTTTGCCTGTCCAGCTCCTACCAGAATAAAATTTATAAATTATGGAACCGACTTCTCTTAAGAAGAATATGAGACTAACAGTTCTACAATAGTCCGTCATGCAGCAGCGATAGCTGCTCTGATACGTCAAGCTAATCCAACTTTCAACAGGGATCAGGTGTTTAACCTATTAGACAATAGTACAAAAGATATATATGATAGTGGACTTGATAATATAACAGGTAATGGATTTATAAGTGCATTATCCTCATGCATCTTACTTAAATTGGATACTCCATTGAATTTTTTATCCAACGATGACATCACAAGACGACTTAGATCACAAAATAAAAAGGTGGCTGCTATGTCGATTCTTACTTCGAATAATTTTGATTTTATCGCTGAATCAAGTGTCCTGTTTGAACCAACATTTGAAGTATATTCTGGAGCTAGTATGACCATTAAGATCACTGGATACAGCAATATTATTGACTGATCCTATTTTACGTTCTAATTAATTCATCCCTGGCTGCTTAAGAGTCCATCCTGTTTCTTCTTTCTCTGCATCAACCATTTCTTTGACATCTTCGAGCAATTGCTTGGCATCATAGATGATACCATCCTTGATCGTATACCTGACTCCTCCAACTCGGACTACCTTGTTGTCTTCGGTCAACTTAATAGCTCCTGTTCCATATAAAACTTTTAAATTTTGAAGGGGATTCTCATCTATGATAATTATATCAGCTTTCTTCCCAACTTCTATACTTCCAATCTCATCATCCATTCCTAATGCCTCGGCACCATTTAGTGTTGCTGATCTAACAACCTCAAGCGGATGGAATCCAGCTTCTCGAAGCAACTCTAACTCACGGATATAGGCAAATCCATACAATTGAAATATAAAACCAGAATCGGAACCTGCTGTAATCCGGCCTCCCCTATTCTTATACTCATTGATGAATGTCATCCATAGATGATAGTTCTGTCTCCAGTTAACCTCTTCCTCTGTGCCCCAAAAATGCCAATAAGACCCATGCGAAATCTTACTAGGTTGATAGAATCTCCAAAGGCTGGGTATAGTGTAATTCTCATGCCATTCGGCCCTTCGTGCTCTTTGCAGATCTCTACTCGCCTCATATATATTGAATGTTGGATCTAATGTAAAGTCAAGTTCCAATAACTCATTCATTACTTTATCCCAATGAGGAGAATAAGGTTTAGCTGCTTGTTTCCATAATCGACCCGCTTCTCCAAATCTGTGTTGTTCATTCTGATAATTATAATCCAATGGATAGTCTTGAATCGTCCTATCCTCGAACAATGCTTCAGGCAATCCATACCAATGTTCCATTGAAGTGAGCCCTGCCTGTGCAGAATGAAGTACGTTCCATCTACCCACTTCCATCTGTGCATGATGACAAGCAGATCGTAGCCCTAATTTTTTATTTTCGTCTAATGCAGCTGCAAATAAATCTGGTGGCAACCCAAAAAACTTGATGCCATCTGCTCCCTTGCCAGCATTGTTTCTTACCCAATCTCTTGCCATCTCAGGTGTACTGATTGGTTCCTCCGAACCCATACCAAATGCCGTATAAGCTTGGATTCGAGGTGCAGTAATTTTTCCTTCTTCACTTAACTTCTTATGCTTAAGTACCCAATCCAATCCATTACCACATGATGGATCTCTGATGGTGGTGATGCCATGTGCCATCCAAAGTTTAAATACATACTCACCACCTGCGCCTTGCCATCTACCACCAATATGCCCATGCATGTCAACAAACCCTGGCATCACATAAGAATCATGTGCATCAACTTCATATCCTCCTTCAATAAGTTGTGGTCGTCTGCTTGAATCAATCTCTACTCCAGGATATCCAACTACTTTGATGTCTTTTATAATGTTATCCTGTATAACTATATCAACTGGACCTACAGGTGGCGCTCCTGTACTATTGATTAAGGTGACTCCCCGAATAATCATCTGCTCAAAGGGGCCCTTACCTTCATAAACTAAGGGTGCCTCTTCAACAGGTTGAGCAGTTATACCATAATAGAAAATACCTAAAAAGAGTAGTAAGAAATAGCGCATCACAAAAACTTATTTAATACACTATACTAAGAAATAAAGTTGGAAAAATAGTTTACATCAACTTCTTAAGTCCTAATCTGGTTACCACAAACAATCCAGCCAACATTAGCAAGACATAATGGAATGGCAAGAATGTTACTGTAAAAACATGAGTCCGATCTAACAACCATATCACTGCTATTATTCCAAAAGTCACCATAACCAAGCCGGAAATCTTATTAAAACCAGGAATATTCTCAAAAGGTACGTTTCTCTTGATCAGCCAAAGAGTAAAGAACATGACCATGATTGGCAAGATCTGAGTGTAGATATTACTATCCATTATAGATTGCCTCTCAATTAGGAACATATACACATTCAACCCAACAGCAAAGATTCCAGGAATCGTAGCACAATAAACTAAGAATGTACATATATACTTCCAAGGAGATAGATGACCCTCTCCCTTACCAAAGACACTGGCTAAAAATGCTGTTAATGGTAGGGCCACAAAGTAAATCCTATAAACTCTGGATTATTAGAACAAACATCAAGAAACTCTTGTAAAGTCATGACTAATTGATTAGATATTCATCATGAGTCTCACAGGATCTTCCAACAATTCTATCACCTTAACCAGAAATGTTACAGAAGAGCTACCATCAATAACTCTATGGTCATAGGACAGCGCTAAGTACATCATCGGTCGAATCTCTATATTACCATCAATAGCTATTGGTCTTTGCTTAATCGTATGCATACCTAATATCGCTGATTGAGGCTTGTTGAGTATTGGTGTACTCATCATAGAGCCGAATATTCCTCCATTAGTAATGGAGAACGTACCTCCTTTCATTTCATCCAGTGTAAGCTTACCCTCTCTTGCTTTCCCAGCAAGCTCCTTAATCTTGTATTCTATCTCATGAAAGCCAAGTGACTCACAATTATGAACTGGGGGTACAACTAAGCCTGTAGGTGTTGAAATGGCTATAGAAATATCTGCATAATCATGATAGATCAGATGATCACCATCTATTATTGCATTTACTTGTGGCATTTCCATTAAGACTTGTGCACATGCTTTGGTAAATAGAGACATAAAGCCGAGCTTGATACCATGCTTTTCTATGAACTTCTGTTGATACTTTTTACGCAGAGAAAAAATGTTAGTCATATCAACCTCATTAAAGGTGGTCAACATGGCTGAATCATTTTTAGCTGACACTAATCTGGATGCAATGGTACGTCTCATCCGAGACATCTTCTCTCTCTTAGTCGTTCTGCTAAATGATGTAATAAATGACTGAGGTGATTGAGCATCTGACACACTTGAACTTGTGGAAGCTGTCTCAACTGCACTTGTAGATCTGGCAGAAACAGCGTCTTGCTTAGTAATACGCTCTCCTACGCCCGTACCTTGTACTGATGATGGATCAATTCCCTTTTCAGCTAATATTTTGGCTGCCGACGGTGCTGGATGCCCAGCGGCATAGCATATTGCTGTTTCTTTATTATCAGACTGAGCTGGCACTTGAGTTGTGCTTTGTGATTTAGATGATTCAACTGGTGATTGACTTTTTGATCCCACCTCTATTCGAGCTACTAAAGTCCCTATCTCTAAATCGTCTCCCTCTCCTGCCACATGTCGTAATATTCCGGAGGCTTCCGCTGGAAACTCTAATGTTGCCTTGTCTGATTCAAACTCACAGATTGGTACGTCTAATTCAATAAACTCTCCATCCTCTTTGAGCCAAGTAGATAAGGTAACCTCTGTAATGGATTCTCCTATTACTGGAACTTTCATTTCCTTAACCTCACCTGTACTACTTACCTCAGTTTTTGACGGTGCAGCATTAGCAGCAAGCACTGCAATGCTCTCAGCTTTTGGTATATCACTAACAGCATCCTGAACTTTTGCTGCTATATCAATTTTAGCTACAACTGCTCCTATCTCAAGATCATCTCCTTCTGCTGCGACATATATTAGTGTCCCTTCTGCCTCTGCCGGAAACTCCAATGTTGCTTTATCAGATTCAAACTCACAGATTGGTTCATCTAATTTTATGTATGAGCCATTTTCTTTTAACCATGTCGAAAGTGTTACTTCTGTAATAGACTCTCCTATAACTGGCACCTTTAACTCAACAATACTCATAATTTAGATGATTAATGATTTTATTTTTTGACTACTTTAAAAATGGATCTTTAAATAAAGTTCACATTTTTTAATCAGTAGTCAAAGACTTGCAACTGTTAATAACAAGCAACTTGTACAATTCTCCAACATCTAAAAAGAAAACAACTATTGCTCCTCAACTGGGCGAGCATCGACAAGCAAGTACATCAATCGATTGATGTCATCAGGATTGAGCTTTAACTTGCCAACCAGAGTCACTTGTTCAGCAGTATATTCTACTGGGACAGTGCTCTCCACTTCCATGACGGTTTCGGGTCCTGCACCTCCACAGAAAAAACACATGTTATATGGATAGGCCGAGAAGATAAACTCAGAATGACTTTTATAACCCTCTATAGGGATAATATAGCCTTTAACTTCTACTTCAGTATCTTCTATTTCCTGAATGGATTTGGCAAACACCGGCTTATCAATTTTAAATCCGAGGAATTCATCATACTCTTTCTTATAGGTAATCTTTGAAAGTGTTTTCCAAAGATTGCTATTAGATTCTGCCGCAACCTCCTCCTCTTGAGCAAATGTTGACGTGGCCATTAAAAGCGACATTGATAGTATAAGTGTTCGTTTCATGATCTTGATATGTAATTGATAAACGGCAAAATCTAATATAAAGGTTCTTAAAAAATTTATAAAAGACCATATAATAGAAGATAATCCCATCCAAATTAGAATAATGGCCCATTGCTGGATAAGTCAAGGGTTAAACTAAGATGACTCACTCCTCCAGATAAATGATAATTCCCCAAGCCATAATCAAACCTGAATCGCTTCATCCTTATGCCAATCCCAAAACTGAAACCACCAAAACTTCTAAATACACTGCTCTTTAATTCTTGATTCCGTTGATGATTATATCCAAGCCTAAGTCTTGCGGTTTCTTTATCACCCAAAATAAACTCGCCACCAAAAACAAGATGTCTGAAAAAGTTATCTCTAAAAATGGTAAATCCAGATTCTCGTGATGTCGCTTGATTAATAAAAATTGGATCATCTTCTTCAAGAGAAGACTGTCTGATATCCCAGCGCTGTAGATCTCTAAAAGTAAATAGAACCTTAAATGGCAAGTACTCCAATCTTTTAACATAGCCAATCTGAATATCAAAAGGTAGAGACTCACGCTGATCATCAAATTGATTGAATTGATGTCCAATATTCCTAAAAGCTAAAGACCACCTCGACCTGTTTTCAGGTTTTAAATATTGCAATCC
>CACLQQ010000035.1 GCA_902609095.1 uncultured Bacteroidota bacterium | reverse complement strand
TTTTCACTCGTCCATATGAAATGTTTTCCGTCCTTAAGGAAATTGAGGTTGTCATGAATGTTTAGGTAGTATTTGTTTTTTTCTTCGAGAAGTATTCTTGATTTATTGCTTACAGCATTAACTATATGTAATTGCAAGTGATTTTGATGCCGATTCATTTTAAATAGACATAGTTCATCAGGATTATTGGTCCATTTAGCTCTTGGAATATATTGATCATCCATGTCACCGATATTAACAGGACTACTTTCTTCTGAACTCAGATCATAGATGTGCGCTGATACTTCTGCATTCCTTTCTCCAACTTTTGGGTATTTGAACGTGTAGTACTCTGGATAGACTTGATCTCTGTGATAGGTCATTGTATACTCTGGAACCTCAGACTCATCAAAGCGCAGATATGCAATCCGTTTGTTATCTGGAGACCACCAGAAGGCTTTAACAATTGAGAATTCTTCTTCATATACCCAGTCAGTAACCCCGTTAATGATCTCGTTGGTTTTACCATCAAAGGTGATAGGGAAGGTTAACTCTTTTTCTATATTGAAATAGTACAGATTGTTCTTCAATACATAAGCTACATGATTGCCATCTGGTGAAAATGTAGCATTCATGATTTTATTATCTGTGTATATTGGGGTGAGTCTTTCTGATACAAAATCATATACATAGTAGTCAGCCAAATAAGACCTGCGATAGATACTTTCTTTGTTGGCTTCTATCAGAATAGCTGATTCATTATGGTTGAAGGTATATGCATCAAATGTTCCTTCGAACCCTCTTTGGCCTGCTATTCGATCTCCATTAAAAATGTCTTCTACAAAATCTCCTGTGGTTATATCATATTTTTTGATGACATTGCCCTCCAAGCGAGTATAGTTACGCCCATCTTGTAAAAAATTAAATCCAGGTACTCGATTTGGGAAGAACTCATAGTTCTGCCATATAGATTCTACAGTAATCTCTTTCTGAGCGACTGATGTAGTACTTAATACTATTATACTTAGTATGATATATGCTAAATATTTCATTGTCATTTTTTATTTGGGATCTACTCAGCTATAAATATAGCATTGCTAAAAAGGAATAATCCATTATGCCAAAACCCTCGAAATAAAGGGTTGTCTACCATATAGATGATAGAACCTCGTCCAGATTCTTCAACAGCAAATACTACTGAATCTTTAAGCTTCTTTTTGATGTTGCTTCCAGCAAAACCAAGAACCATTTCATCATTTTTAGGATGGTAGCCAACATTATATGCATCAGTCATCAATGGAAACCTATCAGAGCTGGTACGCAAAGAGAAATAGTCATCTCCCAGTCCATATGCTAAGGGATGAGTAGGGTCTAATTTTAATTTGAATATAGCCCCCGGGATGAAGTTGCTGATAGCAAGACGCTCATCTTCGCTGTAATGATTATATCGAGCAGCTAAATCAGCTTGCTTATTTTCTTTTTCTTCAGCACTTTTTTCTGCACTTGTTGCATGGCTTTTTAATGCAAAACCGTCGTCATCTGCAAAGATATTATTTGCACCACCTATTGCGATGACTTTACCTCCATCTTTAATCCACTCTGATATGGCTCCTTTGTTGGGTAGGCGGTACCAGCCATCTGGTAGTATTAGTGTATTATAGTTATCAAGGTCTACTTGTCGTAATCTATTAATATCTATTATGGTTAATGGATACTCTATGACTGAGTTAAAGTACCATTTGATTTGACCAAATGAATATGAACTTACTCGGTCTCCTCTTAAGGTTAGTACTCGAGGTGATTCTGTCAGATAGTGCTTGCGACTTCCTAAATCTGGTCCAACACTGGCAAAACCTGTATTAATGCTTTGAATCTTCAAACCATCTGTCGCAAGCTTGGATAGAACCTCTTTCATATGATCTAGCTGAGATCGATTATCAGCCTTAGTGATGATTAGAGCCCCAGGGCTTGCTTCCTCACTTCCATACTGTCCTTTTTCAGTAGCAACTCTATAGCTGATATCTTCTTTGGCTAGTATTGCCGCAGCTTTAGCACTTTCTAAATCTGACCACGGTATGATATAACTATATCCTTCTGTCAGAGGATGAGAGGCATTTGAAGTATTCAGAGTTTGGTTCGCACTTATACGCTTGGTTGTGGCATAGGACTCTAATCCATAGGCATAGGGTAGTGACCATGCTGTAATATCATAGGTTAATGAGTCTTCTAATTCGCTCTCTGGATCCAATAGGATCTGAGTCAGAACTGATTTAGTTTGATAGGCTGATACTACCATATCACCAGGCTCTATATCAAAGGATTGATTATTACCTGAGCTGTAACTAAATCCATTAGATGACATTGTATTTCTTACGGTTTGGTACTTAATATCTTGTTTATCAAGTAGGGATGCTAAAGCTTTCAGTTTATTTCCGCTTTGATCACATTTGATGATATAGCTTATGTACTCACCAAGTGGTTTAGCAGAACTGGTTTGATAAAAATCTCTGAATTGTTGGATCAATTCATCCTTATAAATAGAACTGATCTCTATAGTGCTGAGGGATGTTGTACGGTGATGATCGATACGATCCATTAGCGTGAGCTCTTCTCCATTTCTCAATTCAACGGCTCGCCCACCGACACTGCTACCACCTTGTTCATATGTCATACCTATTGCTCCAGAATAAGTAGGGTATGTATCTCCATAACTTGGATAGAATAGGTCAAAAACCTCTTTAGTAAAATAAAGCCACCCTTTATCATCAAAATATTTTGCATGATTTTTACCTATGGTCACTTGAAAGTCCTGCTGCCACTTGCTTATAAAGTTGTGGTATGGCCGAGCGGCTGGAGCGAAGTAGTAAGGACTTTCATGTCCCATCTCGTGTAAGTCAGCATGCACATGTGGTAACCAATCGTTATAGATTTCCATACGTTGCTGGCTTTCTACCTGGGTCTGCCAAGCCCAATCTCTATTGAGGTCAAAATTGAAATGATTTACTCTGCCACCTGGCCATGGCTCGGTATGTTCTATATCATTAATATCTGGATTGTTGACGAGATTGCCATTTCCTCTAATCCAATGAGTATATCGACTGTATCCGTCAGGGTTCACTGATGGATCTATGATGACAATACTATTCTTGAGCCATTCTTTAGTGGCGGCATTATCAGGATCTGCGAGTTTATGCAGCACTATTCTGGAACTTTCGCTCCCTGCCGCCTCATTTCCATGTACACTATAACTCAGCCAGACTATGGCTTGAGCTAAATCTTCGTCTATATTCCCATCAATGACTCCTGCTAAACGTAGATTGTTGAGTCGAATGTCTTCTAATCGAGCATGATTTTCTTCTGAAGCAATTATCGCGATCATTAGCGGCCTGTCTTCATTAGTTCGACCATAGGGAACCAATTTGACCAGTGGACTATTCTCCGCAACATGTTCAAAATAATCTACCAGCATATGGTGTGGAGTAAAATGCTCGCCAAGCTTATGTGGTAGAAAATCATCTGGATGCTGCAATTGCCCGATTGCATTAGATCCAATAAGTAATATTGAAAAAAGTAGAGTATAAAATTTCATTTCAATTGGATATCAAATAAAAGTGAATGATTATATAGTAAATGCAGAATCTGAGAATCAGTTTTTACCGATTTTGACATAAAATAGCCAAAGTCCTATTACAATCAGAGTACCCTCAAACGGCTGAGTTATATGATAGGTCACGATGGGATGTGCTTTTGACCAAAATCCATTGGGTAGTTTCTTGAGTAATTGAAACTCTGTTGATTCACTGGGATAGATGCTTAGGAGCTTTGTAAAACAGCATATTGCCATAATACACCCTAATACCAGCCAAGCGTAAAAGGCACTTGACTTTAAAAACTTAGTACGACGTTCAGTTCCAATATTAAAACTCCACAAAAACAACAAACCAAAAACAGCACCAACGAGATTGGTGATTACATCATTGATATCGTAATAGAAGGTATCATTAGGAGCTAAGTAGAAGTACTGATATGCTTCATCTATGGTTCCAGCTAGGGTTGTCCAAAGTAATGTCTGATGATAGTTCTGAATTAGTGGGAAAGAAAGAATGGCGAACAACGCATATTGAGGATAATGCACAAACTCAATATTCACCACGAACAAAAATTGAAGTACGATGACAGCCAGAATTGTATTGGCGATCATGTAACCCCAAATACGATTTCGATAAACGGCATCTTTTGTATTCTTGATGAAGACATATAGCACGCAACATAAAATGAAAACGGCAATAGACAGTGCTACTAAATTATAGGTCTGGCGTCCCTCTGCGGTGTTGTTATCGATGCCCAAACCACCAACAACCGTATTGTTTAAAAAAGTAGCGAATCTTTTATGCGGGAGAACTACTGCCATGACATAAATAAAGAGAATAACAATGTTCGCGAGCCTATGCTCTGATAACCAATGTATAAATCGTTTCATTATGCGGCGATCTCTTTAATTGCATAGACAAACTTATCCAAATCACTATAGTTATGAAATATATTAACGCTCATCCTAACGCCGCTTCCCCAGAGTCCACCGACGCTTTTTATATGCATATCATAATCTCTATCCAATATTTTCACCAATTGTCCTCCTGAAAAACCTTCTACAGATAATGTTGATACGGCTCCAGAGTAATTAGGATCTATATTAGTATGAACGTTCACTTTGGGTTCTTCTTTTAGCTGTTCAACCCAATATTCCTTTAGTGCTTGTAGCCGATTCATCTTCGGTATCAACCCAATCTGATCATGAAAGTCTAATGCGGCATGAATGCCGATTTCCTGATGAAAAGCTCTTGTACCAATGTGTTCGAATTTGGCAATTTTATCATTTGCACCGGGGTATGACGATGGATGATTATGAAGCGACGAGACTAACTCAGGTTTGACATATAGGAGACCGGTTCCATGAGGCGCATTTAACCATTTATGTAGGCTACTTGCATAAAAGTCGACATCAGAGTCCTTTAAGTTCAGAGGTATCTGTCCAATGCAGTGTGCCCCATCCACAACTACTTGAATATTCTGCTTATGAGCCATCTCGATAATTCTATCTATGGGTTGTATATGTCCCTCTCGATGTGTCATATGAGTAATGTGAATTACTTGGGTATCCGGACTAATAACCTTTTTATATTGATTAAGTATGGCATCATCAGTATCTGGTAATTGATAAGAAATTTTCTTAATCTGAATACCCTCTTTTGTTGCTTTATTTTCCCAGGCATTTACAGCAAATGGGTAAGCATTATTACTAATGATAACTTCTCCGTTCTCCTTCATTTGTAAGCCACTGATAATCATATTGAGAGCCTCAGTGGTATTTCGAACAATTTCAACTGATTGCTCAGGTGCGCCTATCATTCTCTGAATCCGGTTGATGTTACTTTTCTTTATAGCTTGCCATTCTCCCCAGACTTCATAGGGAGCTTTGAAGTTCATGTATCTGATTGCTTCGATTGTATAATCTAAAACTGGATTAGGCATGACTCCTGCGCTCCCAGAATTGAGATGCAGCTTCTCCCAGCTTATAACAGGGAAGGACTCTCTTACCTTATCCCAGTTTATTTTACTGTTATCAATATTGAGAAAGTTGGATCTATGAATTTTACTTGGCAGTCCAAGTAAAAGGAAGGAGTTCTTCAGTAGGGATCGTCTTTTCATAAAATCAAAAAATTATTCGCTCACTAATAAACAAAAAAAGCCGGTCATTTAGACCAGCTTTTTTATCGTTTGAAATTATAATAACTATCTTTTTTCAAGTTCAAATCTTAGATCACATACAGCCTCAGGATCATTTCCTGTAAATGTATGCTTATCGCCATTATTGCTGATTTGAATATCTCCACAATCTTCATCTATACAAATTTCGTCTGCACCAGCATCTGGATCATAAGTTCCAGTATCCGTTGAGGTGATCATGAAGTCGCCAGCATTAATGGTGTATGTGGCAGTACAAGAATTATTGTTAAACGTTAATTACAATAAAATACATCCTATTACACCATCCTCCTCGAAGCAAATACCATCATCACTATTGCCAGAATAAATAGTATTGTTAGTAGAGTCAGTGCAATTCGATGTTTCTATTTTGATTCGGACGTAGGTGCCTGATAAGTCTGCGATTGTAACATCATCGTCACTGCTACAAGAAGCAAGTAGAAATACAGAACATACTGTAAGAATTTAAACAGTAAGGAAGAAACTATACCTGTTTTCAGGGAATTTGTTATTTCTATCCAGTCACATTATATTTTTTCTTTATTTATGTTTGTATGATAATCAGTAGACATGAGCGAACATACGGAGGAAACTGAAGATGATGATAAAATTATTACCCTCGATGGGATGTATGAGGAATATTTCCTTGATTATGCTTCCTATGTTATCTTAGAAAGAGCTGTTCCTAGTATCGAAGATGGGCTTAAGCCCGTGCAGAGACGGATTCTTTATAGCCTTAGAGAAAAGGATGATGGACGGTATCATAAGGTTGCTAATATCATTGGACACACGATGCAGTATCATCCTCATGGTGATGCTGCGATAGGGGATGCTATGGTTAATCTGGGCCAGAAAGTACTATTAATAGACACCCAAGGAAATTGGGGTGATATTAGTACTGGAGACTCTGCAGCTGCACCAAGATATATAGAAGCTCGATTAACCAAGTTTGCTTTAGAAGTGGCATTCAACAAGCAAACAACAGAATGGCAATTATCTTATGATGGGAGGAATAAGGAGCCTATATCACTCCCAATGAAGTTCCCATTGTTATTAATACAAGGTGTTGAGGGAATCGCAGTTGGTCTTTCTACTAAGATTATGCCCCATAATTTTATAGAATTGATTAAAGCTTCTATTAAGATTCTTGAGGACAAAAGAGTAAAACTCTACCCAGATTTCTTGACAGGAGGTATGGTAGATGTATCTGAGTATAATGGTGGTAAAAGGGGAGGTAAGATTAAAGTCAGAGCTAAAGTCGAAATTAAGGATAAGTCCACACTACTGATTAAAGAGTTGCCCTATGGGGTAACAACTACTGCCATTATAGACAATGTTCTCAAGGCTAATGATAAAGGTCAAATTAAAATTAAGAAGATAGTTGATAATACGGCGAAAGATGTAGAAATACAAATAGATCTGGGTTCAGGGATATCCCCTCAGATGACCATCGATGCGCTATATGCCTTTACTAATTGTCAGATATCGATATCACCCAATGCTTGTGTGATTATTGATAACAAACCACATTTCTTGACGGTTGAGGAGATTCTGCGGATCTCAACTATGAATAGTAAGGATCTATTACGACAGGAGTTAGAGATTCGAAAGGGGGAGTTAGAAGAGAAGTGGCACATGGCATCCCTCGAGAAGATCTTTATCGAAAATAGAGTCTACCGAGATATAGAGGAAGCAGAATCATTTGAACAGGCTTGTGAAATTATACAGCAAGGATTACGAAGGTATGTGGCAACACCTAATGATACTGTAAAAGCTGGAGATGCTCGGGTCACTCTAATGAGAGAGATAACTGAGGAGGATATCATCAAGTTAACCGAAATCAAGATCAGAAGAATCTCTAAATACAATAAGTTCAAGCATGAAGAAGCTATGAGCAAGTTGTTAGAGGAGTTGGAGCAAGTTAAGCATGACTTAGCTCATTTGACTGAATATGCCATCGCTTACTTTGAAAGACTGCTTGAGAAATATGGGAAGGGTAAGGAGCGTCGTACTGAAATCACCAGTTTTGAGACTATTGCTGCGACTAAGGTTGTGGCAAATAATGCTAAGCTTTATATCGATCGAAAAGAAGGGTTTATAGGTACCTCGCTCAAGAAGGAAGAGTTCGTCAGTGATTGTTCTGATATTGATGATATCATCGTATTCAAGAAGGATGGAACATTCCAAGTAAGCAGGATCGGAGATAAGGTGTTTGTGGGCAAAGGTATTATCCGTGCCGCAATATGGAAGAAGGGGGATGAAAGGACGACCTATAATATGCTTTATATAAATGCAGAAAATGGTAGAACCATGGCCAAGAGGTTCAACGTTTCAGCAATTACCAGAGATAAACCGTATTTGTTAACTAAAGGAGGAAAGAAATCTAAGCTACTTTATTTTCAAGTGCATCCTAATGGTGAAGCAGAAACCATTCAAATCACTTTAAGTCCTGGTTCGTCAGCTAAAAAGAAAGTGTTTGAGTATGATTTTGGAGAATTAGCGATTAAAGGTAGAGGTGCAGGAGGCAATGTAGTGACTAAGTATCCTGTTAAGAAGGTGAGTCAAGTGTCTATAGGTAAATCAACACTAGGAGCGATCAAGATTTGGATAGATGAGGTAAGTGGCCGCCTTAATAAAGAAGAGCGTGGCAAGTTTTTGGGAGAGTTTGACACCGGAGATCAAATTCTGACAGTCTACAGTAATGGGACCTATATCATCAATGAATCAGAGTTGGGCGTTAAGATAGATATGTCTGGCAAGATGGAAGTAAGTAAGATAAATAGTGATACCGTTGTATCTGCGATCCACTGGGTAGGGGATAAAGGGTGGTCCATGGTTAAGCGATTCCAAATCGAGACTAGTACAATTAATGAGAGATTTAAGTTTATCTCAGAATCAAGTGGATCTAAACTGTTCTATGCAACAACCAGTCATCCTCCTGTAGTAAATTATAATTATAAATCTGGTGGTGAGAAACATGAGGTCAAACTCGATTTAGCAGAGTTTATAGATGTCAAAGGATGGAAGGCCATGGGTAACAAGCTGGGTGATTTCAAAGTCCTTTCAGTTAAGCCAATCACAGTAAAAGTGGAACAGAAACCTGTTGAGGAATCTCCTGAGCCATCGAAATCAGGCGAGGAGAAGGATGGCATTCAACCAGGTGATACCATTGAGTTAGACTTTTAATAAGCTATAAACGAGTTTAAAGCTATGAGAACAGACTTTGATAAATTATTAGAACATATATCGGAGTGTGCTTCATACTTAGAGGAAAGGTTCAAAGAGGAATTATCAATAGGTAGATTACCTAATCAATTAGATTTACACCTGGTCTTACAATGGGAAAGAGCTTTGGGCTCTGCATGAGGTAGCATAAAGAGGAGGCTATCTATGTTTAATCAGGAAGAATCTCTTCTAAATGAAACGACCCGTTGGCAAGAAATTCTAGCAATGATCCTTCGTGACTATGCTCTTTCAAAAGAGAAAATCGATCCTGTAGATGGATTCGAATCTCCATTTGAAATATTGCTTTCTCAATTTTTTACTTGGTTTAGAGAGGAGATTAACTCAAAAAAAATATTTAATAGTCCTGAACTAATTAGGTCCAAATCTCATTTAATCGCTCATATTAGAGCCATCACCAGAGTATCAAAAGACTCTTTTCACGATTTCTATATCAGAATAAGGTGACAGCGCCTGCAAAAATATAGATCAATTTGTAGATTTTTTTTATCGTGAAGGCTACTCCAAATTCTTTGCAGAATATGCGGTTTTAGGACGTATGATAGTCGAGATACTGCTTGATTGGATTGAAAAACTTATTTTTTTCACAAGGTCATTTGATAAGAATCAAGCAAAATTATCAGCTCTTCTTCAAACTACTGATTCTCCATCGATAGAGTCCATCAAAGTATTGAGTGCAATCGGTGTTAATGGTATAGGTCACAATACAGCTGTTAATCTAACGAATGGTAAAAAGCGGAATTGTTAACTTGAGGCAGTAAATGGAGATGAAATATATCTTCAGGTCATAACATGGTTCAATGAGCGAAGCAACTTAATAGAGCTAAAAGGATACGAAATCCTGGATTGTATAGACCATCAGTGGTGTTCATTCATTAATCAGATCGAAGTAAGGAGCATTATCGAGTTAGAATATTTTTATAAGTGTCTTGGTGTATTACAGGCTCTAACCCAAGTTCTCTGTTCTCGTGACTACCATTTTGAAAATCTGATTGCATATGGACAGTATCCTATCCTTACTGATCATGAATCTATTTGCTCATGTTTGGATCCGAGGGTGAGCAATCAAAATATTTATGGTGATTCTTTCTTTAATCACAGGCTAAAGTATAGCGCTGCAACAAGCGGTTTAACAATACATTATCTATCATCTATTTATCCAGCTCCACCGTCAATTGATAGTTTCTTATATACTCAGGATCCATATAGAGACTATAAGTATGAAATAGATTATAATAGAAAACCTCGTAAGTCAATAGTAACTAAGTATAGAAAAGGAAAAAATATTCCATACTATAAAGGGAAACCGGTGGATCCTATAAACTATACTCATTTCGTAATAGAAGGATATACTCATGGTTTAAACGTCGTTAAATATCATATTGAATCGTTCTCCCAAATGCTATCACTGAGTACCAAGAATTGGAATGGATATATGAGAATTTTGCTCCGACGTAGTGGGACTTATGCTAAAATATTGAGAGATGGCTTCCAAGCTGAGTATATGACAGATGGTATCTTCAGATCTATATTCATCCAAGAGTTATTCCGTTTTTACGATATATCAGGTTCGTGTGGCGAAGATTTTTAATAATGAACCATGAGGTGTCCTCCTTGAGGAGTTTGTCATTTCTGAAGTTTCATGTTTAAATAAACTCCAGGACTTCAAAATTATTTCCTTCAATGAAATTGGGGGAAACGAGTGCTAAATTAAATGTGAGTAGACAATTGAAAAATATTCAGAAACCTGGTGTGATGAATGATTGGATAGCACCATATGAGTTATTACTTAACAAAGATTTTGTTGAACCAAAAAGCTTAGAATCCTTCATACGGATTATCATTGATAAAATGAGATTCTCGTTTCGGTACTTTTCATCTATATACTTTAAGAACAAAGAAGAAATATTCAGTTATTATGATTTAATCAGAGGGCTTGGAGGAGCCATTCCAATATATTTAGCGGCAGGTATATATTTCGAAGAAAAAGTTTTCATAAATGAAGCAAATCGACTTGGAGGTCCACTTATATCTCTGCTCAAAAATTTTGATATAGATTCTATAGATTGGAACGGATTTCGTTTTTGAACTATTGCAAGAACTTAGGTTTAGAGATTGACGTTCCTATACCCTTGCAATCACAAAAGATTGATAGGTGTTTAATCCATTTTGACTTATTCGATGGTTTATCAGCTCATCAAATAATTAATGAAATAAACTGGAATATCAGAATAGGAATTCATAGTGGCACTGTCGTATCAAGAGTTGTGGAGAAGAAGAAATTCACTTTTGATACTTGGGGAGATACTGTCAATATTGCTAACCGATTAGAAAAAGCCAGTGGTATCTATAAAATCAATGTATCTCAGCGGATCGCTCAATATTAGAGGATGTTTTTCTACTAATCATAGAGGTCAGATTGATGTGAAGGGCAAAGGAAAAATGGATATGTACTTCGTAGTGATATGAGAAGAGATAGTTTGTTGGTAATTAATATTATATCAAGTAATCCACTATTCCTGTTAAAATACTTACAAATGCTGCTAATCCGAGTGCCCACCAAAAATTGTTAACCTTAAACTCAGGTAAGAACCAATCTGCAACTTGAATTAAGATAGCGTTAAGGAACCAGTTGAAGATACCCAGTGATAGGATTCCCAAGGTGACGATCTTAAGCACAGTGCCTAATGTTATTTCTAACACAGCAACGACTACAACGACGATTAGAGCTTGCACATAACTCTCTATCCTGACACCCTTGAGTATTTGAGCACCAACAAAAAAAGCTGCAGCACACACTAAGAAATTAATTATCCAATCCATCTGCAAGATTTTAAAACTAAAAGATAGAAACTTAACTCCATATCGGCTATCAGCTGTAAAAATTGATCTTAGATAACATGATTCAATGCCTTTTCTGGGAAAGGTCTATTCTTCTTATTGTCACTAAATACTATACATAATAGTTCTTTAAACTTTACATCAACGTCATCGCAAGGGTCTAATAGCATAACTCTATAGGCAAAGTTGAATGAGTCAATTAGTATGTCTATAAATGTGCGTAGATTTTCTATAGCCATTATAATCTGAGGATTCTTATTCCTGTTAAGGTCCATATCATTTATATCATTCCTCAACTTGGTCACATAATATTCTAATTCATTCCACTCCAACAAACCCAATCTTTCGTCCTCGATAATTTCATAGGTGATTAAGGTATATAATAAGGAGGTCTTCATTGAAGTTCTGAGTACTATTCACACTTTGATTAAGATTAATTAAGTCATAGATGAGTTCTTGGCAGTGATCACTTATTTAAGCTTGCGGGTCTTGAAATTTAGCTTCGAGAATCTGCATAAATACGGTTTCACGACTGAAAGCTTCTCTTTGCTCTTCATTACTATGTCCAGCAGGAACTGAGAGAATATTGGATTGATCTAATTCCTCCATATAGCCCTAATTGAGATCATCGCAAAAGCAAATCTGAGTGGTATGATGGAATAATTACCGCTCATCATCTTGACCAAATAAAGGTGCACAGAATAGAGGGGTTAGTATGAGTATCTCGATAGTGTTGAGTAAGAACCTCATAGTTCAAGTTTATGATTTATTAGGGTAGTATAGAGAGGGGTGATTTGGGCTGTTTCAATTTATCTTGAGTCATAGTTCATTCAAATAGACGTTTAATCTAGCCACGCTTTTTATGAAATAGGCATACAATCTCATTTTTATGTTTTACCCCATATTCAGTAAGGATAGATTGATCTTTTCTCCCTTTAGTCGTTCGAAGCGAGAGTCTATATCACCTAACAATTCTGCAGATTGATCGGAGCGTTCTTTGTAATCTGGGGCTTCCTAAACATAGATAACCTTGGCCTTATCAATATCCTGTTTAAAGATCATCCCAATACAATCTATACCCATTGATGAAGGCTTTTATTCTGAATCAATTGCTACAATAGGCTCTTTGAAGCTTAATTGATTTATGTCGGCAGGAATAGCCAATACTGGAACTTGTGAATGATCAAATACATATTGGGTCATACTACCTATAGTGATGCTTTTTAGGGCATCTAAACCCGTAGAGCCTAAGACAAATAGATCATAATCATTCTCCTCGGCTACATTCACCACACCAGTTTTCGTGTGCGAATTATAGATTAGCGTATTGTAGCTTATATCAGGATTGATCTCAAGTAAGGCTTCTTTGAGAATCGTGAGATCTTCTTTACCGTTTTCAATCAATACTTCCTTGAGAGAAATGAACATATTTCCCCTTTTGTGATAGTGTATGAAGTGGCATAGATCCATTGTGACAGATGTCCTATTAGTTAATGAGGAGGCGCGTGCTAATTGCATTAACCGATACCGTAGAAAAGTCGGTAGGGCATAAAATTTTCATGGCTTCTTGTCACTTTTGAAACTAATATGCCGATACCTGGAGCCTGAAGAAAATGATCTTTATCAGGCTATGAGATGATTCGCATCAATGCTGTCCATAACCTGAGTGTTATGTGCTTGATACGGCCCATTGGATGGGCTTTTTCAAAAAAATAATTGAGGGAATGGAGTAGATAAGATTATTTGTTGAGTCTGATTCCGTCCTGCTCAATCGTTATGACTCTTTGTTTGTATAGAGCACCGATAGCCTTTTTGAATGCTTTCTTACTCATTTTGAGAATCTCCTTGATGTCATCTGGATTTGACTTGTCATGTAGTGGCAAGAAGCCCTCTGAGTCTTGAAGCGCAGATATGATTCTATTGTTATGTTCTCCAACTACGGCTTTATAACCGATTGGCTCCAGTGAAATGTCAATCCGTTTGTCTTCTCTAATATTTTTGACATATCCCTTCATTGGTTTGCCGGCGAAGACGTTCTTAAATATCTCGTTGTGATAGATGAGTCCTTCATGTAGATGATTGATGATCACCTTATATCCCAACTTAGTTTCTTCCCAAACGATGAGGTCTACTTCTTCTTTTTCTTTGAGTTCGATGTCGTTTCGATCTAAGATGCGCTCTATACGTGCAGATCCAGTCGGCCGATCATCATTATCGAGATAGAGGTAGCAGATATGATGGGTGCCAGGTAGGATTTGTTCTTGCATCTCACTATTGGGTATCAATAGATCTCGCTCTATACCCCAATCCATAAATGCTCCAAAAGGTGCGATCTCTATACATTTGAGTATAGCGAATTGATAGAGGTGAACATTGGGCTTCTTAGTAGTAGCGATCATTCGACTTTTACTATCGAGATAGGTGAATACTCTTACGCGATCATTAACTGTGAGATCTTCAGGTCCAGAGCGAAAAGGCAATAAAACTTCGTCACCATCTTGGTCTTCTAAGAAATAACCGTGCTTAGTCTCTTTAAATACTTTTAGTGTGCTATACTCACATAATGAAATCATAGTTCTTATTCTTTGATCTGAAGGTGAGTACAAGTTCCTTAATGGCTTCTGTTTCGATTAGGAATGCATCGTGCCCAAAGTCTGTTTCTATCTCATCATATTTTGCATCAGGTATGTGTTCTGCCAAAAGTTTTTGCTCAATAACTGGTATGAGGAGATCCGTACTGAATCCTATACATAGTGTTCTAGCCTTGATTGCCTTAAGGCCTTCTTCAACGCCACCTCGTCCTCTGCCAATATTATGTGTGTCAAGCGCATTAAGTTGATGATAATAGCAATACGGATCATATCGATCTACAAATTTTTGCCCTTGATAACGGACATAAGATGAGGCCTTAAAGGCTTTATAAACTTCATCATCCTCCTCTGATTGTCGAATCTTAAAAGATGGGTGTGATCTGTAGAAGGGTAGGGCAAATGCTCGGGCTCCTCTTATTCCCTCCTTGCCACCATTCAAGTCTTTTCCAAAAGTAGGATCAGAATGCAGTGCTATGCGCTGACTCTCGTGAATGCTAATGACCCAAGGCGTTTCTTTAGCAGAGCAACACATGAGTATCATTTCGTTTACCTTATCTTGTAGGATATAGGCCATTTCTTGGGCAATATTCCCTCCACAAGAGCCTCCTATTAACAGATCAATATTAGTAATGCCTAAGATGTCTAATAAGGCAATGTGCAATCGAGCTGTATCTCGCAATGTATAAAATGGAAAGTAAATACCGTATGCTTGACGAGAATCTGGATTTATCGTTTTTGGGGCCCATGTGCCATATGGGGATCCCATATTATTGATGCAGATGATGAAGTTTTTCTCTGGATCAAATACATTTTCTGAACCATATAAGCCTTTCCACCAATCATCGACTTTACTATTGGCCGTAAGCGCATGACAAGCAACGATAACCTTAGATTTATCTTCATTGAGAGTGCCTGCAGTACTATACGCAATAGGAATATTGTTGAAGGTTTCGCCAGAGTCAAGTGTGAACTCTTCTTCCAGAATATGTGTGAGTATTTCCAAGATAGTTTTGGCTCAGTTATAATGCTTGCGCAATATCCGAAATAATATCGTCTATATGTTCTAAGCCTACAGATATGCGCACTGTGGATTCTGTTATTCTAGCCTTCAACTGCTCATCCTTGGATAACTTAGATTGTGTTGTGGTAGCAGGATGTGTAATGATCGTACGACTTTCTACCAAATTAGCTGTTATACTAAGCATGTTGAGCTTGTTGATAAATTGAAAGCAATCATCTTGATTACCAACTAAATGGCATGTGATAATGCCTCCTCCCATGGTCATCTGCCGCTTAGCCAAGTCATATTGTGGATGACTCTCGAGATATGGATAGGCTACTCGATTAATTGCTTTATAAGATTCTAAGAATTCAGCAAGTCTAAGTGCATTGCTACTATGCTGCTCCATTCTTAATTCTGAGGTTTCTATACTCTTAGAAAGAATCCAGGCATTGAATGGACTCATGGATGCACCAGTACGCCTCAAGAAATCAAATATTGGAGAGACATATTGATCATGTCCGACTACTATACCTCCTAAAACTCTGACCTGGCCATCCATCCACTTCGTAGCACTATGGATACTCAGGTCTACACCGTGATTCATTGGTTTTTGTAGAATTGGTGTTGCGAAACAGTTGTCCAGAGCAAAGATTACATCGTACTTTTTGCACAGGCTGCTGAGCCAAGATAAATCTACCAACTCTAATCCAGGATTAGATGGATTTTCAATCAGCACCATCTTAGTTGTTGCGGTCATGGCATGTTCCCATCCCGTCTGATCGGTCAAGTCTACGAATTTGCAGATGATGCCCCATTCAGGTAGAATGTGATGCAGGATGTACATCTTATTGCCAAATAATGAATTAGAGGCAACAACGTCGTCTCCAGATTTCAGGTGTGCACACAGCGTATTAAAGATTGCCGCCATGCCTGAGGCAGTAGCAATTCGGGATTCAGCCTCTTTTAGGGCACAGACTTTATAAATGAGCTCTGATGTGTTCGGATTACTGAATCTGGAGTATATATCACGATCTCCTTCACCCCTGAGCATAGTTGCTGCGTGCTCTGCATCATGATAGGTAAAGCTCAACGTGAGGAACATAGGAGTACTATGCTCCCTATACTTGGTTTGATCCGTTTGGATCCTAATACTCTTGCTACTATCCTTCATGTTTGACGACCTGAATTAATAGAATCGTAAAAATGGTATTATTCAACAGTTTCGAGATCATAACTATACTGGATATCGATCTCCGGATTTAGAGAAAAGTATACCGAACAATATTTAGTTTCTGCCAGTTCTATGGCTTTAACAAGCTTCTCTTCTTTGATTTTACCTTTCAAGATGAAGTGGACATTCATGGCTGTAAATGGAGACGGTGTTCCTCCTGTGCGATCACCTGACAGCCTCATTTCGAATGAATCTATACGTTGGCGACCTCGGCTCAGTACATTAATCACATCAATGGCACTGCAGCCACCTAAGCTGGTCAGTAGCATTTGCATTGGCCTGAAAGCAGACTCACTTGCTCCCAAGGATTTACTGCCATCCATGAGTAAAGTTTCACCTGTCTCATTAGTTGCCTCCATCTTGAAGGCGTCATCTATTCTTTTGACAATAACGATCATGATGTTATGTATTCAGGTTATTTAATCTTGTTTTTATCAAATCTAATCCTAAGTTTCCGACACTGCCTATATGTGTGTGGTTGATTTCCTTAGGAGCTTCAAAATCTCCAGCCTCTATCTGCAAGCCGACCTTTTTATAGGCATCTCGGAATGACATGCCTTCCAATACATATTGGTTGACGAGTTCTACACTGAACAGATATTGATATTGATCTTCATATACCTTTGTCTCTTTGATGATCATATTGGGAATACAATGAGCCACTATATCCAGAATCTCGCTCAAGTCATCTATTGCTGGAAAGATTAATTCTTTTTGCAGTTGAAAGTCTCGGTGATATCCAGATGGGAGATTACTTAACATCATAGTTAACTGGGCAGGAACGCCCATCAATGTATTGCATTTGGCTCGGATGAATTCGAATACATCAGGATTCTTCTTATGCGGCATAATGGAGGATCCAGTTGTAAACTCTTTGGGTAGTGAGAGGAAACCATAGTTCTCATTAGAAAACATACAGATATCCATAGCCACCTTATTGATGCTTAGGGCCATAGTGGCAATAGCATTCGCTACCATGAGCTCTGTCTTGCCACGACCTATCTGCGCATTGATAGGATTGACACATAATCCTTCGAATGCTAATTCCTCCGTTGTCTGTAATCTATCCAATGGAATCGATGATCCATATCCTGCTGCCGTGCCCAGAGGATTTCTATTGATACTTTTTCGGGTGGCATAGAGATATTCGAGGTCATCGAGAATGGCCTCTGCATATCCACTAAACCATAGTCCAAATGATGACACCATGCCGATCTGCATATGAGTATATCCTGGAATAAGTACTTCTTTGTGAGTATCTGCAGAATTGATCAAGAGATTGATCAGGTCAGTTGCCGTAGTACCAAGTCTGGTTAACTGATCTCTAAAAAACAGTCTGAGATCTACCAAAACTTGGTCGTTTCTACTGCGCCCTAAGTGTATTTTTTTTCCTATATCTCCAAGTCGTTGAGTGAGCAGTAACTCAACTTGGCTATGTACATCCTCTATGCCATCTTCTATTTCAAACTTACCTTCAGTAATTTCTTTAGCAATATTATTGAGCTCGTTTTGTAAACTTTGGTTTTCCTCTGAAGTCAAGAGTCCGATTTCGGCAAGCATATTGGCGTGAGCCTTGGAGCCTTGCACATCATATGGTGCTAAATCCAGATCGAGTTCTCGGTCTCTACCTGTGGTGAATCGTTCGATCTGATGATCTATGTTATATCCTTTGTCCCAAAGCTTCATAATTGTAATCCTTTCAATAATTCGATATATATGTTGATACCTTCCTCGATTTCGCTCAGCTTGATAAATTCATCAGCGGTATGCGATCGCTCCGACATACCAGGTCCAATCTTTACGGTCGGGCAATTGAAGTGTACCTGATCCGATAGGGTGGGGGAGCCAAAGATATTTCGCCCAATCTGTTTCCCTTTATGAACGATAGGATGATCATGATCTATCCCTGAGGGATGCCATCGTAGAGATCGGGGGGTGAGAGAAGCATGTGTATTCTGATCAAGTATATCAAGTACTTCTTGCAGGGTATAATTCTCATTGACTCGGCAGTCGATTACATAGCTACAGCTATCTGGCACGACATTATGCTGTGAGCTTGCTTCTATCTGAGTGACTGTTGTTTTGACAGGCCCGAGCACTGAAGAAATTTGATCCCAATCATGATTCTTAATCCAGTTAATATCTTCTGTTGCCAGGTATAGTGCATTGATTCCCGTGTCTCGGGCGGCATGCCCAGCCTTACCAGTGGTGACACCATCAATTACAATTAGCCCTTTCTCGGCTACACCTAAGTGCATCTGTGTAGGTTCTCCTATTATCCCTAATAATACCTCAAAATCAAGTGTATCGAGCACAGCTGACACCCCATTTGCACCAAAATTTTCTTCTTCACCTGATGCAATTAGCATCAGATTAAAAGATAATTCGGCTGTATAATAATGTATGAAACAGGAAATCAAACATACTAAAGCGCCTCCTGCGTCATTACTGCCTCGACCATATAGATTATCTCCATCGATCTCTGCGCCAAATGGATCTCGAGTCCAACCATGATTGATTTTCACGGTATCATGATGCGAATTGAGGATGATGGTAGGTTTGCTATCGTCCCATTGCTGATTACGTGCTATGATGTTATTGTGTAATCGAGTTGTAGCTATTCCTTTTGCCTCCAGATGAGCAGCGATGAGATCTGCAGTTGGGCCTTCTTCCCCTGAGAAGGTCTTCACTTGGATCATAGATCGTAATAGTGATATGGCTTCTTGAGCTGATGACTGCATATCTTATAAACCGATTAGTGTAGCATTATCTAATGAGTTCAAATTGTCTATACCACAAATCGCCACTTCGTTTACGCCACCTTTGAGTGCATCCATGCCATTGGATAGTTTTGGTATCATACCTGCATTAATGCTACCATCTGCAATCATAAATTGGAATAGGTCTGCCGTGATGCTATCTATCGTCTGTGAGGGATCGTCGATAGAGTAGAGTACGCCATCATACTCAAAGCAATATTTCAAAGAAACATCATAGGTCTCCGCCAAGCTTTGTGCAACTACTGATGCGATGGTATCTGCATTGGTGTTGAGGAGTTGACCTCGTTGATCATGAGAAATCGCACAGAATACTGGACAGAATCCAGCTGCTAATAAGCTTTCTATACGTTTTCCATCGACGTGCTTTATATCTCCTACGTAGCCATAATCTATGTCATTGACAGGTCTTTTAATGGCTTGAATGATGTTGCCATCAGCACCAGTTAATCCTATTGCATTTGTACCTTTTGCTTGAAGTTTAGCCACGATAGATTTGTTGACTAAACCTGCATAAATCATCACGGCTACTTCTAAGGTGTCAGCATCGGTTATTCTACGCCCACCAATCATTTTTACTTCGAGCCCCATTTTTTGAGATAACTCGGTTGCTTTTCTGCCACCTCCATGGATGAGGATTTTTGGTCCTGCGATACGATCAAAGGCCTTTAAAAGCTTATCCAATTCAGTGGGATCATTGATGAGCTTGCCACCGACTTTTATGATTTGTAATGTATTCATAAGCTCCCTTTCAGTATGCTATAAATGACTGTCTGAGCTGTAGGTAAGCGATTCTCTGCTAAGTCATAGATTACCGAGTGATCGCTATCCATAGCATCATCGGCAATCACGACATTCCGCCGTACTGGTAGGCAATGCATTAATTTCGCATGATTGGTTAAATCTAATTTAGCCTTAGTGATCATCCAATCCTCCGATTGATTTTTTACCACGCCATATGAGCTTAAAGGAGACCAATTCTTTACATACACTACATCTGCTTTTGCGAACGCTTTAGCTTGATCATATTCTACAGTGTGACCATTCATGAATTTTTTATGGAGCTCATATCCCTCAGGATGAGTGACGGTCACACTATGACCAGCCCTATGCATCCACTCTAAGAATGAGTTAGATACTGCCTGAGGTAATGCTTTAGGGTGAGGCGCCCAACTCAGGACGATCTTTGGACTTTCTTTCTGGACATATTCTTGAATGGTCAACAGATCTGCGAATGATTGTAATGGGTGACGTATAGCAGACTCCAGATTTACTACGGGCTTAGTACTATATTTCATGAAGTTGTGGATCACCTGATCTTCATAGTCAGCTTTTTGATCTGTAAGACTTGGGAAGGACCTTATGGCGATGATATCTGCATATCTACAGATTACATTTGCGGCTTCCTTGACATGTTCTGCCTTGTCAAATCTCATCGTAATACCATCCTCAAACTCCCATGCCCAACTGTCTTTCATATCCATGCTGATAACCTGCATACCCAGATTCATGGCTGCCTTTTGAGTGCTAAGCTTTGTGCGGAGACTCGCATTGAAAAATAAGAGCACCATCAATTTACCATTTCCAAATCCTTGATATTGGAGTGGATTCTTCTTCACCTCTTGGGCCGTTTTGATTAGCTCTTGGAGATTAGTTGGAGATGCTGCTGAGTAGAAGTGAGTCATAACTACTGTGATATATGATTCTGAATTCCTGCTGAGAGCTTAGACTCGAATTCGTCCAAATGGTTTTCATTAATATTGAGTGGTGGTAAGATTCTCAATAGATTTGAATTTGAGGAGCTACCGGTGAATAAAAAATGATCCAGCACCATTGATTTCCGCATAGCAGCCACAGGAAATTCGAACTCCGCACCAATCATGAGTCCTCTTCCTTTAACTTTTTTCACTCCAGGCATCTTGGCAAGGATTTCACTTAGCTTAGCTCCAATACATTGGGAGTTTTCTATGAGCTGTTCTTTCTTGATCACATCTAATACGGCTATGCCTGCGGCACAAGCAAGGTGATTGCCTCCATAGGTGGTTCCTAATCTACCTTTAGCGGGTTTGATCTTATCACTCTTGATGAGGACTGATCCGATTGGGAATCCGTTGCCCATACCCTTAGCCGTGGTTATGATGTCTGGTTCGATATCAGCAACCTGAAATGCGAAGAATGTGCCCGATCTACCATAGCCACACTGTACCTCATCCAAGATCATGATGGTGTCGGTATCATCACAGGCTGTTCTAATAGCTATTAATGCTTCAGCACTGATATCGTCTAATCCTCCTACTCCTTGAATCGCCTCTATGATGATAGCGGCGGCATCACCCTTATGGATTTCGGTAATGATAGTCTCTGTATCTTGAAAATGCAGATAGGTCGGTGTGAGACCATGATTGATAGGAGCCTGATGCTTTTTGCCCGTATGAGTTACATTTATTGCGGCTGATGTTCGACCATGAAAGCTATTTTGCAAGGCGATAACTTTGGTTCTGCCATTATGAAATGACGCTAACTTGAGGGCATTGTCATTCGCCTCAGCACCACTATTAATGAAGAATATATCATATCCAGAAATGCCAGCAGCTTTTTCTAACTTGTCCGCAAGTTCCAACTGTAGTGGATTCTTTATCGAATTGGAGTAGAATCCAATTTGTTGCACCTGCTCAGAGATCATCTTGACATAGTGTGGATGACTATGTCCTATGCTTATCACCGCATGCCCACCGTAGAAGTCCAGATATTTCTGATCCTGTCCATCATATACATAGGCCCCTTGGCCTCGTATTGGCGCAACTGGATAAAAACTATATACGTCGTATATATTCATAATTACTATAATTAAAACGTACTTGGCTTAAGCCGCAGCCCTAAATCCTCTTTGAATCCAAATACTAAGTTCATATTCTGAACCGCTTGACCTGCAGCTCCTTTTTGAAGGTTGTCAATAACACTTTCTATTCTGAGCTTATTATTATGCTTAGAGATATATAGATATCCGTTATTTGTATTCACTACATCCTTTACACTAATCGGAAAAGCACTTACATGTACGAATGGAGAATCCTGATAATAATCTGTGTAAGCTTGTATCGCCTCTTCAGCTGGTAAATTACAGTCAAAATAAACGCTTGCAAGGATGCCTCGAGTGAAGTCTCCTCGCATGGGGATAAAATTGATGTTCTGATCAAAAGATGGTTGTAATTGAATCACACTTTGATGGATTTCATCAAGGTGCTGATGGGTGAATGCCTTATAAATTGAGATATTATTATTGCGCCACGAGAAATGAGTTGTAGCAACAGGTTTTTGGCCTGCACCAGTCGATCCTGTTATTGCAGTCACATGTATATCAGTTGAGATTTTATCGGCATAAGCCATTGGTAATAAGGCTAATTGAATACAGGTGGCAAAGCACCCAGGATTAGCTATCCGAGTAGATGCTTGGATATCCTTTTTATTCAATTCACATAATCCATAAATGAAATCACCTGCATCAGCTGCTAATCGGAAGTCTCTGCTTAGATCAATAATCACGGTATTTTCCAAGACATCTACTTTACTGAGGTATTCGCTGGACTTGCCATGGCCCATGCATAAGAATAGTACATCTACCTCAGCATCGTACGCTCCGCTAAAGTTTAGTTCGGTTGACCCTAACAAATCACGGTGGACCTCATAGAGCTTTTTATCTGACTGGCTTTGACTGGAGACATATTTGATCTCGACTTCTGGATGATGGATTAGGAGACGAACCATTTCGCCACCAACATATCCGGCTCCTCCTACTATTCCTGCTGTAATCATAATGGTGTTTGGTCTTTATTTACTGAGTAATAGATCTTATTGGCATTGGAGAATATCTTGGTAAAGCCTTTGGCATCCTCTCCAGTCCAAGCATTGTTCATCTCTCCATATTGCCCAAAACTTGTATTCATCAGATCATTTTCTGAATCAATTCCAATCAGATCAAATCTATATGGAGATAGCTTGATATATACAGTGCCATTGACAGTATCCTGACTATCTGTAAGGAAGCCTTCTATATTACGCATGACTGGTTCAAAGTATTTACCCTCATGAAGGAACATGCCGTACCAATTAGATAGCTGCTCCTTCCAATAGGTTTGCCACTTGCTCAGGGTATGTTTCTCCAGTAAGTGATGCGCCTTGATGATCATCAGTGCTCCAGGTGCTTCGAACCCTACTCTTCCTTTGATTCCGATGATGGTATCTCCAATATGCATATCTCTGCCAATGGCATATTCATTACCCAGAGCATTCAACTCTTTGATTAGGGTGATTGGATTTTCAGCTTTTACTCCATTGAGCGCTATGGTTTGTCCCTTACTGAAGGTTATGTTGATTTCCGATGGCTCATCTTTGTCACAATGATGTAAGTAAGCCTCTTCTGGTAAGGTATGGCGGGAGCTTAAGGTTTCTTTACCTCCTATACTGGTGCCCCATAGACCTTGATTGATGGAGTAGTCCTTCTTTTCTGAGGTCCAGTTAAACCCTTTGGAATTGATATAATCGATTTCTTCTTGACGAGAGAGCTTCGTATCTCTGATCGGTGTGATGACTTCTATGTCACCGGCTAAACTCTCGAATACCGTATCGAACCGAATCTGATCATTGCCTGCCCCAGTACTACCGTGCGCTACATATTTGTACTCTTTCTCAACCGCATATTCTAGGATGGCTATAGCTTGAAAAGCACGTTCACTACTTACTGAGAGTGGATATGTATTATTACGTAAGATGTTACCATAGATTAGATATCTGACGCACTTAGCATAATAGTCTTGCTCATTATTTATGCTTTTAAATGATGCGGCGCCCATCGACATTGCTCTTTCTTTCAGCTCGACGATCTCTTGCTCAGAGAATCCTCCCGTATTTACATTGACTGCATGGACATGATATCCTTGTTCTTGCAGATGAAGGATACAGTATGAAGTATCAAGTCCTCCACTGTATGCTAATATTAAATTCTTTTTCATGCTATTATTTTTTGATGGCGCCACCATAGCTGTACAGAGGCACATTTTTTTATCATTTCTGGTTAATATATCATAATTAGGACAGCTGCTACAGCCTTTCCAAAACTCCTCATCCGAGGTTAGCTGCCCAAAAGAAACTGGTCTATAACCTAAATCGCTATTGATGTTCATAACCAGGTCACTGGTTGTAATACCGAATACCTTGGCGTCCGGGTTTGAATCTTTGGCGTGATTAAAAGCTATTTTCTTAATCTTCTTAGCTAAACCTCTACCTCTAAACTGATGAGTTACGATCAAGCCAGAATTAGATACATATTCTCCGGAACTAAATACCTCGATATAACAAAATCCAGCAAGTTCATTACCGACGAAAGCAATGATGGCATTACCATTGCGAATCTTAGTTTCTAAGTATTCAGGTGATCTTGTAGCGATACCTGTTCCTCTTTCTTTTGAGGAGCGTACATACCAATCAGAAATGGTTTGAGTATGCATGATATCTGCTTCTTGAGCTACCCTTATGGTGATGTTATTATTCATGATGTTTTAAGGAAAAAAGTCTGTGAAAATAAAATGTCTATGAGACAGGATATGACAACTTGCCTGTTGTAAAGGAAGAATTTAGGACCGCTTGGCCCTGCTCCTGTTGGGACGCCTGCTGCTATCGCGACGGTACATATCGAAACATTTTACCCATTAAAGGTATGTTCTTTTTGAACACCAAAGAAAATTTGGTCAAAGATTATTCCAAATTGCCCGCTTTATGTAATTGTCCTGCATACTCATAACCTTCCTCCCACCAAGCCTTCATTTGATCAGGGAAGAAAATGAATGAATGTTCGGTGAGCACGCGAGGTATAAATATGAAGTTGACATGAACAGAGTTGTCGTAGACACTTTGGAGGTGTCCTATGTATATGTCATGACGACCGATACGATTATGCATGAACTCCATAGCCCTTAGTAATACATCAAAGGCATTGTACATGGTATCCTTTTCAGGAATGGAGTATTTAGGGTTAAGGATTATGACATCTACCTTGGTAGCACCTGCATTGATGGCTTCTTCTATAGGAATTCTACTCCCGAAGCCCCCATCTGCATAGTCGTAACCGTCTTTTTGAACCAAGCTCATAAATGGTACGAAGCTGGTGGATATCCACATCCATTCGGTAAACTCTTCATAAGTACAGTCTGCGATATATTTATATTCAACTATGTTGAGAGAGAGATTTGCTACGGTAGTAACAACCTTCTTTTGACTTTTCTTAATGATCTCGAACTCTTCCCTACTGAAAGTTCTACGGATGGTATCCAATAAATTATAATGCTCACCGAAAGTTCGTTTACCCTTGAGGAACATCTTCAAAATGTTGAAGTGATTGATCTTAGTGTATGGTTCATTGTTTTTATCTCTTTTGATAATAAAAGGACAGACACTATATACATCCTTCTGGCCTACTGTAGTATAGGCCCTTTTTAGGTTTTCGACCTTACCTATAGCTAACTGTGGTACTAATAAACTCCCGGTTGAAGTACCGATTAATATATCGTACTGTCTATTGAGGTCATTAATCAAGTATTCTGCCACACCACCTCCAAATGCACCTTTACTTCCTCCTCCTGAGATAACGAGCGCTCTCATAGTTTTACTAATATTTTCAAAACCATATTGAAATAAAAGTAAAGGATCACTGCTAATAAGGAGTTTTTTATTTAAAATTTAGACTATTATTTGTCAAAATTCAATATAATCCTATTTTTAAACAAGAGTTTACTCATTCATACCCTTGTAAACGCCTTTGAATGTGTTTTTTCCGGATGTTTCTTGAGACATCCGGTTTTTATTTATAGACCCTTGGTACTCGAGTATTTATATTCGTAAGTATTTCATAGGGTATGGTTCCGGCCCAATAAGCTAAATCTTCAACAATAATAGATTCATCTCCAGACTCACCTATTAATATCACTTCGTCATCATTATATGCTGTACCCCACCCAATATCAATCATGAGTTGATCCATGCATATGGATCCAACGTTTGGATATTTATTATTTCTGATGATCACCTTCGCCTTATTACTCATTGCTCTCATGTAGCCGTCACCATATCCTACGGGTAAGGTTACAATCCTGGTCATTTTAGCGCTTTGCCATGATCCGCCATAGCTGACAGGCTTATGCGCTTCAATAACTTTGAAGAAGACCACTCTAGTCTTCCAGCTTAATACAGGTTTGAGATCGATTAGGTTTTTTAATTCTTGATTGGGATAGATACCATATAACAATAAGCCACATCGCACCATGTCGTATCTAAGACTATCATTCCTTAATGAAGCAGCTGAGTTGGCAGCATGTATTAGAGGAATATTTAATCCCTCCTTAAGGGCATATTGTAGGACTTCTTCGAATCTCTCCTGCTGTATATGAGTGAACTCATCATCTGAAAGATCAGCATTAGCCATGTGTGTGTATATTCCTTCTATCTGACAATGATCTACATCTAATGCTGCCTTTATCAACGACTTAGCATTGTAATGATGAATGCCTATGCGCTCCATTCCTGTATCTATATTGAGATGAACAATGGCTTCCTTTCCCATGGATTTAGCACACTCTTCAATTTGATTGAGCTTTTCTATGGAGCTTGCAGTGATAGTCAATCCATATTCAATAAATTGTGGAAGTTGAAAGCCGCTAATCCCTCCCATCACTAATATTGGACTCCTTATTCCATTTTTTCTTAGTGTGATTCCTTCTTCGGCATAAGCAACACCAAAAAAGTCGGATCCTAAAGTTTCTAAGAGTTGAGCAATTTTAATTAGGCCGTGACCATAGGCATTAGCTTTGAGAACCCACAGTATTTTTTGACCAGACATGGTTTTCTTAATCCTATGATAGTTGTCTTTGATTGCGCCAAGGTCAATCTCAACATGAGTGGGTCGATGATCTGGTATTTTAGGAGATGATGTCATGGGCGTCTGTAAAATCATTCAGCACCATCAATAATGCCATATTGCCATCTCGTATTATTGGACATTTTATGCTCTATGGCAAAAATACTATCAGCCCACATCATCAACTTAGGGTTCTGATTAGAGATATCGTTCTTTTCAGTGATGTCTATTTTTAGGTTATAGAGGCTGATTTTTTGATTGCCTTCATGGATATCTTTTTGAAGGAACTTGTATTCGTCATATCGTACAGCTCGTTGCCCGCCATACTCTGGATACTCCCAGTAGATATATTGATGCGGTTCTTGTTCCACACCTAATAGAGTATTTATAAAGCTGATTCCATCGAGATTTAGAGAAGTTATATCTATTCCTGCGGCTTGTGCTATAGTGGGATATATGTCTTGACTACTGCTGATATGTTCTGATTCTCTGTTTGAATTAATCATCTTGGGCCAACTTGCTATCAAAGGGACTCGGATTCCACCCTCTTGTAAGAATCCCTTGCCCCAACCATATTCTTGCAAGAATGGCCCTCCACTATTAAAGTATGTTGGGTCCACTCCACCTGCATGAGTTGGCCCGTTGTCTGAAGTAATCAGAATCAGTGTATTGTCAAAGAGATCGTGATCTTTGAGATAGTCTACTAATCTTCCTACGTTCTGATCAAAATAGCTAATCATGGCAGCATAGGTGGCGTTCGGATATCGGCAAGGAAAGTAACCCTTATTCCCAAGATAAGGTTCTTCGTCTCCAAATTTTTCTACATAGTAATCGATCCATTTCTTAGGTGCCTGTAAGGGAACATGCGGTATTGGGGTTTCCCAAAACAATGCAAAGTCCTTATCCTTGATTTGATATAGATGACTTAATAGGCTATCAAAAATGATTGTCGGAGCGTAATCTTGCTGATTATACATGGTATAGCTATCCATATCATAAGGGTCAGCCTCTATTGGAAGTTTGGTTCGTGGTGCTAAGGTGTCGTTATTGAGATGAATTTTTTGATTATTATGCCAGAGATGGAGTGGTGTTAAGGTATGTGCTTGGCGCTGACAGTTATAACCAACGAACTGGTCGAACCCCATCTTGTTAGGTGTACTGACACTGCCAGGATATCCTAATCCCCATTTACCGAATAATGAGGTAGCATAGCCCTCTTTTTGTAGCAGGTGAGCGATAGTAACTGTGGCTGAGTCCATTGGTGCCTGACCTTCTAATGATGAATCTTTTGCCATAGCTATGTAGTTCCAGACGTCTCCTCGATCCTTATATTCGTCATTGCCACGGATCTGAGCATGACCGCTGTGCAGACCTGTAAGTAATATGCATCTGGCGGGTGCACAGACTGGTGCTCCAGAATAGAATTGATTGAATTTTACCCCCGCAGAAGCTAAGGAATCAATATGTGGCGTCTCAATTAGTTGTTGACCATAGATCCCGATATCTCCATATCCAAGATCATCCGCCATGATAACGATAATATTGGGTCTTTTAGACTCCTTGTTGGAACAGGACAAGTTGAGTACAATCCATAATCCTAAAAGTATTGATCTATACATATTGAAGTTTGATAGGCATAGCAGCTAAATTATCATTTATCCCTACATTAGACTCTACAATTAGTATTTATATAAGGAGTAAGTATTACTTTTTTCAGACTTTATTGATTTGATAGGCTCATTTTTGAAGAGTTTATGACTATGTATTAATTAGATCAAGTGATTATGATATTTCGATTTTGTTTGTTTTTGTCGCTATGTGGTTTATTTAGTTGCAGTTCATACCAATCCATTTTTGATGGCGATTCATTAGAGGGTTGGAAAAATTATGGTACTGAAAAGTGGTATGTACAGGAGGGTATGATTATTTCTGAAAGTGGTCCTGATGCCGAATACGGATATTTAGCAACTGCTAAAACTTATAAAGATTTTGAATTAAGTGTAGACTTTAAACAAGAGGCAAATGGTAATAGTGGGGTATTCATCAGATCGAGCATAGAAGGAACTAAAATAACCGGGTGGCAGTCTGAGGTAGCTCCTCCGGGACAGCATACAGGAGGCATCTATGAATCTTACGGACGAGGTTGGTTAATCAAGCCAGATCCTGCTAAGGATGCTGCATTGAAGTTTGGAGATTGGAATACCATGAAGATTAAGGCAGTAGGAGGACAAGTAACCACCTGGTTGAATGGAATGGAGATGATTACTATTACCGATGAGAAAATAGGTGGTGCTAAAGGTTCAATAGCATTACAAATACATAGTGGTGGAGGAATCAAAGTATACTGGCGAAATCTAAAAATAAAGGAGTTGTAAGATGCTCCCTACCAGTGAGCAAGAGTTAATAAAGGCAACAAAGGACTGGATCGAGAAAGTAGTATTAGGTCTAAACCTTTGCCCGTTTGCTCATTTGCCATTTCAAAAAGATTTAATAAGATTTCGAGCTATCCCTGTAGAGCTCGATTTATATGGGTATGTTATGCGAGAATTGAATCATTTACAGGATACGTCCAAGGATCAGTTAGAGACTACGGTATTAATCCTTGGAGAGGAAATTAATTTTCAAGCATACCTAAATCTGGTTGACAATCTAAATGTCCTGCTCGAGGGCCTTGACTTAGAAGGTATCATTCAGATTGCTACATTTCATCCGGATTATCAGTTTGCAGGGACTAATGAGGATGCTATAACTAATTGTACAAATCGATCACCATATCCACTCATACATCTACTAAGAGAAAGTTCTGTTTTAGAGGCAATTGATAATCATCCTGATGTTCATGCAATACCTATTCTCAATCAAGAAAAATTAATTGGGATGGGTTGGTCTGCCTATCATAAATTATTACAGACTAATCTCCGCTAACTACATTTCTTATACATGTAACCTGCTTATACATGTAACCTGCCTTT
>CACLQQ010000034.1 GCA_902609095.1 uncultured Bacteroidota bacterium | reverse complement strand
TGATATCTCTGCATATGAATTACCTATTTTTGGTACCAAAACAGTTTCTAAAGTTGAATATCACTCTACCGATGCCATCAAGCAGTTATCTTCTTATATCAAGGAATCGGTTGTTTATCCAGAATTCATTAAAGACCTCGGAATTAATGGAACTGTGGTTATAAAAGTGAAGCTTAATAAAGAAGGTAAAATTGTGAAAAGTCAATTAGTAGAAAGAGTAACCAGATCATTGGATCAAGCCGTTATTCTATCAAATAAAACCTTTAATAAAGTGGAAACAAGTGAGTCTACATATCAAGTAGTTAATACAGTTCATATACCTATTCCATTCACTTAATGAAAAGAATCGTAAGAAATCAATTTATTTTGTAAGAGTGGCAGCCTCCAGGCTGCTGCTCATTTTTTATGATTAACAGATTCTAACTCATGGGAATACTTAAACCTTGTGTAGATACACTCGGATTTGATGATCGCTGGCTGATGCGCACAGGTATGACAGTTTTGAGTATGATGATGCCAATTATGCTAAATCTTGATTATAGCGGTCCTCATGATTACTAGCTACACCATGTTCCGGAGTCTTTCATATTCTACATAGGATTTTGGGTCTTTTATAGGATCGTAATTCTAAAGCTTCAAAAGTTTTATCCTGAATTCAAAGATGCTACCAAAAGAGTTGCTGTAGAGATTGTCTTCATCATACTTTCCGCTCCAATTCTCAAATCAATTTTGAGCATGGTAGCAGAAATCGTACTGAAGCTATGCCATATGAATGACGATGTGATGCTAATCATTTGCAAGCATTAGTCAATATATTTCTGCCATCAGCACTAATAGTGGCTTTTTATGAGGTCTTTTACTGTTTCTTCAAATACAAGAAGTCAATAGTAGAAAATGAACGATTGCAGAAAGTACATGTACAAACACAGCTGCACAATCTAAGGAATCAAATCAACCCACACTTCTTATTTAATAGTTTGAACACCCTGATGAACTTGATACCTGTTAATTAAGATCAGGCGATGGAATATCTTTCTAAGCTATCCAAATTATATAGGTACTCTGTAAGAGCACATGAAGAAATGAAAGTTCCGCTCAGCAAAGAACTTGAGTCTGCAGAGTTATTCGCCCAATTGCTTAAGGTGAGATTCAAAGATACTCTGGCCATCAACATTCCTGATGCTGCAATAAAAGAGTATTTCATATTACCCATGAGTCTTCAGCTATTAATAGAAAATACTGTCAAACATAATATTGTCTCTAAGAGCATGCCTCTCAGAGTAGATATTACGATTAATCATGAGACTCAGTACATCACTGTAAGGAATTAGCCTACAAAAAAGCTAGAAGCAGTTGCCTCAACAGGTATGGGTTTAAAGAACATTCAAGAACGATTTTCTTATTTTACTGATAAAGAAATTATCTGCGAAAAAAGTGATGGTGAGTTCATCATATCACTTCCTTTACTTTAATAGCACTGTATAAATATCCTAAGCATAGAAGATGAAATCAAGGCATACCAGTACCTCAAGAGTATGCTCTATAAAATCAACCCCGACATTGTTACAATCGAAAATATAAATACGGTTCAAGGCTCCCTGAATTACCTTCAAAACCATCAAGAATCATTAGATCTGATTTTCATGGATATTCAATTAGCGGATGGACTCAGTTTTGAAATATTTAACCATCTCGAAATACATAAACCGATCATATTTACTACGGCTTATGACCAGTACGCTCTTGATGCATTCAAAGTATATAGTGTCGATTACCTACTTAAACCTATTCATATCGATGATCTTAGGAAGTCGATGGATCGACACCAAAGGCTCTATGCACAACAATTCAATGGCGCTGACAAGCTGCGAGAAATTATACAGTCTATTAACAAGCCTAAGAAAAACCGATACCTTGTAAAGAGAGGTGGACACTAGGAATATGTAGATATAAAAGAGATCACCTTCGTAAATTCTTAAGACAGTATTACTTTTCTACTTACTGCAGATGGACATATCGGCATATATACAGTAAAACTATAGAAAATCTATTTAGTGAATTAGATGAGAATCAGTTCTATCAAATCAATCGAAGCCAAATAGATAATATGAATGCTGTTCATGAGATTCATCCATACCTCAATCAGAGACTTAAGGTCTTAGTTCAACCAACTGATAAAGCTAAATGTGACTTTATCGTTAGTCGCAATCGAATGATGAACTTCTAAGACTGGTTAGATTAGTCAAAACAAATCTCCATAAGTTAACTGCGTGACAAATCAATGCCTCAGCAGCAATGGCCCTTGAAAAGCAATCGGCGATACAATATCACTACTTAACTTAGAAAAATATTTCTGTAACTGGCAAGGTTATGCGTAGTTCATATTTCTGATCTTCAGATAGGTTATTAGAATGCACATTCAATTGGGTCAAATTAGTCAATGGTAAAAAAGGTTCAATTGTGTCAATACCACATCGGGGAAGATATAATATTGACAATTGATCGAGTTCTCCTATTTGAATGACATCTGAGAATGTTGTGTGTCCCATGTATAATTCTCCTAACTCTGGTAAATCACTTAGTGCTGATATATCCTTAACATCGATACTGTACAACTCTAAATATTCGAGCTTGAGTAATGGAGCTAACCAGTTTAAATTTTCGAAATCACTCAATCGCCCATTACTTCGAGCGAACTCCAAGTGCCGTAAATTTGTAAGATTACTGAATATATCAAAGGAAGATTCTAATTGACGAGTCACTAATTGTTCTAAACTGGTCAATCTCTCAAGGCCAGTATAACTTTTTAATCCTAAATCACCTGCTATCAACTCTTTCAACTGAGTTTAGTGGTCTATTGATGAATAATCCTTGAGTTCATTAGTCTCAATATTCATATAAGAGAGTATTGATACATTACGAAGGTCTCGAATCAATCTAATATTATTACGACTTACATCTCAAGAATCGAGCTTCGAGATATTCGACAAATTAAATAGTGAGCTCAATTGGTTATAGGATAAATCAATTGACGTCAACTGATCCGATACGAACGGCCTTAATATGGATTCGATTCGATTAGACTGAAGGTCAACAAATTTTAGATTTTCTAACTCCGCAATTTCATCTATAAATTTTAATGGGCTTAGATTTATTCTCAATATTTCTAATTCCTTTAGCTGAGCTATACCCTTGTCAGATCCTATACTTACCTCTCTGAGCCATAATTGTTTCAGCTTTTTATTATTGCTCAGTTGATCTAACAAATTGGGTATAGTAGCATTACTAACTACTAATATTTCCAGATTTGGAAAGAATTTAATGCCAGAAAGACTTCTTATACTGCTGTAAGACAAAGACGGTCGAGTAATCTCTTTGGCTTGGCCAAAGGTGATTTCTTCTATGCCCAATTGCTCCATAACCTCAATTTCAAACCACCGATCTCCGAACTCTATGACATAGTCATCGGTAACATTTTTTGGATCACAATAACTAATATCAGCCACCCAATTGGTAATGCCTTCTTGCTCAACTGATATATCGTCTAATACTATGAGCTCTCTATAATCAAAAATAGTTATTGACAGACTACTCTCAGTCTCTAAATTACTCACATCAACACAGCTCGATGAGTTAAAAGTTGAGCCTTCAACTATTGTGCCTCCAAAACCAATAGTAGTAGAACGATTTGAAAAGCTTCCAACAAAGTTTTTCCCTACAAATGGAGCTATACATTCTTTTCCATTGGTAGCCAAATCAAGGTCATATCGAATCGAAGATAATTCAATTTTTTGATCTTCATTAACTGAATAGGGGCTATTCAATTCACTGCAATTCTTACTTTTTATGTAGAATTGAAACATCTCCATACAACTGATAAAGCGGAACTGGCCCCACCCATCAGTTGAGATGGATCGGAAAGGAATCATCCTATTATTCCCAGGACTATTGATAAATAGATCAAGATCCTCACTAGCCAAGATTAATCCGGTATTACTGGATACCGTAATTAAATGATCCTCCACAACATCACAAGGTTCTATAGGCACATCAAAATTGTAAGTACTAAAATGAGACACATCAAACCGATAAGTCCCAATTTCCTTGATTGCGATATCTTTTTCTACCCACAGTCCGTATTCTTCATTCAGATTCCATAAGGGAATAGATTCAGGAGCATGAGTAGAGGCAGGTATCGTCACACCAATTTGATATCCTTCCCTAATTTCCAATTCTTCACCACCTGTCTCGGTCATCTCGATTTGTACCATGCCATATGTTGCTAACGAACTCAATTGGTCTTGGTCCGTCAATCCATAGAACTGACCAGGGGCAAGTTGATTAAACTTTCATCCTCAGGATTATAATAAATTGCCGCAACAGTTACCCTACCCTTATATGACGTGCCATCCTTACGGCTTATAAACATCGGCTCAAACTCCAATTCAATTCCTTTCAGTTCAAATGAGCCACCTAAAGAAGCAATGAAATCACGAGAAAAACTGCGTTGTATTAGTGTGAAATTGATAACCTATTCATTCCCAGTGACATTAACAGACTTAATCGCTTCATAATACCCTTCCTTAGTGCAAATAAGTGCATTAGCTACAAGGCGCAGTGGTTCATTAGCAATATAAACTAAGCCATCATTATCAGTACTGTACTGTTCATTACCAATCCTGACTTGAGTTCGACCTAAGGATTGCCTTGGATATCAGACACTCTTACAATCAACTTCGCAGGTATTAAGCTTTGATTGTTGAATAATCGATCTAATCTTTCATTTTGTACTTCTTGAGCCGCCAGATCAGTATCTATCGAAGTTTCAAACATTGGATCTGCTCCCTCCCCACAACTTAGGAACAATGTTAAAAACCATGCATAAACAAATAGTAATAGGTATCTCATAACACTGTAAGAACGATTGAGGGTAAGATTAGGCTGCGTATCCATCTCAGACGTAACTCATGCACTGCTTATCTCTATGAATAAGTATACTACTTTATTTGATCTGCACCTGTCTTCTTATACCAGGTTCTCAACCATCTCAACTCAGAGTAACTTATGTAAAATGGAATCTTATTACGCATATCTGACAGCTCTAAATCTATATGTGCTAATAATAGTGGATAGATTTTATCAATTCGCTTTTGCTCCATAAGCTCTGTTATGCTCAGTTTATCATCCTGAAGCAATTTACCTAAGTGACTCTCAACTGTAGTAGAAGCTAAAGACCTCTTTTTAGCAATATCCGCAATAGATTGTCCAGCTTTAAATAATTGCAGGGTCAAGTCATATGTTGCACCTTTCACTCTCTTGGGAGCCTTCTTATTAGGGTCAAAGAAGATCGCTTTTTTATGTTTCGGTTTTGCTAAGTAAACCTTTTGCCCTTGATGGTGTGCGTCATATAGCGATTGTACACTATGCCATAGATCATTATTCAGTGACATCATATTTTTGATGAGCACAGATGATTTGACCTTTTTGTATTCCTGATACAACACTTCGAGAGGTTTAATCGCATGTTCGAACAGTTGTGCAGTAAAATAATCTATTGCTTTGACCACTCTTTCTATGATGAGTTCAGTGCTATTAGCATCGGTTGACGAGTCTTTCTGAAATAAGTGATTTAGTTGTTGTCTGAATTTATACCCCGTTTTATCCAGATCAGTGAGGGTAGTTTTAATATTATGAGCGAGCTTTAAAAACTTATTTCTATCGGGACTATCAGATTCTACAAGATAATCGATCCATTGATCATTTTGTACAATTAGCTTTTGTAAAGAGAACAATTGAGCTAAGCTTTTCTGCTTATACAATTCCTTTTGTTGCTCTAATGTCTGTACTAAATCTCCTCTTGATCTTATTTCATCGTAATACCCGATGACTCTTTGATCTACTTTAATATTCTCTCGAGATAGTTTGCTTGATAATATTAGACCTTCTAAAGTTCTACATCGGCTTAGAGCAACATACAGCTGTCCTGGAGCGAATGTATCAGCGAGATCTATGTTCACTTCGTCGAATGTTAATCCTTGGCTCTTATGCACGGTTACTGCCCATGCCAGTTTAATTGGATACTGCTTATAGCTCCCTATTTCTTCTACTTTTATCTCTTTAGTTTCATCATCAAGAGAATACCTCTTATTCTTCCATTCGATTGGAGCGACTGCGATAGGCTGATCATCTCCTTCCACTTTTATGAATAGCTCTTCATCAAACTTGCCAGTTACCACCCCTATCTTCCCATTATAATAGAATCCATCGGGATGATTTCTGACGAACATCACACGAGCTCCCTTCTTTACGACGATTTCCTCGGGCAAAGGATAGGAGTTTTCATTAAAACGGCCTGAAACACTTGCCTCTAAGGATATATCAGAGGATTCTAAGGACTCAAGTTCTCTAGTATTGATTGTATCTGCTTTATTATTATGAGTCGTCAGAGTGATAACATCAGAGTTCTCTGTTTCCTCAGAATAGCGTTCATTCAACTGTTTAAAATCAACCTCTACATAAACTCCTTCCCTTATATGATTAAGAATACCTACAAAAACTTGATCTTCTTGACGATATACTTTGTGTAATTCGATGGCAACATGATTGCTACGCTTCCAAACTATGGAATCAAAAAAGAATGGTGAAGCATAAATAGACTTCAAATGATTCCAACTATGGGGCTTCACTACTGGCGATAATTGGAATAAGTCACCAATCGCCAATACCTGTACTCCTCCAAATGATTCTTCTCGCTTCCGAATGCGTCGAAGCGTAAAATCAATCGCATCAAGAAGGTCTGCACGAACCATGCTAATCTCATCAATGATCAACAACTCCAATTCCACCAATATCTGGCGCTTCTCCTTACGCAATCGGTGCTGCTGTGCGAGTGTCTTCCAATCCATGATTCCATCCATAGAAAAACCCTCCATATTAGGTATAAAAGAAGCACTGGGTAATTGAAAGAAAGAATGAATCGTCATTCCTCCTGCATTTATGGCAGCAACTCCTGTCGGTGCAACGATAACCATATTCTTATCGGTTTCATTTGCAATCTTTCTGAGCAAAGTTGTCTTACCAGTACCAGCTTTACCAGTTAGAAATAGATGCATATCTGTTTGGAGAACAAACTCTTCAGCTACTTTAGAAGGCTCCACGATCATAGTTGGATATAAATGTAATCACTCTCCATTACAGAATTACTGATCAATTATCTTATTAAAATATTTATGAGTCGATAAACCTTCCCATTTATGGAAATATGCTCGTACATTTCGAGCACAATGAATATCACCAAATACAGCATCACTTGTCACGGATTCTTCTCTAATTCATATAAGATATGGGAAGGCAAGTCGCAACTTTACAAAGTCAAGACCGGTTGGTGGCTCAAGGAAATAATGATGTTCGACATGAATGATCGGGAGATTTTCCGGATCAAAAGGAGATGGAATTTTATTGTGAAAAAATTCGAATTGATCATTAATAATGAAGTTCGAGCTGAGTTTACTTCAACCAGTTCGTTCAAGAATAATATGGATATCTCTACAGTAGCAGGTTTATATTTCGTTGAAGGGAACTTCTGGGGTAATGATTACACCATCGAGAATGAACATGAGCCAATAGCTAAAATAGCACGCAATAACTTTAAGAAAACCAGATATGGCATAGCTATCAAACCTGGCAATGATAATGTATTTATACTAGGAATTGTCTTAACTATAGAATTACTGACTCGAATCAAACAGGCTGAAAGAAGTTAACTATGGCATACCTTCATAAATGTCCGATTTCGATCATTCTTATGAACCATAAATCCCCAATCCACGCATCTGAAAGAACGTCAATAATCTTAATCATTATAGTGTTCGCTCAATTCTGCTGTACATCATTATGGTTTGCGAGTAATGCAATGCTGTTATTAATGATATAGGCTCAAGCCTTTCAATTAATTCGAACTTAGTCGGACATATCACTTCTGCTGTGCAGCTAAACTTTATTTCTGGAACCTTAGTATTTGCCATTCTATCTATAGCGGACCGATTTTCTCCTTCCCTGGTCTTTTTAGTTTGTGCAATCTTAGGGGCTATAACAAACCTAAGAGTCCTATGGGAATCTAATACCGTAATCTCTCTCTTACTATTCAGGTACATGACAGGATTCTTCTTAGCTGAGATTGATCCGGTAGGAATGAAGATTGCAGCAGATTACTTCGACCAAGCAAGGTCTTGGCCTATCTCTCAGTTTATTAGTTGGGGCCTTAATGTTAGGAACTGCATTCCCTCATTTCTTGAGTTCCTTAGAACATTCATTTAACTGGGAGTATGTTATATTTACCAGCTCTTCTTTAGCGACTGTGGGAGGTTTGGCTATTTATTTTACGGTAGCTGATGGCCCTTATCGCAAGCCAGCCACAGCAATAAAACCTTCTGCCTTTTTGAGCGTCTTTAATAATAAACCTTTTCGAGGTGCTTCCTTCGGGTATTTCGGACATATGTGGGAGTTATATGCCTTTTGGACCTTTGTGCCAATCATTATGAAGTTTAACCCTCTGCATACAGGTGCAGACTTAAGTGTTTCATTATGGCATTTTACACAATTGGAATTGGAGCCTTAGCTTGTGTCTTCGGTGGGATCATATCGCAATATCGTGGTAATCGTTTCACAGCATTCTCTTCTTTGACTATGTCCTGTATATGCTGTTTGATTGCCCCGATTCTTATACAATTAGGTTCAATCTATATCTTTGTAGCATTTATATTACTCTGGGGAATGGTGGTTATTGCAGACTCTCCGTTATTCTCAACCATGATTGCACAGTTTACAGAACCTCAGACTAAAGGCACTGCACTTACCATAGTTAATTGTATTGGTTTCGGTATCTCCATTGTCAGCATACAACTGATCAGCTATCTTTGGTCACCGCAAGAAAATCAATTCATATTCGTCGTTCTGTCATTAGATCCTACATTAGGCCTTATGAGTTTAATGTATTTGACTCCAACTGAATCCTTAATATGAAGATATACGTTCAATTACTTGCTGTAATATGCTGTACTTATTGCTTACGTTCACAAACAACTCTAAATACTCCAGTACTCAAACCAGATACTATTTTCATAGAGTTGAGTGAAGACAATGTTATTTTATCGGATGGACTCCTCAAGGACGAGGATTTTATTAAACTCATGTTTCATATGGCAGGCAACTAAGGATTTGACGATCATAATTACTGCTGCACAAGCATGTGAAAGTAGAAGTTGGGAAGAATCTCATGATGTTCACGGTTGGGAAGGCAAAAGTCAGTCTCGATATAGCAAGAGTAATAAATTGAGTATAGGACATCTCGATTGGTCAGAAATTCGAATTTGGGAGAATATCCAGTCTAGCAAAGGATCTGAAGGTAAGATAATTCCTAAATTATTTTCAAATCGTTACTTAGAGATAGATTTCGAGTAAGGCATTATTGTACTACACTTCCAAGAAACAGATATTCGGCCTGCAGTGATACAAATCCAACTTGACTATGAGAATGGATTTATGTTCATACCTGCTACAGTTATCATTGACTCAATACAAGTTGAAGATAAGTTCCTGATTTATACTGGTTACAGTAAGAGTTTGCTATTAGATGACAGCTTTGTTGCTTCGAATTCCCTTTCAGAACAACTTGAGGTAACCAGTGAAAGTGAACTGAAAGATTCTTTTGGGAATATGCTGAAAACTAAAAGTGCTTTGCTTCCACAATTTAAGATTGGAGCTTTCTCTTTTGATAATGTAAAGGTGAGTTTTTTAAGGAGCGCTCAATCGACAAAAGATGAATGTCTTAAGAACAAATATTCTAAAACGGTTTAATTTAATTATGTCGGCTGACAGAAAATCAATCTACTTAGAAGAATGGTCATAACTGATAATCTCAAAAAGATATAAAGCTTATGATTTTCGATTGGGAGATATTAAATCTGGTATCCTACTCAATAAAGCCATCTCAACTCCTCTCAACTCAGCTAGTCCCTTCATCCTATTTATAAGGGAATAACCAGGATTCATCTCCTTTCCCAAATCAGATAACATCTTATGTCCATGATCTGGACGCATTGGAATATCAACGCCATTCTTGTTAGCTACAATTAAAAGCTTTTCAATAACACCAACCATATCGACATCCCCTTCCAAGTGATTGGCTTCGATAAAGTTACCTTGTTTATCTCTCTGAGTAGCACGTAGGTGAACAAACTGAATGTGATCTCCATGATCCTGAATCATATGAATCAAATCATTGGTTGGATTCACCCCTAATGATCCAGAACAAAAGCACAGTCCATTAAAGTTAGACTTAACTTGACTCAAGATATAGTTGATATCATCCGGATTACTTACGACTCGAGGCAAACCCAACAATGGAAATGGAGGATCGTCAGGGTGAATAGCCATCTTGACTTTATGCTGCTCTGCCACAGGTATCACTTGATTCAAGAAAAAAGACAAATTCTTCCTTAATATATTATGGTCGATATCTCGATAAGCATGTAATACTTCCTGAAAACGAACGAGATCCGTAATACCCTCCGTTGTTCCACCTGGCAATCCGGCAATTATATTCTGAGTTAATTGGACCCTATCCTTATGTGACATCTGGGAGAACCGCTCTTGAGCACGTTCATACTCCTCTGAAGAATAGTCGGAACTGGCGTTAGGTCTATTCAGAATGAATAAGTCAAATGCTGCGAATGCAGTTTTCTCGAAATATAGAGCCGTCGATCCATCAGGACGCTGATACGCTAAGTTTGTACGGGACCAATCTAATACTGGCATAAAGTTGTAGGTTTCCACATTAATCCCACATTGAGAGAGATTCATGATACTCTGCTTATAATTCTCTACATATCCTATGCTGTTACCTGAGCCTTTCTTGATATCTTCATGTACAGGTATACTTTCAACCACTGACCATTTTAAGTCAGCAGCCTCAATTAATTTTGCCACTTTAAAATTTCGTCAACAGGCCAAACCTCACCATTAGGAATGTGATGCAAAGCAGTTACCACACCAGAAGAGCCAGACTGCTTGATATCTGATAAGGTAACTGAATCCTCTGGACCATACCACCTCATCGTATGTTCGAATCTATTCACTGACTTAGTTTTATATTCTACTGATTACACGAACTGATTCAAAATAAGTACTCCAACAAGGCCTAATATTCCAACAGAGGTTTCCATTACAGTCCAAGTCCTGAGTGTATCTTTCACAGATAGTCCGAAGTATTCCTTAAATAGCCAGAACCCGCTATCATTCACATGTGACAACATCAGGCTTCCAGCACCTATAGCGATAACCATTAACTCTGGGCAGACTCCGGTACTCGATACTAACGGTAGAATAATGCCTGCAGCTGTCATGCCCGCTACTGTTGCTGATCCTACACATACTCTTATTGCGGTAGCGATCAACCAAGCTAATATAAGTGGTGATATACTCGAACCGATCATCAAATCAGCAATATACTGACTCACACCCGAATCAATTAATACTTGTTTAAGCGCTCCTGCCCCACCTATTACAAATATGATCATGGCAATTCCTGCAATACCTTTAGAGAGTGACTTCATTAACTCAGGCATCTTTCTCCCTTGAGCTATTCCTAAATTATATATAGCTATCAAAACAGATAAAAGCATGGCAATTGCTGGATTACCTATAAACTCTATAGCTGATTTCAGCATAAATTCATGAGGTAATAAGATTAACATAAGCGTAGATAGTCCGATTAATATAACCGGTAACATGCCACTAAAAATGCTTAACCCAAAGCTTGGCATCTCTTCATCTTTTAATACTACTGGGTTATACAATTCCTTAAGTGGGACCGCCTCAACATTTTTAATAGTTCGAGTCAATAATGGACCTGCAATGATGATTGTAGGTATAGCAATGATAAATCCATAGATCAGCGTTTTACCTAAATCCGCCTTAAACATCTGAGCAATTGCAGTTGGTGCAGGATGAGGCGGCAAGAATCCATGTGTAACGGATAAGGCCGTGAGCATAGGTAAGCCCACATATATCAATGGTAATCCTGTAGAGGCCGCCACAGTAAAAACAAGCGGTATCAAAATCACAAACCCTACAGAATAGAACATGGGAATACCCACTATAAAACCTGCTAAGACTACAGCCCATTGCACATTTTTCAAACGGAAACTATTAACCAACTTAGTTGTGATCCGCTGTGCTGCGCCACTATCCGCTACGAGCTTCCCCAGCATTGCACCTAATCCCAAAATAATTAGGAGAAATCCCAGAGTATTTCCAATACCCGTTTGAATGGATTGGATTACCGTATTCAGGTCCAGCCCTACTCCTGTACCAACAAACAGACAGATAATTATAAAAGAAATAAATGCATTAAGCTTAAATGCTACAATCAGCGCACAAAGAAGGATGACTCCTAAGATTACAATTAATAAATGCATAGTAAGTAGCGATTTATAATGATTCAAATAACCATCTCTAAAGTAATCACAATCAGTTCTTTGAGCGAGTCATTCATCTCATACTTACTCGTCCCGTATATGTCATAATTTATTTAAGAGTGCGTTGATGGCATAATTATATCTTCACATTATTAGCTCTTGAGATTTAGTCTTATCAATTCGACCGAAAACCATTAAAATTATTTTCTCAATATATAAATACATTAAAGCACTGCAAATCAAAATCATACCATGAGTGAAATAACCGAAAAAGACATTAATCAGGACATTAATGATCTCTATGACTATTACATACATAGCAAGATCGATAGAAGAGAATTTGTAGATCGATTATCACTGTATGTTGTTGGAGGTTTAACGGTGCCAGATCTCCTCAATTATCTAATGCCCAACTATGAAGATCGTCAACAAGTGAGAGCCGATGATCTTCGAGTGGATAGTGAGTACATTAATTATGACAGTCCTGAGGGCGGGGGTTCTATGAAGGCTCTTTTGGCACAACCTGCAGCTAACACGGAGAAGCTTACAGGCATACTGGTAGTTCATGAGAATAGAGGGTTAAACCCTCATATCAAAGATATCACAAGGAGAGCTGGCTTAGGAGATTTTATTGCTTTAGGCCCAGATGCCTTAACACCTTTAGGAGGTTATCCTCGGACTGATGATAAAGGACGGCTTATGCAGCGCAAGAGAGATCGCTATGAAATATTAGAAGACTTTATCGCAGGAGCACGATTCATAATGAATCATCCTGATTGTAGCGGACATATTGGAGTTGTTGGATTTTATTTTGGAGGTTGGATCTCGAATATGATGGCCGTTAAAATGCCTGAACTCAAGCCAGCTGTACCTTATTATGGTGGTCAACCTGATGATGCTGATGTCCCGCGGATTCAGGCTCCATTGTTATTACAGAATGCTGAATTGGATAAACGTGTTAATGCAGGCTGACCAGATTATGAAGCCCAGCTCAAAGAACATGACAAAAATTATACAGTCTATATGGATCCTCGCGTCAATCATGGATTCCACAATCACAACACCAAGGTATGATCAAGAGGCAGCTGAATTATCTTAGTATAGAACTATCGCATTCTTCTCTGAACATCTGAAATAGAGGCCAGAATTCGTAAAACATTCAGAGGCCAATATATTATGGCTTCTGTAACAAGAAATCACCCTTGAAGATATGTTTCCCGAAATCGTATGACAGGGGTATCTCTATAATGGTAATTCTAAGGCTTATGAAGTTACCCACTCGAAACATATAATGAATATCATTAATATGTATTAAATTTGAAGTAAACCTGTCGATGAAATCATATACTCTGTCCAATTATAAATAGTCCATATACACAATATCAAACAGGCCTTACCTCCTTATGGAAAATTCTTAGCATCCATATGATGTTAGAATTTTCATAGGCATATTTGTATTGTATCAAATCTCAATTATACTTCATGGTAAAAGAGGTATGCTCCATTGACAAGAGAATCAGGCCATTACCCCATCTTCTTGATATCCTCTCATATCCATATGACAATCACATGGAGTTAAAGCAAAACATATGTTATAATGAATTGAGCTAAGCTATTATAGTACTCCATCTGTGTTTGATCCAAAGTACAACAGACCTTATCAAATAGATATTAGAGGCAACATTTGTATGAGTAACGTAACTTGTATGAAACTCAATGCCTTAACATGGATCAATTGTCAATTCTTTCATGAAATTATAGATGATCATCGCTATCTACTTTATTAGCCAATCTTAAGGACCTATACTTCTATTCTGTCAGTCAACAGAATGATATTATGGGGATAGCATGGAATCCAGAAGGTGATTAGGTTTGAATTTCAGAATCGGTTTGGGAAGGCCTTGATCGACTCTACTGTTTGAATCTATATCATGCTGAGATCGAATTAGATTTTAGGTCATTATTCCTCTTATCACTACTACCTTATAACTAACGAAATCAGAAATACATATGAATTCCAATACTGGATTGACATCATACATTTTGTAAAGTATATCTGTCATTTAGTACTAAATACTGTTCATAAGGTAAAAGATATTATAGTGGAAAATCAGTGTATAAAGAGTCAAGAAGAACATAGTAAATTGATGAGAATCATAAACTTTAGGTAACCTCACTCTTATAAAAATCAGGACTGATTGCGGCTCTTTTAATCTTAGCCTTCTTAATTTTCTACAAGTTCTATGGACCTAACAACCTAATTATCAAAGATGTCCTAAGAACTCTAATGATCATTTTTTTATAATGACCTCATTAAGTAAAGAAGGTTTTGAGGATGAATTCATTCAGCACATTCGATCACAAGCATATATCATCGCCTTTGTCTGTGCTATAGCTTATTCGATTATACTTTCACTCTTTGCATGTGTGTTGGTCCTACTCATCAGAAACATTCAAGGCGAGGAAACAATTAATTATCATGAGACATCGTCAGCTGAAGTGTTCTTATGCTGGTTTGTTTTGAGCTTTTATTTTTTGAAAATCTTAAAAGATTTGAGCGTGCGCAATAGATTGAAAGTAGAATGAGCAGAACTGGATATAACACAAGAAGAGCTCGCTAAAAGGATTAGAGTGTCACGACAGACTATTAATTCTAATACAAAAAAATAGATATGTGCCCTCTAATGAGCTGGCCCTCAAACTTTTTCAAGTATTTAATTTTTCAAGTATTTAATAAGAGCGTCAATGAATTTTTCATTTTAGGGGAGGAGGATTAATTCCATGATTTTATTAGCTGAATTATCATACTGAGCCTAACAGGCTTTACCAATCATAATACATTGATTATCAATTACTAAAAAGGAGCATTAAATGATTTAGCCGTCACATTCTTACCTACTTTCAGGTCTTTTCTCTTTTGATTGAGTTCCTATCTTGTAGTTTGACTATTTTGTCTTTAGTTCCTATCTTACATTACAACATTTATGAGTCAGTCCATAATAAACAGAAGAACCTATTTAAGAAACAGTGCTTTAGGATTAAGTGCAGCCTTAATCGCTCCTCACATAGGTATCAGCGAGACAAGTTTTAGACAACCTCAATTAGATCAGGAAGGCAACTTCTGTTACAGTCCATTCTACAAAGAATATATTCCTAACGACTGGAAAAATATGGCTTCTCTTTCTGCTAAACTGAATGCGAATGAAAATCCTCACGGACCTTCGCCTAAAGCTCTGGAAGCATTGATAAGCAATGCTGCGCAGGCTAATCGATATGCTTGGGGCGAGCTTTATGATCTTATAGGTAAGATTAGTGAATATGAAGGAGTAGAGACAGAGAACGTGTTGATGGGGCCCGGATCCTCAGATATTTTGGAGAAAACAGCGATGCTTTATTTTGGAAAAGGAGATAACGTAGTTTCTGCAGATCCGGCATACATGTCTCTTGTAAAAGTTGCCCAATCTATGGGTGCAGAATGGAAAGGAATACCCTTGAAGGACGACTGGTCACATGATCTTGATGCTATGGAATCCGCAATAGATGTAAATACCAAATTAGTATACATATGCAACCCCAATAACCCTACTGGGACTATTACAGATGCCAAAAAACTTAAAGAATTCTGTAGCCGAGTATCCGAAAGGGTAACGGTGTTTGTAGATGAAGCTTACTTAGACTTTTTGGAGGCTGGTATGACAAAAAGTATGGTAGGGTTAGTTGCTGAGGGCAAGGACATCATCGTTGCCCGTACTTTCTCTAAAATCCATGGAATGGCAGGTGTCCGAGTAGGATATGGCATTACAAGCGAAAAAAATATTGAGATGTTTCAATCCGTAACACGAGGAGGAATGGGCATCAGTTATCCTTCTGTACATGCTGCATTGGCTAGCATGGATGATACAGAGTTTTTAGAGAAGTCGAGAATCCTGAATTCTGCCAACAGAGAATATACCTACAATGCTTTAATGGATTTGGGACACAAACCTGTACCATCCTATACAAGTTTTATGATTTTCCCGATTGAAATGGAAGGGAAGCAATTTCTTAATAAAATGTATGATCATAAGGTAGCTGTTAGATCATTCCAATTTATGGGCAAGACCTGGTGTCGAGTGAGTATGGGGACAATGGAAGAAATGAAACTCTTTAGCGATACACTTTCTAAGGTATTAGTATAGGCTTAAGGCATAAATCCCTAACCGAAATCATACTATGAACGAGGCTTTACTTAAGACCTTAGAACTATTACTCATCATATTTATTGGATATCTACTCCAAAAGAAGCTACACAATAAGGAAAGCATCAAAGGAGTTAAAGTTATCATCCTGAGCGTTGCTCTACCAGCGACCATCTTTCTCGCTTTACTCAAGATTCAATTGGATACCACCCTACTCTTTCTTCCTTTCATGGCATTAGCCTTTAATCTAATTATGTTTGGGTTTTCCTTATATGTATTACCTTTAATTTTCAAGGCAGATAACCTGGCGACTCATAGTACCCGCAGTATGCTCATGCCATCACTAGCACCGGGTCTATCCTGTTTTCCATTCATTATGGCATATTTAGGAGATGAGCAATTGGCTATAGCCGCCTTAGCAGACGTAGGAAATAAATTCTTTGGATTGATTCTACTCTTTCTCGTGGCGACCTATTGGTATCAAAAAAGGTCCGTTAAAAATAGCAATGCCTCTTCTCAAAAAAAGCTAAAGGATTTAGGTCTTTCACTTCTTAGTGAACCTATTAATGTAGTCATTGTGGTGGCAATCATACTGTTGATTGGAGGATTCTCTCTGGATAATTTGCCCATAGTACTCCAGTCCACTATTAAGAAATTCAGTGTAATCATGATACCGCTGATACTCCTTTTCATCGGTCTGTCAGTTCGAATCAATCGTAGTGAATTTGGCAAAATGATTCAGCTCTTGAGCTGGAGATCCGGTGTGGCTTTCATATTAAGTGGATTTGCTTTACTCCTTTTTCCGACATTATCTGCTCCTATGGCTTTAGTGCTGATCGCATTTCCCCAGAGTTCTTGTAGTTTTTGGCCATTTGCTCACATGTGTACGGTATCTCAAATAGAAGAAATCGAAGGACAATTGGTACCTACATTTGATCAACGGTTTGCCATCAACATGTTGGCCTGCTCACTACCGTTCTCAACAATGGTGATTATTTCTATTTTTTATGCAGGTAATGTCATTGTCAATCCAGTGATTATTTTAAGTATTGGCATCGTTCTGATCGTAGGAGCTATATTACCTAAAATACTCCCGTGCGTAATCAGATTAGGATTTATCAGGAGACAAAGTGACCTACTCAAACAAAGTCCTCTGAAACAATAAATTGAACGGTTTTTATTAGGGGTTCAATAAGTACAATCAAAACAATTTAAAGAAAGTTACATTTAAGTTCCTCTAAAATCAATTGATGAAAAGCTAGACTATGAAAACCACTACTTACGACATCATAGATACCCCTCACCCTAAGGATATCAAAATGCCTCCCATATATTAAGAATCACATTCATTCTTACAGCCACTTAGATTTGTAACGAGTTTGAGAAGGCTAACTCAACAGTAACCTGGAAATGGGAACGAGTTATGTTTATTCCCGGCTCGAAGTCACCGGAGTCGGTTATATTTTCAATATAGGTATATTTATTTAGATTAGGTTATAATCCTAAATACTGGGGAATCGGATTTAACAATGGGTAAGTAGAACGCTACAGAGATATATTGACTAAAAAGTTACTTAACAAAAACAACTCCAAGAAAATAACAATCATTGGTTGGAGCCTCGGAGGTGTAGTTGCAAGAGAAGTAGCTCGATCTATACCTAAGAAAGTAGCAGGAGTCATTACATATGGTACACCAGTTATCGGAGGTCCTAAATATACCATCGGAGAGAAATCATGGGGTAAAGAAGAGACGCAACATATCTTGAGCTAACAGAAGAGCTGGATCATAGTTCAACATTTACAGTACCAATCAGCACCATATTCACTAAAAAGGTTAGTATTGTAAACTGGTCGGCCTGTATCGACCATAAGTCTCCTAATGTCACTCATTATGAAGTAAAATCAACACACCTTTCCTTGGTCATAGATCCAGAAGTGTGGAATATACTTTCTAATCATCTGAAAGAGTACGCTGAGTGAAAATTCTATTAAAATTAAAATCAAAATCAAAACTGCTCACTAAATCGTAATTATCATATATTCATGAGTTTAGTGCTGCTGTAGTTACATGCAAAGACAATACAGTTTATAAATCAACTAATGTTAAACTGTTATCGAGTGAATTAAATTCAGTGGGAGCTAAATTATCAAAGCATTGAAAGAGACCGCAGCTGGTAGTCCCAATAAACGTATCATCAAGAAATTATAGGGATCAATAAAAGGATCATGTCCCAATAAACTTCGTTAAGGAAGGTATCTTCTCAATTTGACAAATTAAAACTTCCCTGCAGTCTAGTTTGTTCATCCACAACAAAATCATTGCTATATCGAACTCTTATCGTACATATGTAGGTTCCAGGCATAAGATCTCGTCCTAAAAATCTTCCATTCCAGCCGGCATTTATATCACGTTTAGCAAATAATTGGTTTCCCCAGCGATCATTGATTTGCATTTCATAGTCTAATATAATTGCCTGCTCAGTTATGCCTACACGAAATAGGTCATTCACTCCATCATTATTAGGCGAAAAGGCATTGGGAATATATATGGAAAATCGTGTACAAGTCACGTTTTCTATTTCAATTTCATCGCTAAATACACAACCATTTTGACTTATGGCAGTAGTGCTATACTTACCCCCATTTATTACATCATAAGACTGTCCGATAGTACCATCCTGCCACATGATTCCTGCATTAGGTAACGGGATAGATAGGGTAATGACTGATTCTTCACATTTTTCTCCGTCAGGACCCAGATCAAATTCTGGAAGAGAATTTTTAATGAGTTGGGTAGTCTGATTATATACGCAACCATCTAATTCCGTTTCCACGCTGATCTCGCCTGCTTGTGATATCGTTACACTTTGCTCAGATTCGCCAGTTACTCCATAATATGGTCCAATCATCCTGGGCAGCAATAGATAAGTCTACAGATTCATCAGTACAAAAGTAAAATTCTAGATCCAACTCAAAATAAGGCGTTTCTTTGATCGACAAATTGGTCTCATCAGACGAGATACATCCATTGATATCTACCTCTACAGCAATGATGCCTGGTAAATAAGTGTTAAATAAACTTTCAGATGTTCCATCAGACAAAAGATAGCTTGCGTCCTGTTGAGAGAGATCAAAGTTGATCGTTTGTCCATCACATATACTCGTATCATTTCTCAAATTTGCAATTGGTAAATTCTGAACGGTCACCGCTTTAGAATCACTATAAACACAACCATCCAAAGTACTTGTCAATACCAACATTCCTGGATTATTCATAGTGATAAAAGAAGATGTTTCTTCTTTGCCCCAGTTGTAAGAATCGTAACTATACTCAACATTCAATTCTAATATTTCTCCTTCACAAATCAATGTATCTACGGGTATATCAAATCGAGGTAAAGGACGAACGATCAAAAGCATACTATCGCCATTACTGTAGCCATTTTCATCGGTCACACTTAAAGAATATTCTCCTTCGAGTTCGACATTTATTTCAGCACCATCTTATCCCTTAAACCACAAATATTCATGCTTAGGGATAGATTGGATCCCAACTGATATTGATTCACCGTCACAAATAGATTGATCGTCTAAAGCCCCAATGTCTGGAAGTTGATAAAATATTGTCTCAACGGTATCCATGGCAACACAAGCTTCTAACTCAACACTTACATCATAAATCCCATTATCGAAAACTTCTATAGAGGATGTTATCTCCTCGGTTGACCAATTATAATTTGGTTGACCTTCAATTAATGCGTCAAGAACAATTGACTCTCCAATACAAGCTTCGATCTGACTCTGCACCTCAACATTTATTGTATCAGTTACCTTGCATTTACTTACAGCGACATCCACATAATATGATCCTTGGTTGAAAAGCTCATAGACCTCACTGACTGAACCATCCTGCCACAAGTATTTTGCGTTGGCAAGGTTCAGATCTAAAGTGAGAATTTCTCCTTCGCATAAGATAGTATCCACTCCAAGATCGATCCAAAAAGCTTCGTCAAAGGTCACCGATACGGTATCTTGGATCGTACAATTATTAGCAAATGTAACGAAGGCTCCAATAGTCGTATTCTTTGTCACATTTATACTCACCTCATTTGATCCAGTACTCCATATAATCGAAGAGATTTCATTTTCATCAAATAGTTGCAAGATCAATTCAGCATCATCGCATACTAAAATATCTGGGCCAAAAAAACCATCTTCCTCAACCTCATCAGTCACTTCTGGAAATATCCACCCTTCATTCGAAATTGCAATATCTGTGTTATTGGAAGCAGCATTGTACATGCCATTACCTATAGCCCTAATATCACGAAATTCCACAAAATCCATATTTATGCATGTCCCTGAAGTCATTTGTACATCTGTCCTTACGCCACTCAAGCGGCTCCTCCATTCTATGGGTGTGCGATTGTTACCGAGGGCTTTAAGATATTTATTTACCTTTTGATTTTGGGTACTCTCAAATTGATATGATTTGCCAGAATTCAAAATTAAACTGCCCATTTCAATTCCTGCCGACCCAGAGATAATACCATCATTAATGAAATCAACCGTACTCAGCATCAAAAGTTCGTATACACGAATTTCACTGCTAGCCTCCGAATTATTAAATAAAAAACTACCAAGCTCAATAGGTTTACGAATTTGAGCCCCTGTAGTCGCATGGGTGAATTCGAAGACTGTATTTAAACCTTCGATTTCAGGTGAAACATTTCTAAATATTGTAAGAGGAAAAAAGAAAGGAAACTTTTCACCTCTAATCGTAAACCTTGATCCACTCATTTGTAAACTCAGAGCAACGCTATCATTGGAATTAATTTGAAAGTAACTCATATCAAAGTTATGTCCTTGTGTTTGGAACGTGATAGGGCCTTCTATTTACAAACTGTTGTCAATATATATATATCATCTTGAAAGGTGACCAGCTGTGATCCTCTCAAATTAATTTATTGAAAAATTGTTCCACTAGAATTAATTGATAGAGGCTCTTCATTGCTGAGCATATCAAGGCTACTGCCGTACAGTCACCAGGCCTCAGTGAAATTAATATCGCCGGAGACATTCAAAACGAAGATATCAAGGAAGCCATTGAACTTGGGTAAATTAAAATTGAGGTTATGATAGAAAGCATTTTGCGCATTTTTGCCATAGACCCTATCGAACTCAGAATAAAATGAATTCTCATCAAAAATAATATCATCACTGGCATTGGGTATAAAACCCCATCAGGTCCTCCATTAGAAAGTGACCAGTTCATGCCATCATTCCAATCACATCACCGCCGACCCAATAAAGTGTTCTTCCTGATTCCTCAACAAAATCAACATTATTATTATACCCTGCATCGACAGACGCAATAGCCTGTACAGGACTGTTCCTGATGGATGAAATTCCCTTAATCAAGAAACCGTTAAGTGTATCAGTATCAGTTAACTCAATATATGCGGGATTAGCGGAATAAGAGTAATTTGATAACGAAACAAGTCCATCACATGGATCGTCAGCAATAATCTTACCTATATAAACTGTATGGCCATTGTTAAATGAATATCACCAACCTGAGCTCACTTTTAGCGTTTCAATTCTACTTGAACCGTCTATTCTACCATCTTTTTCAAAGGTTACCATGTTGAATTCTCCAACATTACCATTTTATAAATCTGATTGAATACCTCCACGGTTTCCCTCATGCGTTATATTATTATAATTGACTTGGTTATTACCGAAATTATTGAATTCTGCATGCCATTCATTCATTATTATATATGAAGTGCCGGTGTCGAGGGTAAAATTATTAGTTCTTATCCGACAGTACATTAATTCGTCTCTTTCGATAACTTTTATGGTGATAGAACCAAGAGTAAGCGAACGAGGTCCGTAAAAATCCGAATTGAACGAACTACACTCAACCGCCTGATCATCTGTTTTGAGCGAACCAAACTGAAGATAAATGGTCTGATAAACATAGACACCATCTTGAAAGATCCATTCACCTTCAAAATTATTGAAATTGAGGTCAGTATTAAAGCCCTGCCCAGAGGTGGTTATGGTATTTCCTTTTTCTCCTGAAATAAAGTAATAACTACCTTGAAAGTCATGATTCATTTCACGTGTAAACCTTAAAGAACCATTAATGTATATACCACTTTGTTCAGCTCCTGAGAAACTTGGAAAACCAAATCACTACTCCATATCATATCACGGCACGTCGCATTAAGTACATTGATGATGACCTTTTGCTAGGGTTGTGTAAATGAGTTATCGTCAAAAAACACATTGTCTACGCTACTTGGGATACATCCAGCACTTGGCCCACCTGAAGTTGAGGACCAATTAGCAGGATCGTTCCAGTTTCCAGTACCTCCTACCCAGAAAAAGTTTTCATTATCCTTACTCATGATCATCCAACCAACATTATTTCCAAAATCGATACTATTGTCAGACTGACCACCAGCACCAATGACATGGATATCTCTGATTGTGACGAAACTCGCTTTCAATGTGTTGGAAGCTCGAAATATGGCTGGATCCCCAGATACGGTACTTGAAAGCAAAATTGTCTCAACATAAGATCTAACCGCATCTAAGTAGCCGAATGTTGTTTCAAGTCCCGATTTAACCGATAGGAGAATGATGGGGTCCGTATCAACTTCTATCGTAGATATAATCGTACCAGAGTATCTTATATCCAGAGTGCCCTCTATATTTATTTGGGTTTATCGTAAAGGTTTATGATTTCAAATAAACCGCTTGAATTGTTGACTAAAATATTATTAAAATTTATGCTTCCATTTCTTTTCGTGTAAATTTTTGCATAATCAGAAGTAATCATCATAGTTGATGTCCCACCATCTATGCTTAGCCCCGCAGTATTTAAGCGTACTGTATATTTATTGAGAATGGACCCCTAGTGATACAGATCATCGGTTTTACCATTAACAACAAGTGTGATTTGATTTAAGTCAATCCTTCTTAGAAGATCCGTAGCTGACATAAAAAATTACAACTTATGCTGTCAGATTGAGAATTTATATTTCCCTGCAAAATGTTTACTTCATTGGAAACTACAATATTACTTAAGACATTCCATTCTGCACTCCCGTCAAATACAATATTCTCTCCTAGTTTGTGACCAGCAAAGTCAATTTCAAGATCGACCCTATTACCAGCAAAAATTATAGTATTGTCAAAATGAAGATCCATTTCCTCTATTAAGGTACATCCACCAAAAATTGTTAAGGATATTTGCTCATCTGCCTGAAAGTGTGGATTTACAGGACCTGGCTAAAATCCAAGTTTTGTGCAAAGGCCAAGTCTCCATTTATTGTGACTATTTGACTCAGAGCGCTAAAGGAATTTTCATCAAAATGTACATTATCACTTGAAGTAGGTGTTTGATCATGGGTAAGAATGCCACCAGATGAGGTTACCCAATGGCTAATTTCTGACCAATCTCCGCTTCCACCTATCCAAAAATAATCAGCACCTAAAGCTTTGTAGTTTAGGACTTATAAAAATAGAACGACCCAAATTAATTTTTGACGCGAAATCATGATATTAATATTGGGATGAAAATAAAATATAACAAGATACTTTTGGGGCAGTCTTACTGATTTATTGAATGCATAGTTCGCTTACAAGGGAAGCCATTATGATTAATTCAATTGGTACTAAACATGTGTAATAACTATGTAATCAAGAGGCTACGTAGCTAAATATGGAAAAGAATGACTTCAATCTCTCTACTTCCCATAATTTGGGCATATTCTCTAACCCTTTCTTGAGTAAAAGTTTCTTTTGTTGTCTTTGGGAAACAGATCCTTCACAAGCTTATACCGCAGCAATACCTTCGCCTACATGGAAAATGATAATACTGTCACATATCTTATATATAGATATCAGGGTATTTCAATATTGGGACGTATAGTAAAAAAAACATTTTAAAACACTCCGAAGCTCGCGTCCTATACACTATATTTCTGTTTTCTAATATTCAGATGCTTCAGCATTGGGTTTTTCAATCCATTGATTATCAATAGACGGTTGATTTATAAATTAACAAAGAATAGTACATGTATCTTGAATTAGTGGAGTCTAATTTAGACGAGCATATTCATAAAAAGGGTAATTTTAATTTGACAACTGACATAAAGGGATGGCGAACATTATATAAAATTTATAAATAAGAATAATCGCGCGTTATTCTAGTAAACGTAGAGCCCTGTGTAAGGATTATCCTGACATGCTTGTGGAGCTTGGTAACTGCTTGTGACTCTTAGCCACAACTTTCATAAATGTCCGCCAAAACTGTCATGATCAAAGATATCGACGAAGGTGTGTCTCTAATCTTAGATGAGGTGATACGCCTCGCCAGAGCTCATGTCTTATAAGACCCAATGTGTAAGAGCGATCTTTAATATATAATATCACATATGGTCTATGCCCAAAAACATGTGCCACACCTGTAAAACTACCTGCCCTTACAACTAATCCAGAAACATTAGGAAAATAAGCTTTCTCTAAAACCTTTAACACGTCAATATATACCGAGCCTCTGATAGCTCCCCCATATGGTTTATATAGATATATCTCGATTCAACCACTGAAATATAATTGAGCCGACCACTACTTACTATATACTGGCTTATACTCCACCTGATCGATAACCATCTTAGCAATAACTTCTTTCATGATTTCAGAGGTCCCTCCATCTACAGGCATTACCCTTACATCTCAATATACTCGTCCTATTGGATACTCCTACATGAATCCATAACCGTTAAACATTTGTTGGCACTTATAAATAATCTCATTCAGTAGGTCACCTACTCTCATCTTGATCATGGAACACTCCTTAGTTACATTCTCTCAATGTGCCATACGATAACTGGTTTGGTGAGTGAATGACTTATAGGCTTCAAACTCCGTAGCCATATCTGCAATCTGATGACGTAATACTTGGAATTTATTGATCTCTGGATCAAAGGCTTTACGTTCAGATATGTACTGTAACGTAATGTTTAACACATATTCCATTGTACCTATAGCTCCTTGCACACCAGTTAAGCGCTCCGCTTGCAAACTTTCCATCATTTAATAGAATCCTCGCCCTTATTGACCCAGCAAATTTTCTTTAGGGACATAAGCATTATCAAAAGCCAACTCTGCTGTGTCAGAACATCTGATACCTACCTTGTCCAGTTTAGTTCTACTGACCCCATCTGCATCAAGTTCAATGACCATTATAGATATCCCAGATTCTGTCTTAACAGCTGCAACTGTGTAATCTCCTAAGTATCCGTTAGAGATTAAGATCTTAGAACCATTAACAATATAATGATCTCCATCAATTGTAGCAGTAGTTCTGATAGATCTTACATCAGAGTCCGTGAATGGTTCCGTCATTGACAGTGAACCTATCAATTGTCCCGCAACCCTCGGAGCCAAGTGATTCTCCTCGATGTAAGATGAACCAGCATGTATCAGATAGTTCATTGCCAGATAGACATGTACTCCAACGACTATATTGATTACTAATGAACCTAGCTTCCCCATTTCTCCACAAATGATAGTAGAATATAAGAAGTCTAAGTCCATTCCTCCATAATCTTCATCTACCTCGAGGCTGAGGTATCCCATTTCTCACATTTTACACAGAACTCCTCTACCTATCTTACCATCTGCCTCCCAATCACTGATATGGGGAGCCATCTCTACTTTTAAAAAATATTGCAAGCTCGATCTAAATAGGTCATGCGTGCTCTTCGGTAAAGAATAATGGTGTGATCTCCTATGGTTTTTATTTCTAATAAATATAGGTATAGACGATTATTCGATATATAGTAACTGTAGCGATCAATTGGCACAGTGAATTACTGAAAATAGATGCTCATAATTATCATTCTATCTTTCGTTCAAGATTCTAATTTTAAAAGTCGAGATGACATTGATCTCTTAAATGATTTGGGGGACTATTTGAATCTTTATGCATCTGCATGATAATATCTATTCTTTTCTAAGTTAATCCATTCGTTATGCAACATACAAGTAACCAAAAATCAAGACCACATGAGCCAATGAATTAGAAATTGTGGAACACTTTCTAATGAATGAACTGCGATAGCTGGTGGATATACCACATGGTAGTTCTATTACTCAAATTTCTCCTATTCATGTGAATACGGAGACCTCCTACCTGCGCACAATGGTCATGGTTCGCTCTCCTAAAGGTCGTTTAAATCTCTACTAATTTTTAGATCGATCTCTCATTCTTGCTTCTTTTGTTTCTACCTAATTACAATTTTCTGAACCCCAGCCAGATAAAGTTTTCGAAGAACTATTATCGTAGCGACTGAGGCTGCCGTAAGGTAGTGCCAAAGCAGTAAATACTTAGCAGAGGCCTTGCGTATTACAAAAGACCTTAGAGGGTGGTAGCGCTTTCTTTAACTCTAAGTTATTTGATAGAGTAATGATTATGCCATATACTCCCAGGCGGATTGATATATGCCATGTGCCTCGATATGCTCTGCGAGTTGCAGATAACGTTTATCCACTCCGAGGGTAGCCATATCTCCGATGACCACCAACTTATGTCGTGCTCTCGTCATGGCGACATTCAGTCTGCGATAATCTGTGAGAAATCCTAATTCACCTCGATCATTGGACCGAACTAAGGAGAGGTAAATCACATCCCTCGCCTGCCCCTGAAATCCATCTATAGAGTTTACTTCAATGTTCATGGCACGGAGTTGTTCATCTTGCTCGATCTCTCTACGGATGACCCGTACCTGATCTTTATAGGGACTGATGATTCCGATACTCTGACCATTGAGGTCATCCATGATAGATAGGATATGCTCCCTGATGATGAGATACTCCTGACGATTGGACTTACTAAGGGTCTCAGGATTAACCTCCTCATCAAATCCACAACCGCTTGTGTCTATATACACTAATGGCTCCTTGAAATGGGGATTTTCTCGAATGAGTACTTCTGGAGCTGTCTTGAGCTGTCTATTATAAAATAACTCATTGCTGAATCCAAGTATATGTGGATGCATTCTGTACTGCGTATTCAGCAGATACGTTTGCAGCATATAATCAGTGAGTCGATTCAATACCGTCTTTTCGAATCCTAATTCTTTAGCTCTGTTAGATTTAACCGTTGGAGGAAGTTGATGATGATCTCCAGCCATGACAACCTTATCTGCTCTCATCATGGCTGTCCAACTCTCTGGCTCAAGTGCTTGTGATGCCTCATCTATAACTGCAACATCAAAATGAAGGTCTGAGATAGACTTATGTGCACAGCCTATCAAGGTTGCGCAGATCACTTGAGCTTGATGGAGCACTTGTTCGACGAGTTTATCCTCGAGATCTCGGGCCCAGTTTTTGAGCTGGCGGGCTTCTTTATACATCAGCCCACGGTTAATACGTTCCTGACTACCAAACTTTCGTTTGAACTTACCAGCCTCTTTGTGAGCTGCTTCAGCCTCTATCTTCACTTGCTTGATATGTTGCCAATCTCTGTGATTCCTAATTTGCTCATCGAGACATAAATCAGCGATACTATCCCCTATCCGTGTTACATTACCGATGCGAACAACATTTACTCCGGCCTCATGCAGCCGCTTAGTTAGTAGGTCTACAGCTCCATTGCTTGGAGCTGTCACTAACACTTTGTTTTGTCGAGATACGATATGCCTGACCAGCTCTACCAGAGTCGTAGTCTTACCAGTTCCTGGTGGACCGTGAATTACTGATAGTACTGATGCTCCCACAGACCCAGTCACTGCTGCCTGTTGAGAATCATTGAGATGATTATCTCTATACATGAGCTGAACTTTCTCATGATATTGATCCGTACACTGTTGATCTATGATTTTTTTGATTGTCAGCAGTGGGCCTTCTTTTATAGCCATAACAGATTTAATGCTATCCTTCATAACCTGATAGGAGCGATCGTCATGGATAAGCTCTATGCCCAGGACTCCACCCTTGAGCAGATGCTCCTTAGCGATAACATCAGCCGATAGGATGATGCGGACTTTCTTACGATTAGCATAGGATATAGCTCCTCTGAATTCGATACGCTCATCTTTCTGGATATAGAGTACGGCACTCGCTCCCACCCTGAAATTGTTGGTTACCTTACTCGCTGATGATGTAGCAGGCACTAATTCCAGCTCCACATGCTCTCCAACCGTATAGTGCTGTTTATTGATAACGACGGGTTGCCATAGGATTCCAGCCACTATTCGTTCCTTAACAGACTTTGAGCTCGATAGTCGCCTGAAAAAATCCTCCTCCGCCTTACGCTCCACCTCGATCGCCTCCAATAATCTTTCGTATCGCTTTTTGTATCCTGTCACTGCTTTCACTTATGTCCTGTTAAGCTAACTATGTAAGGATATAATGGTTGATGGTTTAATTGTTAAATCCTCTGAACTACATTGGTAATCATACAAATAGACCTAAGTTACCACAGTGTATGAAAAATGATAAAACAAATATCACAATCCAAAAGAAAGTTCATCGTGGTGAAGACAGGCTCTTTATAGTCATGCCATATGACCTTAAAAGAACAGAATAAATAAAAAAGATTCCAGGAGGGAAGTACTCCCAAACAAATCGTCAGTGGCACTTACCTGATAATCCAAAATCTATGAAACGAATACCAGCCATACTATCCACGAATCAACCGAAGCAGACAAAGAATAGGCCTATAGCAATTAATGAATTTTGGATGTCAAAAGTCCAATCATTTGAGAAATACCTCGTACGACGAAGATATACCACCACTAACATTGGACACTATAAGCAAGCACTGCTCCAGTTTTTGAATTAGTGGGAGAATTGGGATATTGCAAGCCTGAATCTAAAAGAAATACATGAATACAACTATCAACGATTCATAAAAGATAATAGAAACTATAACACTCAGAATGTATAGGTTAATGCTCTCAAACTATTTTTAGAAACAGAGAGCGACATCAAAATAAATATTAACAAAACAGAACGACCAAAGAAAAGAAAGAAACTACCAAATATGTTATCAGAGCAAGAGATCCAGAAACTCATCAAAAGCTACAAAATTTAAAGCATCAGATCATAATAATGATATTTTACACTTGCGGGATGCGCAAGTCTGAACTAATAAATCTGAAACTCACAGACATGGATAACAAACGGCGTATCATACGAATACGGAACAGCAAAGGCGCCAGAGATAGAGATATATCCATGCCCGAAGCATTATTAAAACAAATACAAGAATATTATCGACATTATAAGCCTATGGTCTATCTATTCAATGGCCAAAATAAGTTGCGGTATAGCGCTAAGAGCATAGAAAACATATTGATCATAGGATTGAAAAATTGTAACATAAATAAGAAGATTACCATCCATAACCTTAGGCATAGTTATGCGACACAGTTGGTAGAACGAAACATTAATATCAGATATATCCAAGAAGGATCAGGACATAATTCATCTAAAACAACCAAAATATATACCTACCCGAGTAAAGGAAATGTTGCTAATATGGTAGGTCCTATTGATTTTTGGAACGAAAAATAAGAAGTAACTATGATCTATAAATATTCACTTTATTTTATCAATCATATGTTAGGGAGATACAGTAGATATGTAATTATTTTTGTCAATATTTTAAGCTGGATTTAATA
>CACLQQ010000033.1 GCA_902609095.1 uncultured Bacteroidota bacterium | reverse complement strand
TATGGAAAAATTGAAGAGAGATGGAGATCGCATAGACATCAACAGACTCAACGAGAACGAAAATGAAGGAGAAGATGTTACTGGAGGATACATACTTAAAATTGATAAAACGGCTGGAAGCAATCTCGGATCTGGCTACAATAATTTGAATTCATTTACCTCGAACTTCAGACCTTCTAATGCCTCTGGTGATCAGAATATCTACTTTCTATATGAATATCCCGATGCGGAAGACATTACTGCTCAACAAAAAGATTATATCTCAACTTATATCAACGATTTCGAAGCAGCATTGGCTTCCGAAGATTTCTTAGATTCATTGCTGGGATACCGCCAGTATATAGATGTAAGCAGTTTCACAGACTTTTTTATCCTCAACGAAATCTCTAACAATGTGGATGGTTATAGACTGAGCACTTATATGCATAAGGATAAGAATGGCCCTTTGACTATGGGGCCCATTTGGGATTTCAACTTGGCATTTGGTAATGCAGACTACTGTAATGGAGGTGCATCAGATGTGTGGGCATTCCGATTTAATGAACGATGTCCTAATGACTTTTGGTTAGCACCATTTTGGTGGGAACGATTGATGGATGACCCATCTTTTGTTAGTGAACTACAGGCTCGATGGGCCTCACTACGTGCCAATGAATTGAATACCGCACAACTCCTGGCCAGGATGGATCAAGATATAAATACCCTGAACAGAGCTGGAGCTATTTCTCGAAACTTTGATATCTGGACTGTCATCGAAGAATATGTCTGGCCAAACAACTTCGTTGGCAACAGTTATGATGCCGAAGTACAGTACATGCAGAATTGGATTACTGATCGACTGCAGTGGATAGACGGTGCTATCATGGAATTATAAAGCTGAAGGATGTCTAAATATATTTCTCATGCTGCTAAGGTGCTCTCCATTGTAGAAATTTGGAAATCAGTATCATTCTATAGAGATGTTATCAAGGTTAAAGATGAGTTCGAATTGGGATAAACAGTAGACTATATGATTATAAGTTCTGGAGAGGTTGCTATACAGCTCAACAAGAGAGTTGATAATAGCTCCACTTCGGAGATTCATACTTGGATCTACTTATTCGTGAGTGAGATTGACCAATTCTACGAGGAAATATTGAAGAAAGGAGCACAGATTGATCAAGCTTTCAAAATTACAGTCCCGAATCAAGAGTTCCTTTTCAGGACACCCCATAAGATGCATATGATTCGACCTACTGAAAAGCTAAAGGCAAGTACGCAGGGTCTCGATTTTAATCCTTCAGATATGAAAGCTATGATGAAGCTGGGCAGAAAGATGGACAACAATTTTTAAATGGCTTATCTAGTACCGATAGCGCATTAATTACATAAGAATTAGTCCGTGGCCATTAACTTTCAACCTATACAATTAGCACTTACAACAAACTCTTCTCATAGAAAATGAAAGAAATCATTCAGTCGCACTTAGAATTTTCTGATGAGAGCTATGATCTTTTAACAAGTATAGCCTCTGAAAAAGAGGTAAGAAAGAATCAGATAATATGCTATCCAGATAGACCAACAAAGAAGATTTTATTCCTAAAAAAGGACTTCTCCGAGGTTATAAAATTATCGATGGTAAAGACTATACACATCATGTCTATCTTGAAAACTGGTTTACGACTGATTTCCATAGCTTTTTGACAGAAGAACCGAGCCAAATCTACATTGAGACAATAGAAGGGACCACTTATTTAGAATTCCACAAGACGGAGCTTTTGAGGCTTTATCGCAAATCACATCAATTGGAAGCACTAGATAGAATTATTGCTGAAAATGCCTACCTGGCAACAGTCGAAAAATTAGCACGTATACAGTTACACAGCTTGTCTGAAAAATATAGGCTCTTGATCAAAACAAGTCCTAATCTTATTCAAAGAGTACCGCAAAAACACATTGCTTCATATTTGGGAGTTTCAGAGCAAAGTTTAAGTAGAATTAAGAGACAATTCATTTATTAATAAATGTGAATGTTTAGGTGCTTTCTATGTGGTTCATTTGTCAAGTATCAAAACATGGCATATGAAAATAGCATCAATACTACTCTATTTGATTATAATGACTAATCCTTTAACTGGAGAATTATCCATTGGAAATGAAAAACATCTTAATAAGCTTAATATGAATTCAATCATCAAAAGTTTGACATTTACTGTTGCACTCCTAATCTGTCACAATTTTTATGGACAAAACGGTATAGACTTTCAACCAAAATTCATAGAAACAACTGAAACCACAAATAAGATAAATGATAAGCAGAAATATACTTTTGGATATTTAGAAGTACTCGAGAATAGAGATAGGCCAAATGGAAATACGATAAAGCTACCTATATACATCTTTAAAAGTCGAAGTGAAAATCCAAAATCTGATCCGATTGTATATACTGTTGGTGGCCCTGGTTATACCTCTATGCGTGCGTCAAAGTATATGAAATACTATCAGTATCTAGATGATCGCGATTTCATCTTATTTGAGCAAAGGGGAACACAGTATGCCAAGCCCAGTTTGGACTGCCCTGAATGGTCAAAGGCCATTTATCAATCCAATCTTCCGAATTCTGACACCATCACAATCGATAGACTTTTTCACAAAGTAGCTAGAGCGTAAAATGAAAGATTACGAAACAAAGGAATAGACTTAAATAGCTACACAAAAAACCAGATTGCAGCTGACATTAATAACTTAATGAATGTGCTGGATATTCAGAAGTACAATTTGTTGACCATGTCCTACAGCACTAAAATTAGACAGGTTTCAATGCGAGATTATACTGGTAAAATAAGAAGTGTAATTATGGAATCATCACTTCCATTAGAAGCTTCTTTTAACGAAGAAAATGTGAACAACCTATTGGAGTCATTGGACAACCTACGTACCGATTGCGAAAGCAGTACTGGTTGTAATAATACCTTTCCGGATCTAAAAAGTTGCTTCCTTAGATACTTAGAAGACAAAACACGCAATCCACTAATCATTAAAGTAGAAACCCCTAATAATGGGCAAATAGAAACTTTTTATCTCAAAGGTAAAGACTTGGTCAATGTGTTCTCTTAAGCTTCTACAGGAAGCGTGCCCAATATCCCTTTTGAAATAAATAAATTACTCAATAATGATTTGTCTTTGGTAAAAAACAACTGCAGTCAGTATTTCAAAAGCCGGGAGGTGGAATTGGAACAGGAATGCGACTATCCGTTTAGTGTACAGAAAAGTCCCCATTTAATTCTCAAGAAAGAATCGCTAAAGAAACCAATGAGCATCCTGCAGTCAAGGGGTTATCACCAGCAGTTTTTGATAAGAAAGTTTGCAAAATTGGGGGTGTAACGAAAGTACCGGAGATAGAAAATCAAGCTGTTAAAAGTAATATACCCTTACTATTAATAAGCGGAGAATATGATGAATTGACACCTGTAAAATGGGCTGAATCAATGACCAATAATCTGACAAATTCCTACCATCTGGTTTTTAAAGGGTGGAAACACGGCCCAACTACCAATTGGAGCAATCCATGTGCCATGCAAGCCGCTAATGATTTTTTTAACGAGCCAAGTTTAAAACCAAACCCAAATTTTTTTAATCACATTAAAAGACCAGAATTTAAGACGGATTAAATTTCTTCTCACGATAATTCCTTTAATCAGTAGCTCCTTAAAGAAAACTATAGCTCATAGTCAATCTGTTAAATGTACATAACTTCATTTGATTAATATCTAATTAATACTCTCCTCTTTAAATCATAATGTAGATATCCTCTGTTTGAATTCCAGAAACAATGGCAACAATCGAGATAGATGATCAAGGATTATAAATACTTTGCTGGAGGGCTTCTTTCAATCCCGCTCTTAGCCCTCATGTATTATCAGGGCAAGCGCATTAGGTCTGTGGCTCCTGAGGTACCTGAGGTGCTGGGAAACCAAGGAATGAGTAATATCAATGACTCTATCAAGAATACTGGGTTAAGAATATTAACCATTGGAGAAAGCATCATAGCAGGAGTTGGAGTTGATACACATGCTGAAGATTTCTCAGGCCCATTAGGCAATGAATTATCGAGACTATTTGATCGGCCCTCTAAATAGAAGCTATACATTTGAAACGGTTATACAACTCAAATCGTCAATTCTAAAATCATTCCGGGTGTTATAGAACAGCAAGTGGATCCGATCTTCATAGGTTTGGGTGGTATTGACGCCTTTAGTTTGAATCTTCCAGGAAGATGGGAGAAACATATCCAATCACTAATTAAGTCATTACAAGATCATTATTATGATATGACGTCATCTTTTTCAATATGCCCCTGATCAGAGAGTTTCCAGCTTTTGCTACGTTGATCAAGAGTACTATTGGCAATTTGGTTGAGATATTAGGGAATGAATTGATGAAGCTGATGAAAAAGTATGATGGAGTCTACTACTCAGGAGAAAAAATAACACTTAAGGATTGGAGCAAACCATCTAAGAAAGAGATAGCGCTCGATTACCGTAGCAAATATGCCGCTATAAACCTATCTGGTATAGCAGAGCTGCTAGCTGATGACATTGTTCTGAGAGATTGGAAAACTAGAGTAATAGCTAAAGAAATGGCCATCGAAGAGCTCCACAATCTTTTGTTCTCCTTCAGCATAATCTATACTAATTTCCTCCTGCTCTGGAACAAAATCCAATTTTCCCGTTACTAATATGTGATCCCTAACATAATCATATGCCTTGGTAGAACCCTTATTATTATTAAAAGTAACACAATGTGATATCACATCAACAAAAGCAACTCCTTTATGGGACATAGCCGCCTTCAACAAAGGAATGAATTATCTCTTATCTCCCAAGAATGACCGTGCAACTAAGCTGGCATTCAATTCCATTTCCGTACCAACGAGATCAATAGCCTGAAACGGTGTTGAGGCTCCACCACCTGCTTTACTAATTGTACCAAAATCCGCAAGAGCGCTATCCTGCCCCTTGGTTAGACCAAAACAGCCATAGTTCATAACGATAAAAGTCATATTTAGGTTTCTTCTGATTACATGTACAAATTGTCCCATACCGATAGAAGCAGTATCACCATCTCCAGATACACCAAGATAAATTAGATCTTTATTAGCGAGATTTACCCCAGTAGCGACTGAGGGCATCCGACCATGGACTGTATTAAATCCGTGACTATTACTCATGAAACAAGTGGGTGTTTTGGAGGAGCAACATATGCCCGATAACTTGACAAGGTGATGTGGTTCGATATTGAGCTGATAGCTTGCCGTAATAATAGCCGCATTGATAGAATCACGACCACAGCCAGCGCAGAGGGTAGATATCGCTCCTTCATAATCACGTTTGAGGTATCTTACCTCATTTTTAGGCATAGCAGGATGGACGAATGAGGGCTTTACAAAACTCATATCACTTTTTGTTAAATAATTCTTTAATGGATAGATGTTCTCCAATCTGATTGATAATATTGTCAGAGGTTATCGGGTAGCCATCATAGTTCAGAACACTTACTAACTTTTGAGGTACGAAATCAAACCCATTTATCAATAAAGCTCGCATCTGAGCATCTTTATTCTGTTCAATGACAAATACTTCTTCATGAGCATTTATGAATGTCTCTACTTTAACCCCGAATGGGAATGCCTTAATGCGCATCGCATCCATCTGTAATCCATTAGTAGTGAAAGAGTCCATTGCCTCAATGGCAGAATATGTGGTAGTACCGTAAAAGATCAATCCATACTTTCTACTTATTTTATCCGGATAAAACTCAGGTTTAGGTACCACTTTTTTAGCCGTATTAAACTTTCTTGTAAGACGGTCTACATTCCGCTTGTAAACCCCAGCTTTCTCGGTATATTTTGCATACTCATCCTTTTAGGTACTCACGTGACGGAGCCACCGTTAGATGGGTGGGTCCCTGGTATAGTATGATATGGGATGCCATCACCATCGACATCGAGGTATCTACTCCACCCTTTCTCATCAAATCCAAACTGACTCACGTCCTCCAATCCTTTGGTGTCAAGCACTTTACTCGGTCATACTTTCGGTTTTTATCTCATGACAATGGTTCGGTTATATGTTTATTCATACCCAAATCTAAGTCTGAAAGCATGATGACAGGAGTTTGAAATCGCTCTGAAAGATCTAATCCAATAGCTGACATTTCAAAGCATTATGTCGGAGTAGATGGTAGTAGTATATGTTTAGTGTCCCATGCGAAGCATATGCCTAGGACATAATATCCCCTTGTTGAGTACGAGTAGGCATACCCGTAGATAGGCCTCCTCTTTGGACATTAACAATAAAAACCGGTATCTCTGCAAAGTATGCGAGCCCAATGAATTCATTTATTAAAGACACTCCTGCGCCACTTGTTGAGATAAAGGCACGGTAACCATTCCAACCGGCTCCGATAACCATACCGATAGCAGCCAATTCATCCTCTGCTTGGACTATTGCAAATTTCTTCTTACCAGTAACTTCGTCGGTCCGCAATTTATGGGCATACTTATCAAATGCCTTAGCTCCCGATGTTGATGGAGTTATCGGATACCAAGCACAAAAGGTAGCACCACCATATACCGCTCCAAGTGCCGTTGCCTCATTACCCTTAAGTAATATCTTATTTCCCATTTTTTCTCGTTTCTCAACTCTGATATCCAATGGACAATTGAAGGCACTTCGGGCATAATCATATCCAACCTGTAGTGCCATAAAGTTTGGTGACAACAATTTAGGCTTGCTTGCGAACTGTTCTTCAATCAATTTCTTGACAATCTCAATATCAATATCCAGTAAAGCTACCAGTGCCCCGAGATAGATAATATTTTTGAAAAGTTGCTAAAGTCGAGCTACTTCATAATTCATACTCAACTTCATCATAGGTATACCCACCATGTGGATATCTTCTCTGAGATATCCTTCATGAAGCTGACGAGAACTATCGTAGATCATATATCCACCTGATAGTATACTGGCAAGATCTTCCTTGAAACTTTGTGGATTCACACCGACAAGTATATTTATTCCATCCCTCCTGTCTAGGTATCCTTTTTCACTTACTCTTACTTCATACCATGTCGGAAGACCCTGAATATTAGAAGGGAATATATTCTTGGGTACCATAGGTACTCCACTCCTAAAAATTGACTTAGCAAATAATCCATAAGCACTCGCTGATCCTGTTCCATTGACATTAGCAAATCTGATAACAAAATTGTTTTTCAGACTATCTTTATGTTGTTCTTCCATAGCATTCTCACTAGCTATGCTACTTCTTTTGTCTGACATCCACCATGAGTTTTAGTAATATTATATAAATAGACCTGCATATCCCAAGCTGCCGTAGGATATCGTTCAGCACAGAGGCCGCAGTGTAAACATGCATCCTCATCCTTAACCATAACTCTCTGTGTTGGTAATTTATCAGATGCATAGAGCGACTGTTCAAGATTCAGAGCGGGCGCACTTAACCTTGTGCGTAGTTCCTCTTCTTCTCCATTATTGGTCAAGGAGATGCACGAGGTAGGACATATATCCATAGAAGCATCACATTCTATACACCTATCAGTGTTAAATACAGTCTGAACATCACAGTTTAGACATCGTTGCCTCCTTAAAACCTTCACCTTCAGTGAAACCCAGCTCTACTCCCACCTTTCTGTCATTCAAAGTAAGAGTCTTGTCTTCATGGCTAACTTTATATCTCAGATCATCAACTACTGCCGCATCATACATCCATTCATGTATACCCATCTTTTGACTCACCAGGTTAATCACAGGTGGTAGCCGTTCATGGCCTCTCTTTCCTTGACAGAAGTGATCTATTGATATTGCAGATTGATGGCCATGAGCTAACGCCGTAATGACATTCTCAGGCTCAAAGGCAGCATCCCGACCAAAGAATACTTTTGGCAAAGTAGACTGAAAGGTAACTTTATTCACAACAGGTATTTCCCACTTGCCAAACTCTATACCGAGATCTTTTTCTATCCAGGAGAAAGTGTTATCCTGACCTATGGCTATGATTACATCCGTTGCTTCAATAAATTCGTCTGGTTCAACCTTAGGCGCTAATGAACGCTTGCCATTCTCATCATATTCTGCTATGACCTTTTCGAAGAGCACACCTTTAAGCTCGCCATCCTCAACAACAAATTCTTTCAGAGGCATATTGTTCTTTATGATGATATCTTCCTGAAGAGCATCCTCAATTTCCTAAGAAGAAGCCTTCATATTTTTGAATGGGCTACGAACAACGACTGTCACTTCTTCACCTCCCAATCGTTTAGAGGTACGACAACAATCGATAGCAGTATTACCCTCTCCTAAGATGATTACCTTCTTTCCAATAGAATCTACATGTTCAAATGCTACACCTGCGAGCCATTCAATACCTATATGTACATTATTATCAGCCTCTTCTCGACCAGGGATGTTCAAGTTTCTTCCCTTAGGGGCTCCTGTCCCAACGAACATAGCATCATAATCTTTGTCAAGCACTCCCTTCATGCCATCTACATAATGATTGAAGTGAGTCTTAATCCCCATATCCAGAATATAATTGACCTCTTCATCAAGCACCTCTATTGGTAGCCCAAATGATGGGATTTGCATACGCATCATTCCTCCTACTCCAGACCATTCGTCATAAAGATCGATCTCATAACCTAATGGTGCAAGATCTCTGGCAACTGTCAATGATACTGGTCCTCCACCTATAAGCGCTATTTTTTTCCATTCTTTTGTTCAGGAATCTGTGGCATCAATTGTGATACTTCACCTTTATTGTCGGCAGCTACCCTATTCAGTCGACAGATAGCTACTGGTTCCTCTTCTACTCCGCCTCGGCGACATGCAGGCTCACAGGGCCTATCGCAAGTACGTCCCAATATTCCTGGAAAAACATTAGAATCCCAGTTGATCATATAGGCCTCTGTATATTTTTGTTGAGCTATTAGGCGTATATATTCTGGTACTGGGATATGTGCAGGGCACGCATATTGACAATCCACAACCGTATGAAAATATTCAGGATCTGAGATATTAGTAGGCTTCATATCACACGATATTAATAATTCGATTAAATATTGCGCATAATTGCTAAGTATCAAAATTTATTTTGGATAATTGAGAAAATTAGCTCAACATAATAATTTTCTCACGTTGCAAGAAATACTATTGGGGATAGTATTAGTATACCTAGAGATTAATAGGCATTTTATCAAGCCATGTATGAAAATTAAAATTCTGTCCTACACAGTGTGTGGATTTTAGAATTCTTAGCTACCTGTCCTTACTTCGAATGACATTCTTCAGGGTGTAAAATAATATAAAAGCGGAAAAGGTAGCTGTGACTACATTGGCATAAAAGATCGGTTTAGAATCTATCATGTAGCCATATATGATCCATAGGATCAATCCTATCATCAAAAGGCAATACATGGGAAGAGAAATCCCAGAGGTATTTTTAGATCTGACAGTTTTCCATGCTTGTGGTAAGAACGCTCCAGTCGTAAGTACTGCAGCTATAAAGCCTAATATTTCGATCATAATAGTCCTAAAGAAAAAACATTCAACTTAAATTCTATTTATTAAGCTCCTGTCAATTATCATTTTATAAAGCCGAATGCTATTTGCACGGCAACTACCTCAGCAGTAAAACAGAACTGGTCGGCAAGACTCTAACCCTTAATTCCTGACACTTCTATAAGCTTAAAAAATGAAGAATTTCAAAAGCAAGTAAGATATAGCATGAATAACTTTTGGAAACAGTTTCGTGGACATATGACTGTAGATTTACAAAGATAATATGAGCGATCAGCACATTGGCGTAATGAAAGTTTTCAAAACTTAGAAGAGACCTCTCTAAGCACGAGTACATTAAAGATGCCAGGCATCATCTATAAGCAATTGGTTTATACTGATCGGCGTGAACCCAAGCAACCATTGCCTGTCGTACCATTCAATAGAGAAGCATTTATGACACCTGAGCCTACTGCTAAATTTATATGATATGAACACTCAGTGGTTCTAATGCGCTTAGTCGGAAAAACAATCTTGATAGACCTTATGCCGGGCCAAGACACCACTCCGATCACTCCTATTCTGACTAAACGATTTTCAGATAGCACTCTAAAATTGATAGATGATTTTCTGGAAATCGATCTGCTGTTATTGACTCATGATCACTTAGACTACTCCAGCATACAGAAGCTGAAGGCTAAGACTAAAAAATCCTATGCAAACTTAGGTATCAAAAGGCACCTGATCAGTTGGGGTGTTGAGGAAAACTTGATCAGAGAGTTTGACTGGTGGCAAGAAGGTACCTCAGAAGATGACAATCATGTAAACCCATACCAGGCATTTCTCTGGAAGAAGCCTAACAGATCGTTTAAAAACACTCTGGGCTGGTTGGGTCTTTAACACAACTAAAGAGCATATATGGCTTAGCGGTGATGGAGATTATGGTAGCCACTTTAAAGAGATTGGCAAAAGATATGGTCCTTTTGACTTTACTTTTATGGAATTTGGACAATCTAATGATGATTGGCATACTATTTATTTATTCCCTAATGAAGCTGTGCGAGTAGCAATCGATGCCAATACGAAAAAAGCAATGCCCGTTTATTAGGCTGAGTTTACACTATCCTATCAACATACATGGGACGAGCCAGTAGAAGAATTTGTCAAAACCGTTATTGATCACAGACTGAAATATAACACTCCTCCATTAGGTCATATTTCGTATTGACTCTGATCTACAAGAAAAGTGGTGGGTTCCATACGTTTAGATAAATCTATCAACACAATGTTGTGCAGTGACCAAAATTGTAATCAACAATATGCATCCATCTGGGCCTTTAGCTAATTAATCGCTCCCATTAAATCTATTGATGTCCTATATGCCGATCAATGAATTCAAAAGTTGCCTCATAAGCCCTTACCCAGTTATCATGAAGTAGGAAGCCATGTACCTCATCTGGAAAAATTAATTGCTCGAAGTAAACACCTCGATCTCTCAATTGATCAGAAAGGACAACAGTCTCTGAGAAAGGGACATTGCGATCATCATCCCCATGGATTAATAGAACAGGACTCTTCCAACCATCCAGGTATGCCTCAGGTGAAGATTGAAATGCTAATGCTGCCACATCTGGATAATGAGCCACATCATACCATGGTGCAAAAGTCGGCAACTCTGTATTCCAGTTATGTACGCCATGAATGTCCACACCTACAGCAAACAAATCACTACGCCTCGCTAATCCATGAGCAGTTAAATATCCGCCGTAGCTGCCACCCCACAGCGCTATGCGCTCAGGATCCACATCACTCCGAGAAGTCAGATACTCCCCTGCTCCGATCAAATCATAGACCTCGCTAGCGCCGGTGATTCCATAATTTTCTGCCTCTCTGAACTCCAAACCATAGCCTATTCCGCTGCGATAATTAATAGTGAGAGCCATATATCCCTGGCTGGCAAAATATTGTTGCAGCGCAAAAGCATTACTATAATATCCACTATAATGATAAGTCTGTAACATCTGCCTACGACTACCACCATGAAGGAAGATAGCAACTGGATAAGTTCTATTTTCATCATAGTTATCGGGGTAAAGTAAAGTCCCATAGAATGATGCTCCATCCGTGGCAGTGATCTCTATGACTTCTGGAACCTTATGGTTTTCGAATGTTATTGCTCTGTCACCAATAAGTTGAATATTACTATCTGCTAAGATCGCAGGCCGAGAGGTGTATTGCGCAGCAGTATGGAGGAATGCCACACCATAGGAAGTAGGTACCGGATTATATTCAGATCCTTCACCAATGGTTAATAATTTTGATTCCATTGTGGATAAATCTATAACCCCAATATGTCGACGATGGTTGTCTCCTATATTGGTAGTGTAATATATTTTGGAGAGATCGACTGACATCTCATAACCTTCAACTATTCCGTTCCCTGGAGTAAGATGTTTTACTTCTCCTGAAGTAATATCCAAAGCATAGAGGTGCATCCAACCTTTCTTTTCCCATGGAAAAATCAAATGGTTATTAAAAGCCCACTCCAGAGCCTTAACAGGAAACTGACCAAAAAAACGAGATCCCAAGCCTTCCTCTGCCGTCCATACTGTTCGAGCTTGCCCAGTATCAATGTCCAATAATCTGATACTCCATGGATGCGCTGTTCTCTGAGGAGTAAATGGAGGGATTTCTTTGGAGTTAGACCTTCGAATATAAGCTAACTGGCTTCCATCCTTACTCCACTCAGGAGAAAAATCCCGATCCACTGTGGGATCTTTAAATGTAAGCTTCTTCTCTGCTAAATCATAAATACCGATATAAGAATGATCTCCCCTATTACTCACAAATGCTATAAGAGAATCGTCAGGACTCCAATTGATATCTGATTGACTACCTCTGGTTTCAAAGAGCTGAGAGGGATTAGCCAAACTATCAACTAATGAAGCTGTCCAAACCTGTCCATCTTTAATGAATGCCACTAAATTACCATCTCGAGATATCCGTGGCTGAGTTCCAGATGATATTTTAATAGATTCATCTTTTTCCATATCATAATTGTAGATAACCTGTTCTGTATTCTCTTGTAGTAATGCTGGATTAGCAGGTTCTCCTTTTTGATTCTTGGTATTACCTCTAACAAAGACTATATGTTCACCAGATGGTGTAAAGTGAAGATCTCCTAAGGCAATACCTTTATCACCTTGATAATTTGTTATCTGCCTAACGGTGTTAAACCCTTCTCCACTTCCAAAAAATATGTTGCTTTCACCAGCGGCATTGTCTACCCACGCTATAGTTCGGCCATCCTCGTTAACTATCAAATCAGAAGCATAAGGTCCAGAAAGAAGATCTAGAATCGAAGGTTGAGCAGGTAACAATCCAATTACTCCTTGTAATAAAAGCACGAATAGTGTTCTCATATTTTCTCTATTTGTATCTAATATAACTCTGATATTGAATCAAAGAATAATAAAGTTTCAAGAGCGTATTTTATTTTAGTGATTGATACAATTTATTCAATCAAAACTGAACTTGTTGACTTAAGGGTAATAAACAGAACTTCATTCAATCTCTGCACTCAGAAAAATGCATCGCTGTGATGTATTTGTTATTCATCGTGGGGACTTCGGGATAAATACCGCTCAAGAACTTGCTAAGCGCGAGTTCAAGGTAATATTAATCAATCCTTATACCGTCCTCCACCACTTAGTGGCTTTACAGACATTCGTAAGATTGCCCGTATGGAATATGGCTCAGATGCAGAATACTTCAAGATGGTAAAGCTTGCTATCGAACAGTTCTATGAATGGAATGAACTTTTCAATGAGGAAATCTATTCAGTGGTAGGGTTCAGAATGTTATATAAGAATGCTATTTAGAGCAAGTCACAATCATATAAATGAGCAATTATCGAACAGCTCTTCGACGGAGATTACTGATTAAAGTGATTGAATTATTCTACATTATGAAAAAAAACTCAGTAATTAATTCTGATATAGTAGAAGCAAGCCATAATGCCAAAACCGTATACGTCAGATCTGGGAGGTTAATTGAGAGATTGGCTGAGTATGCAAGATCTTTGCGAGTGAGTATCATAAAAGATCAAACACCACAGGAATTAATTCTGTTCAGTTAAAAATGCAGTGGAGTCAAAACTAAGAAAGGTAATACCTTTTACTGCGATCGTAATGTAATTGCTGCAGGAGCAGATACGCCATATCTACTGCCGGAACATAATCGTTATATAAGAGCAACTGGGCATCCAGTCTTTTGGCTGAAGCCCAAAAATCCTAAATCTTTGAGCTCTCCTCAATTACCTGTATTTACTACTGATATATCCAATAATGGCTTGTACGGTTTTTCATATTCTCCTTAAAATGGTGTAATTAAAATAGCCACACATACCGATGGGCTGACTTTACATCCTGAGCTGGATGATCGACGTGTAACAGATGCCGAGATAATAGAGATGAGATTCTTCCTTAGAGAGACTTTTCCAACTCTAGCAGAATCACCATTAGTTTATACCAGAAGATGTCTCTACACGAATACTTTGGATGGTCCTTTTTGGATAGATCATTATCCAGAGATTAGTGCATTATCTTTCAGCAGTGGTGGAAGTTGCCAAGGCATGAAGATGGCTCCAGTTATTTATTGATGTGACGACGGCTGATATGGTTGAGGGAAATCAAATCAGTTTTTAGAAAGATACCGCTGGAATCACCTGTCGGCATCAACTGTACAAAAAGAAGAAGCCAGATATATAGTAGATAGAAAGCTGTGATCTTATTAGCTGGAACCATCACAACGCTTTCCCCCTTGCCATAACTCGTCAATCATCAGCTTGGCTAACGGAACATACTTCTCAGAATTGATTGAGGCATGAACCAATACCTGAGGTTGGAACTTTAATAATACGGTCCAGTAACCGAGTCTTACATCTTCGAGGATCTTAGCATTAGTAGTGCTTGCTAATCTTCTTCATGATAATTTTCTAAGATACGTTAAAACGCCAGGGTAAATTCTGCCATATATCTCTCGAGATCCTTGACCTTGACTTGTGCAGTGATGTATACGGATTGGTTCATAATTTCAGAATTTCGAAATATGCCAAGTAATAGAAAAATCATAGATGTAACTGCAAGGAGATATGACATGCCTAAGGTTAATGACATTCCTAAAAAGACTAAAATCATATCGGGCATGAAGCAGCCAGGATCAATGGCTTTTTAAGAGTCTCATACTGCTATAGCAAGCGAATTAACAAAAGATCTTAACCTAATCGACCTCAAGTCTCAGATCAAAAAAGCCTAAACAAGATTTTCCAGTAACCTCTTTCAACCTATTGTGATTGATTTAGACTTATATCGTTTGGACTTATCCAAAAGATACAGGGAGTACAGATCATGGTTAAAATGTTCGAACCCCTGAGGTACTACTTGTTCCACATTTTGATGCTAATCGGATAATTTATCTGTTACATGTTTTACAATAAGGGGATATCTTTGCACTAAAGTTCATTAGCGCTAATCTTAACGTTCAGACATTACCCGATATCAAAAAGCTATTGAACCAAGGCCCATATGCCGCTAACTTATTCCACTTCGGTTATGATATGTCATTTGGTCAAGATAGCATTCTTATGTCACCGTCCTAGACCGACTTTTTACAAAGAGATTAAACGAAGGACTTCCGGTAGCTAAGGATGTTACGGGTCAACGTGACAAAATATACAGGATCAACTCTGATGGAGCTATAAAAGATGATGATCCAGATTTTGGAACCAATGCAGTTTCAGGATTATATTCTACAGGGATAAGAACAGCTTAACATATCACCTTGAACCCAATTTACGGAAGTATATGGTTTAGTGAATATGGTACCATACAATGAAATAAAATCAATCCAATCGAGGCAGGTGCTAATTATGGATGGCCAGATAAAACAACCGGCGGGTATCGAACTAAGAACTACAAGGACCCTAAACATTAAGGAATCGAATAAACCGATCTAATCCACTACCGGAGTAAGACTGTTACACCAATTGAATTAACATATTGTACTGTCTATCCTCAACCAAATTAGTACGACAATCCGCTCGTTACAGGTCTTTCTAAAGAGAGTCTATGGCGTTTCAAAATAAATAATCTGTAAATCTATTTTGCATAAGAGTCATTTATTAATGATCCTATTAGGCTTAGGAAAGCTGTAATGAGCCCCGATAGAAAGCTTTATGTATTGACCAATGTAAAGATTGGCAGACTCACCCTAATTGAATATGCAATAGAATGTCTGTATTAGTTAATATTTGAGAAGAAAACAGCTTACCTTAATTTTTTAATTCATCAGGAAGTAATTATATCATAGAAATTCGTAGTTAAATTAATCCGAGGCAGTATGAATTGATCAAAAGTCATATCACTCTATGCCGAGAGGATGAGAAGTGGAATTAGATCAAGTAATCCAATATAACAAGAATCTCAATTTTGGATCATTCCATCTTCTATTGAATGGATTTGTTAGATCTATATCGCAATGATTAAACAATGAATGGGTAGTAACACTCTCAGCTAGCCTGATTAATGTTTTTTAGCCTCGTATCTCGCTGAATTAGTGTCTGAACGCAAAACAAATCAACAAAAATCATCAGCTTTAGAAAATGTTAAATCTGAGATTGATAATAATAAGGGTCGTCCCAATAGAGATATCGAAAAACTCTACACACTCCTCGATTTAACCAAATTCTTGAGGAAAAATATAGCCCATGATGAAAACCTAATGACCTCTCCTCAAGTATTAAGAGCGTTTATTAGAACGCACTTTACTCGGATGGAATTCCGAGACTTCCCAGATATCAGCACTAATCTGTATCAATATAAGGGCAAGATTAACTTAAATACCGCATTATCAAATATAGGGATCACCAACATTACCCGATTAACCCTACAAAATAGTGGTATTGATACAAGTTTTAATTTTGACTTCCTCATGTAATTGGAAACTATGGATAAGCTAATCAGAGAAATCAGAGAGAAAACTATGTTCTATTGAAGTACATTATCGGCAGCATTTATAGTGGCAAAAAATCTATATAAAATCAAACATAGCAATCCTCTCACAGACTTGGAATAAGATCTTATTGACATCTATCAAAACAATAAGGAGGAACATGACAAAATTGCCTCTAAATCCGTGATTCGTGAATTCCTACCTGCCATCTATGATTAAGAAATTCTCTTATAATAAGATGCTGGTAGAACAGACATTTGAGCAATTGTTGGATGAGAACGTTTTTTGGAAAAAAATTAACAGAATAACTATGATTTTCAAACAAATGCATCGCCATATGATGTCAGGATGGACAGATTGCTTGTTTACGTATGTAGAAAAGGAATGGACAATGGAAGTGCTTGCTCAATGCTATTAGACCACTTGGAGAAAAAAGTCTGGGAAGAGCAATCTACATCAGGAATATAATATATACTGTATTGGGGGCAATAAATCGAAAATTCGTACAACAATCCTGTCATTTTGGGCAAATAGTTTTCATTGGCAACATTCGTCAGAATGAATCCTGGCAATCTATATCAATCCCTAAAAGCGCATCAAAATCATATAATGATGAAACATTTGCTAAACCATAACGGAGGTCCAATTTTACAGCTGATCTGTAAGGTCAATATATATCCTAAGGATAAATCTACTTCTGCAATAGGCCCAGTCTTCTCTGTTTAAGTCCAACCAATCCAATAATCAGAACATTAATAAACAAAATAATTACGGACCACTGACTCATAGTTGGAATAGGTTCGTTACAGAGAGAATCATTTGTAGGTATTGCTCCAGTAACCACTGATCCATTATCAATTATAGCATTACTGAAAGTAATTATGCCACTTGTAGTAACAATCCTACCATTATTAGTGAATGTTCCATTGTTTATAACATGGTCTCCAACTATTGCTAAAATCCCATCATTTAAAAACGAAGTAAGCGAATCTTGAAGTTGTAAATCTTCTGATAAGACGTTGATTATTCCACACAACTCATTAATGATTCGACCACTATCTTGTACTTCTATCGCAGAAGCTCCTCCTGGAGAATTTAGAAGTACGTTCCCACTATTTCTAAATATACCATTATCATTTACCTCGACATCATCCTTAACACTACCTCTAATAGATAAATTACTGGCATTAATAAAACTGCCTTCTTTGTCGATCTGTAGGGCATCACTTTCTGCATCATCAATAGTGATAGTACCATTATTAATGGCCGTACTTGATTGCGATGGTTCCACATCAATCCCTTCTTGCCCCGAATTATTGATAGTTATCATGCCATAATTGATAAACGAAAATGATGTACCATCTAAATCCATCCCATCTCTGGCCGCATCTGATATATTAATAGATCCATCATTCGTAAAAGTCGAAATACCATCATCAAAACTTATACCTTCGTCTGGGCTATTAATTTCGATTGATGCACCTGGTCTATTAACAAAAGTTGAGTTTTCCAAATATATTCCATTAGCCGGTGCATTATTGATGAATAGTCTTCCATAATTGTCAACACTACTGTTCACTATGTTCAAACCATTATCCAAAGAAGATCCTCCGGTCCCAAGAAGCGTGCGGTCCAAAGTAAGACTATGGTTGCTAGCTATTGTCAAGGAGCCTTGTACCCAAACGGCATCAGCTACAGCTGCACTGGATATGGTTACATTAGCACTAAAAATACAGACTAAGTCATCATCTATAGGAACTCTATTTAAATCCCAATTTGCGCCTACATCCCATAACCCCGTTGTGGGCCCACTCCAACTAATATCGCATAAACTGTCTGAAGTTCCTCCATCAATAATTAATGAGCATAAACCAAAAGTTGATTGAATGTTAACCTGAGCTTGGGAGCCAGAAAGGCCATTATAGGTTACTTCAAAATGAAATTCTTCCCCCGGTATTAGTTCAAAAGCTTCATAATTGGCCTTTAATGTAAACCTATCAATCCCACCAGAAAGCCATAAAGGATCCGTGATCGAAATGGTAGATGATCCTTCATTCTTTACTGACCAAAAAGATGTGTGACTTGTTTCTTCATCATGTAACTCACTATAATAAGATGTGCCACATGGATACAGAATAGACTCTTCATCATTATCGTTATCTTCAACATGGATATGATGCATTCCATGCTTATTTTCTGTATCTATTTTCCATATCGTAATTTGGGCTGAACTATGACTAATAAATAGGAAGATTGAGGTGATGGTCAATAAAGCATTAAGTTTCATGAGCTATAGAATTAGGTATGATAGCGGTTAATAAAATTTAAACAAAAATATTCAATTAAAGCTTAATTAAATTTTCTCAGTGAAGATTATCCTAATCACTATACAGCCAACCCATATTAGGTAGCACGCTTAGCTGATTCTACAGTGCATACTTATGAAATGAGTGGTCATTAGGGCCAAATGCGTGAGCATGGACGGTGAATTTGAAACCACAATGTGGGCTATCGAATGTAGATGTTGCATGGGATGCTGATGTTGAATTTTGCAGAGACCTAACTATCAGCAGTGATTATTATGCCAAGCAAATTTTGAACAAAATATACCACCGACGACTAAATTTGATGAATAATAATATTTTGCTTAGATAGCTACAGACAAGGTATTTGAATGGTGATTGATATAACAACCAAATCTTCAATTTTTTATCTATAAACTTTGACCAGAGATATCTACCCGTCTAATTACCGAAAGTACTGATTAGGAAATCTATAATTCGATAATTTATGGATCATAATTTGTTTGTAGACTATCGATCAGCTATCATTAATTCTTTCACCAATACCTACATTTCTATGATTCCTGAAGGCCCCATAATTGGTCAGATTCAACTATCCTCCCCTTTTAATAAATAGTCATTGGGTGAATGGTATATTGATCCTGATTCCCATGGCACAATCAATCTGTATTTTTTAGCTGGAGTAATTACCTATATGGAACTCTATGAAGAACAACCCATTAGCAATTATATTCCTCCTATATTCGCTCATGGCATCTTAAAGGATAACTACCGTAACATAATTTCACGAATCTATTTAACCATAAAGAGGTATGATAATGGAGATATAAATCGTTCTGTATTCTGTAATTCTATCACAACTGATACAGAGAATATTATTTTACAAACAGTGGTTATCAACTTTATGCCAGACTTATTTGATGATAGACTGACTATTGCAGGTATGTCAAATGAATTACCAATCAAAAACATAGATAAGAAAGTAAAATAGACTATACTACTAACACAGGTGTAGGCTCAATTTCAATTTAGGTTTAAGCAACCCTAACCAGAATATTTTTCTCAAGAATCAAAAGAGTTGATATCATTCTATTATAGTTGAAAACAAAAAAACACAAAAATGGATTAAGTCAATTCTTATAAAACCATAAGTTTGAGCCATTAAACTAGTTAAGTTCCTCCTGAATATAACAATGCCTACCCACATATAAAGTGGTCCGATAAATCCAAGTCGTGATTAAAGATCATTGCAAACAAATCCATATTATTCGCGTTTACAACTTTATTTGTATTTGAAATTTACAATAGTTTCTATCCATAATTATTACATTCATCCTACCTTCTCCTGTAGAAAAATTAATTGATTCTCTCCAGACTACTCTAAATCTTCAATTGGAAGTTGTCTAAAGAAGTCAGACCCCATACCTTCATCAGCTATCCAAATAGTTTAGGCTTTATCCTCATTGAGATACAATAGTCTGATACTCCAAGATTCTGCTATTCTTTGTGGTGTAAATGGTGCAATATCCTTAGCACCTGGGATTCTGATATGAGTCAGGCGCTTACCATCTGGCTACCACTCAAGCGAATAATCCTGATTGACCGAAGGATCCAAAAAGGATTATTTCTCATTGATAAGATCATATATACCAATATATCCATGATTCCCTCTCCTACTTACAAGAGCAATATGATTGCTATTGGGACTCCACTTTTTATCCGTTTGACTACTTAGAGTCTTAAATAATTAAGACGCATTTTGGATGCTATCTATAAGTGAGGCTGCCCAAATTTTTCCTTGTTCAATAAAAGCCACTCAAGATCCATCTACTGATATTCCAGGCTGATTTCCTGCAGATATTTTGATCAATTCTGTATGCTGTACAGATTATATATAAATAAACTGCTCTGTATTTTGCTACAATAATGCAGGATTGGTAGGCTCTCCTTTGTGATTCTTAGTATTGCCTCTCACAAATACGATATGCTTTCAGTCAGGTGCAAAATGTACATCACCTAAAGCGATCCATTCATAACCATCGTAATCAGTTATCTGCCTAACCATATTTAGGGCCCTCTCCACTTGCAACAAGATATTGCGCTTTCCAACTGCATTATCGATCTAAGCTATAGATGTGCCATCATCAGTCGCTATTAAATCAGATGCAAATGGACCCGCAAGGAGATCGCTGATGGAGGTTTGGGCATAAATAGATATTATCGACAGGTTCAATATAATTATTTATGATATTCTCATCTTATTTCTTAAACGTATTTCTGATTTAATGCAGTTCTAAGATGATTGATCCTTTTGAAAAGAAATGCATATTGTATTTTGCTTAGCGACAGTTAAAAAGATACGTCCATGTACACAACATAAAATGATATATGGAGACCAATTCTTGTGAAATCCTAATAGTTGGTGGTGGTGTTTTTGGTATTAGCTCAGCTATAGAGTTGGTCAAACGTAAGTATCAAGTGACCCTAATCAACCCAGATACAATACCTCATCATTTGGCTGCCTCAACTGATATTACTAAGATTGTTAGGATGGAGTATGGGACTGACACAGAATACTTCAAAATGGCCGAGCTTGCTATAGAGCGCTTTCATCAATGGAATGAACTATTCAATGAAGAGATCTATCATCAAGTAGGGATCCTCATGCTATGTAAAGAACCATTGATGAGTCCTGCCCAGGCTTATGAGCATTCAAGCTATGTACAGCTCAAAAATGCTGGATATGATATAGATAACCTGAGTAAAAATGATATTGCTAAACGATTCCCCGCAGTGAATACAGAAAACTATTATGAGGCCAACTACAATCCAATAGCAGGTTATGTAAAATCTGGTAGGTTAGTCGAGCGATTAGCTCAATATGCACAATCATTAGGTGTGATCATTAAGGAGAATCAAACTGCAGAAGAACTAATTATAGATCATGGGAGATTGTTGGGAGTTAAAACTCATGAAGGTAATACCTATCATTGTGGTCATGCTGTTATCGCCGCTGGCACGAGTACACCCTATCTATTACCTGAACTGAAGCCTTACATGAAAGCAACAGGGCATCCTGTATTTTGGCTCCGTCCTAAGGATTCTGAATTATTCAGTATACCCAAATTAAGTGTGTTTACAGCTGATATTTCCAATAGCGGCTGGTATGGATTTCCATTTACTTCACAGCATGGAGTTATTAAGGTCGCCAAGCATACTGACGGGTTGGAATTGCATCCATATTACAATGATCGCAGAGTAACAGATGTCGAAGTTTCAGATATGAGGCTGTTCTTACGAGAAACCTTACCTGCATTATCAGATGCATCTTTGGTGTATACCCGAAAATGCTTGTATACAGACACTCTTGATGGACATTTTTGGATAGATCATCATCCAGAGATTAAGGGATTGTCTGTCAGCAGTGGCGGTAGTGGACATGGACTCAAAATGGCTCCCGTTATTGGAGAAATGACCGCTGACATGATAGAGAAAAAATCAAATCAATTTTTAGAACGATATCGCTGGAGGCATCTCTCCCCATCAACAAGGCAAATAGAGGAAGCGAGATATATCATAGATAGAAAGCTTTAATTTAATTAGCTATCTCCGTCAAAACGCTCCTTAGTCGCAATTAGTACCCTATTCTATCCTTCGCTAAGGAAGCATGCTTTTTAGAGTCGATACAAGCATTAGTTAATTAATTAGATGGGAATTTTAGAAGTACTGTCCAATCTACGAGTTGTACCCCTTCGAACACTTCAGCATTAGTTCATCCGTCTAATGCTTCTATTTATCCCTTTTGAAGGGTCAAAATAAATATAAAGGACATATTCTATAAATTACCTATTAAGATCCTTTATCTTAGCAGGTGATGATTGATATGGCTTTACTCATAATTAATCATAGCTGACAATAATTAAGTATCATATTAATCTAATTTAACCTCGATCAAAATAGGGAAGCTATCACTGAATGCATGAAATTAAAAAAGAATAAGATGCAAGAAGTATTTCATTCGCTGTTTAAATTCTAATTTAAAGACGCTGAAGCGACCAATATGATTGATGCCTATGAGGTCTCTGGCATTACTTACTGGATACCAGTGAATGACAATGATGTCATCCAAATCGTGAATGAAACACATAAGAACAACGAAGTGATTGTTGTTCGAGGAGCTAAACACTCCTTTGCTCTTATCGAAAAACTTGAGACCGCTGCTAAAGGTGGTAGACCCTATAGATTTGTCTTATTATCTAAAATGATCTCAGTAGAATTGATGCTAAAACTGGAATCGCACCTGTGGAAGCCGATTTTCACTTAGGGTAGGACCCATATGATCCTCTTGGCATATCCGATGAGCGTAATTCGTTCTTATATCAAATAGATAAAGCAGGAAGGGCACTATCGGATTCAGTGGGAATAACACATCAAGCTATTGGTGGATTTATGTCAAAAGGGTCTTCAGGAGAATCAACGAGATACTCTTTTGACAAACCATTTATTTAAATAGAGGTCATACAATTCATTGAAGGTGCTGCCCAAGTAGTTACCTATCATAATCCATATTATCATAGCGATGGGAATTTAATTACCGACCCAAAACACCAGGTGGGTCTGGATGATTCATTTTTTAGGGGTATGTATCTATATGGGATTAATGTACATTGTTTTTAGGGTTTACCTTCAATGTGATCCAAAGTGCTATATCACTGTTAATAAAAAACCATCACCATATCTAAGGATAGTGAAGTTGATATGTACGGTGATAGAACTCTTAGAAATCCAGATAAGGAGACCTACTTGGAAGATACGGAGTTTACCCGAATTATGTGGTGACCACACCAAGGGATGATTAGAAGCGCCCAAAAAGCTACTAAGTTCAAAGCAAAATACTATGCTTTAACAACATACCAAAAGAAGGATATTTACGATCATCCAACATTAAAAGTATTTGAAGATGTAGCATTTATTTTTGGATAGGTGGCGCCATCAACTTTAGGTGCTGATTTTATCTACTCAACTTTAGTTCATTGGCCTGATGTATTAAAATACATTTTGTTAATCCTGCATTATCTAAGGCGATAGATGTTATAGTAAAAGCCACATTCATGCCGTTTATCCCCCCCAATATTTTAGAAACCTTTGTACCTCTGGATGTAGAAAAAGGTCCACAATTATTTGCATATATAGGTTGGAAAGAACTTCCTATAGGGAATAGAATAGTGACAAACAGTTCCCTGTAAATTTTACAGAATTCTGGATACCGATCGAGAAGTCTACTTTAGCCATAAAGAAGTTACATGACCTTTACGAAGGAGGAGCCGACTACACTGTACCTATAAGTAATAACTTTTATGACCATCAAAAAGGCAGTCTCCGGATAGTCGACTGGAAGCAAGCTATCAAAACATATTTGAACAGACCTGTGCGGGAACTGTAAGCAATAGTGCTATTGAATTCGTAGCTACATTGGCTCAAGGAGATCCTGTAACTACCTCCTTAGGAGAAGATAGTTTATCTCAAAAGCTCGAAAAAGTTGCAGAAATAATTGCAGCTCGAAGACCACTAAGTATGACTAACCAAACATTTTTTGTCCAACAAGCTGGCTTTGATAATTATGACAATAACATAGAAGACCATGGAGTCCTGATGGCCAATTTAGATAGTGCCATTGTATCATTTTATGCAGCCCTCGAAGAGGTACAAATAGAAAATGACGTGGTCATATTTACATCTTCTGATTTTGCAAGAGAACTTGTCTCTAACGGAGATGGCTCTGACCATGCCTGGTGAGGAAATGCTTTAGTTATCGGTGGAGGAATAAATGAAAAAAAGATTAATGGTGAGTATCCTAATCTCTATTTAGGAAATGAATTGGACACAGGTAACGGGAGAATACTACCAACGACATCATGTGATGAGCTATTTGCTGAATTAGCCCTTTGGATGGGAGCCTCCAGCGCAGATTTGGATCAAATATTACCAAACATCAACTGGTTTTGGATACCAGAACCCAAAACCGGCCCTCTCAGTTTATTGCCAATTTCTTAAACCAATTAACGATGAAATCAATACCTACAATAATCCTATTTCTTGTTAGTTCTGACATCAATACTCAATGTGTAGATAATAGTAATGTTTGGGCTAAAAGTTGGAAATCTTGTGAAGAGAAAATCTATCCAAATACAGTGATTTCTGCAAGTCATTGGATACTATATGAATTTGACACCAACCACTATATTGACTCCACTCATATTTGGAACTCTAACAGAACTGGTGAGAGTCAAGAAGAAGTGAATAGAATTTTGATTGATTATTCAATAGATGGGAGTACATGGATTGAGCTAGGCATCTTTGATATAGCTCGTGCACCAGAAGGCAAAAACTATATGGGAGCACCTGGACCCAACTTCTATAGTACTTTTCTAAGAAAAATATTAATCAATGTACTAAGTACCCACGATAATGGGGACTGTGCTACCATAGGAGAAATCATTTTATCAATTAATACTGAAGGGTGTCATGGAATAGTAGATGACTGTGGATTATGTATTGGGCCAGGTATTCCGACTTGGTACTTAGATGCGGATGGCGATGGCAAAGGTGATCCAAACTTTCCAATTACTGATTGCTCTCAGCCAATCGGTTGCGTTGACAACGCAGATGATAATTGTGATAATGGACAGCTTGACTGGAATGAAATATTTCCAATATTTGAATCAAGTTGCAATGGTTGCCACATAGCCAATTCAGCTGGAGGCCTATATCTCAGTAATTATAATTCCCTCGTAATCGGAGGAAATAATTGTGGAGCATCTCTAACTACAGGAACTAACTTAATAGGTGTTATCACCGTAGATAATTATGAAGGTTGTGGCAATCAAATTTCCTTTCCTGCTATGAATAAGAGGACACAGGACCCTTTAGAATTAATCGAACTCGACCAGCTCCGACGCGGGATAAATGGAGAGGCGCCAGAGTTCTGCAAAGATTTTTGTTTACATTATGATGATGTTACAGTCTCTTATGACCAAGAGTCGATTGCCTACAGGCAAGCAAGCATTGAAGTTTTAGGTTCTTCATCAATATGACAGTCTTCTACTGTAACATTTGATGCTGGACAAACAATCGTATTAGATACAGGATTCAATGTTCTACAGAGTGGTCAATTCTTAGCTAAGATCAATGTTTGCGACAAAAGTTGATTATATATGACCTTTAACCTTGTTTCAATAGTACTTCTTAGTACTAAATTATTAATTAGAATCCTCCCTTTGAACCATCCAGTCATCGATTAATTATACTTACTCAAGAATAGTCAATTTCTCCTGAATTAGAAATATGGTTTATTTTACGTCACTTGAGGTTTCATCTTGGCTAAACTGAATGAAAATATAATTAATTGGTTGGGTTTAATTAGCTTAATCGTCATAGCACTCCTTCTAATTTTTCTCCACGCTGTTTCTGGATTTCTTAGAGGTGGTAATGATCGGATTCGAGATCATTTTGATTCAGCAGGATACTCTTATGAGATTTGTGAAGAACAAATCCTAGATAGGGAAATCAGATGGTTAACAACTGGTATTATGCAAAATAGTGGAGTTATTCTATTTCTACATAGTGCTCCTGGCAGTTGGAAAGACTTCTCACAATATCTCATCGATCCGGATTTACAGTAATCTATATATGATTGCCATGGATCGTCCAGGATATGGATATTCTGACTATTGCAATGAAGAAACTTCCATCACCGAGCGAGTTGAGATCGCGCATGCTATTATCCAACTGTATAACATCGACTATTTACTTATAGTTGGCTATTCTTATGGAGGACCAATTGCAGATTCTTATGCGGGCAGATATCCTGAAAAGATCTTCAATTTTTTACTCCTGGCCCCAGTAATCGCAACATATGATGAAAAAATATTTTGGTTTAATCACTAAATAGATATCGGACTGGTCAAGTCTCTAATGCCCAAGTTTATTAAAGTTGCGAATGACGAAAAGTTAGCACACACGGAGGCATTAATAGAAATCAAAGATGACTGGTCAATGATTAATATTTCCGCTGTACATATGCATTGTATGGATGACTGGATTGCTCCGTATGAAGCGAACGTATCTTGGAGTCAAGAACACATACCAAATGTAAGGATAGAAGAATGGGAAGGGGACAGTCACTTATTACCTAACAATGTATATGACCGAATAAAACAAGTAATCATGAAGATGATTTCACAACAGTAGAATTAAGAGGAATATCAAAACATATATTAATTTTATTTAATATTATTGGAAAGGTCTTTATTTTATAGCCCCATAAATAGATAATATACAAAAAAGAATAATGAGCAAGCTGGAGTTAAGTATTGAGAAGAAAGCACTTCAATGGATAAACGGTGATTATGACACTGAGACTAAAGACAAAGTGCATAGTATGTTGATCGATGGACAGTATGATGATTTGACTGATGCTTTCTACAAAGACTTAGAGTTTGGTACTGGTGGACTGAGAGGACTAATGGGCCCAGGCACAAACCGTGTAAACAAGTACACCCTTGGAATGGCAACTCAAGGATTAAGCAATTATCTCAATGAACAATACAAAGGTCAAGAGATAAGTGTGGCTATTGCTCATGATAATCGTAACAATAGTGATGTATTTGCCAATGTTACTGCAGATGTATTCTCAGCTAACGGCATTAAGGTATATTTCTTCGATGGATTAAGGCCAACACCAGAATTGTCTTTCGCGATAAGAGAGTTAGGTTGTCAAGGTGGTGTTATGCTAACTGCCAGTCATAATCCCAAAGAATATAATGGTTACAAAGCTTACGGTCCCGATGGTGGTCAATTAGTGACTCCATTCGATAAGATGGTGATTGAAGAAGTGCGAAAGATCAGCGACGCAACAAAGGTAAAATTTAACCGAGATGAAAGTCTCGTTAAAGTAATAGGGGCTGATATAGATCAAAAATATACAGCCGAATTAACTAAGCTATCGTTAAACAAAGAATCTATTCAAAATCAAAAAGATTTGAAGATTGTCTTCTCTCCTATCCATGGTACTGGGGGCGTATCTGTTCCTCCCATACTCAGGGCAATAGGATTTGAGAATGTAACACTGGTAGAAGAACAAATGGTAGTAGATGGAAACTTCCCGACTGTTGTTTATCCTAACCCTGAGGAACATGAAGCCCTAACTATGGCCATCAACAAAGCTAATGAAATAGGTGCTGATCTCGTCATGGCTACTGATCCGGATGCTGATAGAGTTGGTATTGCTGTCCGTAATACTGAGGGTAAAGTGGTATTACTCAATGGCAATCAGACCGCATCTCTACTTGTAGAATATATGTTGGAAGCCTGGGAAGAAGCTGGTAGGCTTGATGGAAATCAATATATCGTCAAGACCATCGTAACCTCCTATCTACTGGATAAAATAGCAGAATCCAAAGGTGTTACATGTTATAATACACTTACAGGATTCAAATGGATTGGTTATATGATGACTAAGCTAGAGGGAAAACGCACATTCATCCTTGGTGGAGAAGAGAGTTATGGCTATCTGGTCGGAGAACATGCCCGAGATAAAGATGCCGTAGTGTCATGTGCTATGATCGCAGAGATGGCGGCATACTACAGGGATCAAGGTAGCAGCCTTTATAAAGCCTTAATTAAGCTTCATCAGAAATATGGTCTCTATCTCGAGAAGTTGATTTCGATAAAAAAGACTGGTAAGTCTGGAGCAGAAGAAATCAAAGCCATGATGGATGGATATAGAAATGAACCACCCAAAACATTAGGTGACAGTAAAGTTGTCATGATCAAGGATTATCAATCGAGTCAGTCAAAAAATATGACCAGTGGGGACACAACAAATATTGATATGCCAAGTTCTAACGTGTTACAGTTTTACACAGAGGACGGTAGCATCGTTTCTGCAAGGCCATCTGGTACGGAGCCTAAAATCAAGTTCTATTGCAGCGTTAATAAGCCATTGGCTCAGGATGATAATTATGATCAAATCACAGGCAACTTACAGTCTAAGATTGATCGACTAATGCAAGACCTCATAAAAGGATAATCACATATATAGAGACATAGCATATGCGATTCCTATTAGGGCAGTTATGATTATTCCTAAGATTAACACGTACTTCTTTATTCTATTCAATGAAGCTCGCTGATCGATTTTTGAACTGGGTTAATATTTGTCTTGATCATAAGCAGGATCAGAATTATAGAATACATGGTTACCTAATTTAGATCTACGATAGATCTCCATTAATCTGATATTGTTTTTCAACGAAATCATAACATTAATGAATACCATAATTCGTCATTTTAGATATGTATAAGATATCATCACAATAAAAATCACATTCAATAAATAGTAGGACCAACCCAAGGTATAATTCGACTAAAAGGTTGATGGTGGTTTTAGTAAGAGCAAAAAAAGACCACCCTTCGGCAGTCTGTACCTTAGTAATCAATGGTCTTTTGAACGATTGTTAGCGTGAATGTAATGTAAAGGACACATTATTGAGTATTTTTAAATTTGTCGGCCATCTTACATAATATTTTACAATTCGTACAGGGAACGTACGGCGCTCATCAAGTATCTGTAGAGTAAGTTTCTTTACTCACATCCTAAATCTTGTTTTGACAGCGCATCATTGTTTGGAAACAAAGTTTTGAATTGACCGAAGTTGGCACATATCGATCTAAGTTAAGGTCGTACAAGCCATATTCAATGAAATCAGTGAGCTGGTCAATTTCCTCTTCAGTCAGACCCAAAGGTTTGAAATGATCTGATAATTCTGAAGACTTTATGCCCTGTTTCTGAGCGATGGCATCATTCTTATAGCTAATTACATCCCTAACTGTGGTAAATGACCCTCCATGACCATAGAATGGACTATCCCTTAGGTTATATAGTTGGGGACCTTAAACTTATAGTTGTCATCTGAATTCTTAGTGAATGATGCTCTACTTCACATAGCAGGATTATCTGGAGAAAAGTTAGCCCCCTTGCTAACATCAAAATCTCCAAAGCCCGAAGCATGAAACTCCATAGCAGCTAAACTCGGGCCATAATGACAAGTATAGCATTTGGACCTACCAAAAAATAACAGAGCTCCTTCTTTCTGAGCTTCAGTCATGGCAGATTCATCATTCCTGAGCCATCGTTGGAATGGAGCTGCACTACTGAGCAGGGTACGCTCATAGGCTGCAATAGCTAACTCAGCACCCTCGGCAATATACTTACGACTCTCAGGAAGATCACTTAAGGCTCTATCAAACATAATCTTACAACCCAATTCTTCAATCGCTTCCCTCGTGAACGAAATGCGGTGAATTCCTATTCCTGAGATGGCTTTTGTTTCTAAGCCTTCATAGCCGAATCTGTTGACAACAATCGGAGTCCCATCAAGCCATAAAGTCTCTGTTCATTCGTTTTGTGCTGTTGCTCCAAACTGGCCACTCCAATGCATATTAGTTTGATATGTCCCATTCATTGTGCTTGGCGATCTGAGAGGATGAACATCTATATCTGTCATAGCTACTTCAAAATCTATCATACGCCCTTCTCCAGCCATTCCAAAGCTGATTCCTTTATCTCCAATACCTTGGATAATTCCTGCCTGGAATCCAGCAGCAACATGATTGCAGTGAAGCCTTATGCTTTTTAAGACGGTCTATAATTTGAAAATATAGGTTTTAAGAGTAAGCTTTTGGCTTGGGCCAAAAGCTTACTCTTACGATTTCCAAATTTCTTGGGGCTCTGTCCCCCTAA
>CACLQQ010000032.1 GCA_902609095.1 uncultured Bacteroidota bacterium | reverse complement strand
CATTTCCTTGATCTTAGGAATCATCAGGTCTAAGTGGTCTATCATATACTTCTGTCTATCCTCTTCACAAGGAATCTGTAGGAACTCATACTCTTGAGATGAGTTGAAACCCACTTTCTCTGCAATTTCAAAAGTATTGAAGGAACCTGAAAGGACATCTGGTATTTTAGAAATGTTCATATACTCATATAGATCTAATAAGCGTTTCCTGAGATTTTGATAAAGCTGTTGATCGCCATCATTATCCCAGTATAATCTTGTAATATATCCACCTGGGTATAATTTTTCGGGATGTGTTTTCAAGTACCGATTCACTTCTATCGGTCTTATTCCTTTAGTGACTATATCCATCCGGCCATCAGGATAAGTCATTGCAATTTTAACTAACTCAACCTCAGTGCCATATTGTATGGGAGTGTCCTTGCGATAGCATGGTATGCCGAAGGTGATTTTTCCTTCGTTACAGTCATGAACAAGCTGACGATAGCGTGACTCAAATATGTGAAGATTTAGTTTCTGACCTGGGTAAACAATTAATTCAAGTGGGAATAATGGCAATAATATAACTCCTTCCATTTCTTAAAAGTAATTTTAATCTTTCTTAATTTTTTAAATGTTTCAGTCCTCCTAAATGTTGCAATACCTATAAATATTCCAGAGTCAGAAAGAGAAAGAAATGTCATCGTTGGGGCCGGATTTGGAGGATTAACCTTGGCTAAGAAATTATCAAAACTCGGTAAGCAAATTTTCCTCATAGACAAAAACAATTTCCATCAGTTCCAGCCATTGTATTAACAGATGGCAATGTCAGGATTAGAGCCTTCATCTATATCGTTTCAATTGCGTAAAGCATTTCAACGTAAGTCTAATGTGATAATTAGAGTTACCGAAGTTACTCAGATTAACCAGAAAACTAAAAAACTTATAACTCTTCTTGGACAAGTTAACTATGATACATTGATTTTAGCTTATGGGACTGTCTCTAATTTCTTTGGCAACGAAAACTTCAAAGCTCATACTTATCCATTAAAATCTCTATCGTAAGCTCTATTTGTACGAAATGAAATATTGTCAGATTTAGAGGATGCCGTTATAACCAGAAATTATGATGATCGTCAGGCTAAGTTAGATATCGTCGTGGTTGGTGGTGGCCCCACGGGTGTCGAGATGGCTGTGGCGCATTAGCCGAGATGAAGAACTATATCCTCCCCAAAGATTATCCAGAGTTAGATGCTAGCGAGGTGAATATATATCTGATACAAGGTGGGAAAAGACTATTACCTGGTATGTGTGAATATGCTGTGGGGACTAAGCGCTAAAAGAACTGTAAAAGTTAGGGGTGTAAGTTGAATTAGGTTGCCGCGTAAAAGATGTAGACAGTACACATGTATATACCAACAATGGCAGGAAAATTCAGAGGAAAAAAGTGATTTGGGCAGCTGGTGTAACATGCCCTGTGATTAATGGTGTTCCTGAGTCATAATTAGGGCCTAATAAACGGTTGATCGTTGATCAATACATGAAAGTTAGTGATATGTCTGATATATATGCAGTGGGTGATATAGCTTACTTATCATCAGCAGAATATGAACGAGGACATCCTCAAGTAGCTCAGGTTGCCATACAACAAGCCATGTATGTATATGATCACTTGCGAGGATAGATGATAACGGATTTAGATATAGAGATTTGGGGTCAATGGCTACCATCGGAAGGAATAAGGCTGTAATTGAATTACCTAACTTTAAGTTTTCAGGATTTTTTGTACGGGTCGTTTGGTTATTGGTACATATCAGAGCACTAATTAGAGCACGTAATAAGGTAATGGTGATGCTTAATTGGTTATGTAAGGACAAAAAAACGGCTGTAGGTCATATCCATCAGCCTATCTATTTATTTTAAAACAAGCTTAGAAAGTTAACTTGATGTCTAATGTAAAGTCATCATATATTGTCTCGTCTCCTAAGTTGTCAAAAAACTTGCCTGATCCATATCTGATGTTATAATCATTTCTATCAATTATAATTCGGGCGGTAGCAACATTGTCTGATACTGAGGAACTAAAGACAATTTGTTTGGTTATTCATTTGAAAGTGAGATTACCTGTTATTTCATATTCTCCAATGTCTTTCTGAACAACTGAAGTAATAGTTATGGTCGCTGTCAGATTTTTCAACACTGAAGAAGTCCTCTGATTGTAAATGACCTAGCAGTTTCTTTCCCCACTCTCCTTGTAAATCGTCAACCGTTAATGTTGACATGTCAATGACCATAGAGCCTCCAGTTAAGATGCCGCCATCAAATTGCAAACTTCCTAATGCAGTAGAAACAAGTCCATTATATTTACCCGTTACCTTTTTTCCTTCCCATGCTCTGATACTTTCAGATGAGTTAATCTCTTTAGTGGTTATTACACCATCTGCAGCACCTACAGCTGTGCTTAAGAACAAAGTGATGATAAGATTAATTAAGATTTTCATTATAATGATTTCGTACTATATTTTATTTTGATGTTTAAACAACGATTGGATAAATTTGGTTTAAATCATAGTATGAATATCTATTTCTATTCCGTTAAAACAAATGGCAACCTTGCTTGTGGCGTCTCAGTTGCTTCAATAATGGGTTCTAAATAATTGTTGATTTTATCTATTAATCTCCTTTGCGCATCTGGGGCTAACATAGCCTTGAAAGCACTTTCACTCATTATAGTGGATATGATCTCTTCATATATAGATCTTTCTATAACAGGGTATTGCAAGACCTTATAACTATCTATATCCGCTAAATCTGCAGCAATCATTATGGACTCCTCTAATGAAGCTATTGTATCAACTAATCCAACAGACAATGCGTCCTTGCCACTCCATACACGCCCTTGAGCAATTTGATTGACACTATCTATGTCGATTCCTCGTCCATTTGATACTCGGCTCAAGAACTTCTGATAGGTACGCTCTGTATTTCTTTGAAGTTTCTGATTATCACTGTCACTCTTCGGTGTAAAAATGGAATAGATAAAGTTGTGCTGACCAGTACCAATGGTATCCCAATTGATACCCAAGTTGTCTTTAAAGAATTCACCAAAGTTTGGCATCATAGAATACACACCTATGGAGCCAGTTAAGCATGTGGGCTCACTAACTATGTAGTCCGCTCCACAAGCAATATAGTATCCACCAGAAGCTGCATAATCCCCGAAAGATGCAACAACTACTTTTCCAGCGCTTTTCAAGTTCTCTATCTTTTCCCATATGACATCCGAAGCGAATGCACTCCCTCCAGGTGAATTTACTCTAACGACTATGGCTTTTACTTTTTTGTTTTTTTCGAGCTTATCAAAAGTCTTATCAAATTGATTTACAGTAATACTCCCTTTCGCATCACCAAACTGATTAATAGTTCCCTCTGCATATACGATAGCAATCCTATCAGTACCAGATTGGCTTGAATAGGAGCTGTTTATATAGTAATCTTCTAACGAGATTAAATTTAGTTTCTTACTATCCGTTAAGATTTTCAATCGATCTTCCACTTGGTAAGCATAAGCAATCTGATCAATAAAACCGAGTTGCTTGGAGTTTTTTGCATTATCAGTCTCATATCGATTCATTGCATCTAAAATATCCTGTGCCTCCAGTGATCTATGATATCCAATATGATCACTCATATATTCTAAATAATCATCAAGAAAAGCCTGTGATTGGATTCGATTATTATCTGAAATTTCATCTAAATAATAAGGTTCAATAGCACTCTTATATTTACCTGCGAAGTACACATCAAAACTTATTTTGCTTTTATCGGCAAACTCTTTGAAGTACGGGATCTCCATACCCAATCCCCGCATATCTATAAAGCCATTAGGGTTCAAAAAAATACTATCGGCAACTGCGGCAACGAGATAGCCACTCTGCGTGAAGTAATCTCCATATGCATAACAAAATTTATCCGACTCCTTAAATGCTGCTATTGTTCTACTAATCTCCAAAGCTTTAGTTGGGTTCATAGAAGTAGACTCAGTCTGAATCAATAAGCCCTCTATGTTATTATCAGACTCAGCGGTCTTCAGAAGCTTCTTGATATCATTAAGACCGATAGTATTCGTCTGTTCAAAAACATAGGGCGAACTCTCTACATTATTGGTTAGTTCTGGAACCGTACCGTTGAGTTTGATATGTAATATGGACTTAGATGATATACCTTTATCTGGGCTACTCGGTATGCTCATAATAGCTAAAACAAGAAAAAGTGTTAGAAAAGCTAAAATAGTACCTAAACAAGATGAGGTGATAAGCTTCAAAAACTGTCTCATATTTAGAGAGTTGTATTTTATTTAATAACAAAGAGCAATATCGACGTTTGGTTTTTGTCGTAACTGATTAACAAAAATATTAATGGCTGGATAGGTTTTGGGGTTGAGACTGTACACAAGAAAATATTATTTCTTTTTACTTACATGTAAGGTTGGCTTAATATGCCTGCTCGGTATCATTCCTTTTACTCTATCAGCACAAATAAACGTAACTAACAGTAATCTAACTAATCTTTCGGTAGAACGATTGTTTGAAGATGTATTAACAGGTAATGGCATTAGAGTTACCAATATAAGCGTAATCGGTAGTAATCAGTCAATAGGCTTGTTTGACAACGTACTTAATAAAATAAACCTAAATAAAGGTTTGGTATTGTCCACAGATAAAGTAAGTTCAATAGATATGGCTAATACCAGTGGGAATACAGGGTGCGCTGCCGATGTGGATTTTGCTCCAACTGATATTGATCTACAAGCCCTGACTACTAATGATCTTAAAGAAGTTTCAGGTGTTGAGAAGTAATTTGTGCCACAAAGTAATTCATTAGAATTCAGATAGGTGTTTGCCTCTGAGGAATATCCAGAGTTCAACTGCTCCAAATTCAATGATATTTTTGCATTTTTCATAATTGGGCCTAAAACTAACGGGTCTGATTATCAATTAGAAAACATCGTTCTGGTTCCAGATCCGACAGATCCCAGTGGAAATACCTTTACGAATTTTCCAATTTGGACAAATAGTGTTAACAATGGGACACCAAGCACAAATAACGATGCTGATCTGTGCGATAAAGAACATGAATCTCTAGCATTCTAAGATTATTATAATGATAATTCGGGGAGCTTAACATTTATATTTGATGGCTTCTTAGATGTTTTTAAAGCTAAAACTGAAGTGGTTCCATGTGAGGTTATAAGATTAAACTCATTATTGGAGACAGTAATGATTTTGATTTTGATAGTGCAGTGTTCCTGGAAGACAATAGTTTAAGTACTACCAACTATACCATTTATAGTGATGTAGGGCTAGATAATAAGTTGACAGAAGGATGTACCTACAGCTCTCTAATTATTCAGTTCGATGATCCTGTTAGTAATACCACTACTGTACCAATGGAATTAATCACAGATGTTGATGGTCAATCAGCAGACATGACAGATTTTACAATTGAATCTTCTGAGTTTATATTGCAGGCAGGTGAATCTCGGGCCGATATAAAATCAATGTCATTGATGATGGATTATTAGAAGAAGAGGAACGACTTAGAATAGTTAGCGCAGATGGGATATACGCTATTGATACTGTATTGATAATAATAGAAGACGATCCCATCAGATCCAGTCTAAGCTTACTCACTGGTCAGACTATATGTGAACCTTTGAGCTTAGCTGATTTAGGTCTTATGTCATCACAGGAAGAAAACTGTACGTTTGGATCTCTGTTATCTTTTACGGCCATAGGGTCTATTGATCAACCATCAGTAACCCTAAATATTCAGATTGAAACTCAGGGGAACTTTGTCTTGGGTAAGTTGATGGATGACGTATGTATTGAGGGGATAACTTATGATGACCTCTCTGAAATCAGAATCATGCTTAGTGCGCCCAATGGAAAAATCTATAGTCTTGTTAATTCAGGAGATTTATCTGGTTCTGTTTTTGGTGAAGATATTTGTCTGAATAGTATAGTTCAATGGACAAATGTTTTTTCAAATGATATAATTTCTGTGGAAGGAACCTGGTCTATAATAATCGAAGATATAGTGGTTAATAATCAACGTGGTAGTTTGGATAGGTCCTATATGATCATGATTAATCCTGAATATATAGATCTCGAAATCTATACAGATGATAATCAGAAAGTAGACGCCAACTATATAATTGATAGTGACGTGGCATTTTAAATAGATGCTACAACCGCAGAAAATTGTATCAATCGAGATACAGTGACTATATTTTATATTGTTGATTTAGTACCACCAACTGATTTAACCTGTACTGAGATTGCACGAGATCAATTGCAGTTTACATGGAATGTGATCGTTCCATTAGTTAATTATGAAGTACTGCTCAATAATGAGGGAGAATGGATTCAGGTTGCCAATAATAATTCATATATTTTTAGTGATTTGTTATCAAAAGAGACGGTTCATTTTTCTGTCAGATCTGTTGCTGGTCTGTGTAGTAGTATCTCTGAGTCACTATTATATGGCACAATACAATGTATAATGCCTGATTTGAGCGTGATACTAAGAAGAAATAATTCTTCATCGTGCGAACCAAATGTTACTATCGAGCTCAATAGTCCAATTACCAAGGGGCCTTACAGATACTATATCGATAGCATAGAGTATGATAATGAATTGATTACAGGATTAGATCAAGGAGCATATACAGTTATCGTGGTTGATGGGTTTGGCTGTCAGAACTCAATTGATTTTATGATAGATGGAGTACCTGAGTTAATAGTCGAATTACATATAGAAAATGCTTACTGTGGCCTTCAAGGCTTTGCCGATCTATTTGTCACTGGAGTTAATCCTCCATATCGATACAGTTGGAGTACTGGTTCGACAGGGTAGTGCTTTTGGCTTAAATGCTGGGACACATAGCTTTACCATTACTGATCAGTCTGAATGTATTTATACTGAACAGTTTAATGTCGAGGCCTCTGAGGGTATTATTTTGGAGCTCACTGATATTATGAACGTTTCTTGTAATGGAAATGCTTCAGTCTAATTAGATTATATCATCATCGGTGGAACGGTTCCATTTACTATATTACTGACAGACTCTAATAACATAGAGATACCAACATCTTTTTTAAGCGCTTTAGCTGCGGGGAGCTATAGCTTTGAACTCAGTGATACATTAGTCTGCAATGATATTGCAGATTTCGAAATTCTTGAACCAGAAGAATTACAGGTAGATGTAGTAAGTACAAACACAACTTGTAGTTTCCTCAATGACGGTACGACTCAATTATAAATTAGTGGAGGAGAGATGCCATATATCATTAGTTGGTCGAATGTTGCTACCAGCAATGAGATTTGTGATTTATCGGCCGGTACATATGTTTATACGGTAACAGATAATCAGAATTATAGCATTATCGATTCTGTCGAAATTGGAGAAGCATCATTCGTTCAAATAGATGTTATAAATCAAGATTTAGGTTGGGTTAATGTAAATGATGGATCAATAGAACTCAGTGCCATTAACGGTACAATAGAAAGGGTTGAGTGGGAGCATGGAGCTTCTGGCACTTTGATCGAAGGTTTATCCGCTGGTGATTGTTGTGCATCAATAATGTTTTCAGGGGATTTGTAATAGATACTTGTATTGCCATTCTTCAACCTGATCCAATCAGTGTTAATATAAGTGTTGCAGATAATTTCTGCCATGGTTCAAATGATGGTATTATCTCATTATTCATTTCACAAGGAGTAGCCCCTTATGATATTTTACTCGATAGTAATGAGTCTTATATAAAAGATGGACAATTAGATATCAAAAACCTAAGAGCTGGGAGCCATCAAATCGGATTAACTAATGCAAGAGGATGTCAAAGTTCAATTGATATTACAATTGCTGCTGCAGAACTCGTGATGATAACTTATGAATCAGTTGACAACAACTGTAAAGTAGATAACACAGGTGTTATTAGCCTAAATATTGTAGGAATTAGTGATAATTATGATATTGAGAGGGATAGGCCTGACCAGACTATTCATAGTGGTATATCTATTGATAATTTAATTTCTGGCGACTACACCGTAAGGATTAATATAATGACTGGTTGTTCTTTTGATTATGCAGTCAGTATCTCAGAGCCTGATCAAGCATTAAGTGGCACTGCTACAGTTTCTAATGTAATCTATCATGGAGAGTCCAGTGGAATAATAAGTATTAGTACTTCTGACGCCACAGGTGAACTTAGTTTTGTTTTGGATAATGAAAGTGAAGTTTCGAATCCAGGTGTCTATGATGTTGAATTAATAGATGGCACCGACTGTAGATTCAAAATAGAAGGAATTGAGATTCAGGAGCCTAAACCATTCGAAATAATATTGAATACAGACACTTTTACATATGAGATGCAAGATGTGGACATAGCATTGAGTGTTGATGGCGCTCAAGGAGACTATGATCTTTTTTGGGTTTCTGATACAGCTGATTTGATTCCTTGTATGGGTTGTGAGAGCTTAGCCTTTTATGCGATAGAGTCATCAATTATCATTGCTGTAGAGGCTATTGATGATGCTGGTTGTGTTGCTTAAGATGAACGGAAAATCTTTGTTAAAAGATCAAATCATATTGAGGTTCCTACTGCTTTTACACTTAATAGTGATCGAAACAATGATAAGTTGTTTGTTTATGGTACTGTAGATGCAGTTGTAACTGATTTTCGTGTTTATGATATAAATGGGATAGAATTGTACTCTCAGGATAATACATTTACAAACTCAGAACTCAATGAATGGGATGGCTCCTATAAAGGTGTTGAAATGCCTGCTTGGGTATATATCCGGACTGTGTTAGCAGAATTTCCAGATGGACGAAAAGATTCACTCACCGGAACTACAACACTGCTTAGATGATCAGAGTAAAAGTGGTTCTACTTCAGATTTTTCTTGCTTGTACTATGGCGCTTGGGCAAGATGTGCTTTTAAGCAATATAATTGAGCACATAACGAATCACAATCCATCATTACTACGTGTATCGACACATCAGTATAGCGTGAGTTTGAACTACTGGCAGGCGTTAAATTTAACTTCTACTGGGAGAGCAGTATCTTCTATGCGAGTAAGTCCAAACCGTATCTCTTCATTCTATGTTCAGTATGCTACTGCTATTAACTCAACTGATCGTATAACATGTGAAGGAAGAATATTAATTAGATGATAAACCTGTATTAAGTTTAATATGGAGAATAGATATCACGATATCATTTAGCTACTCTAAGCCCGTCGGAGACATTAGAGGAAATAATCAGCGATTATCAATAGACCTCTCTGGGTTACGATTTAGTTAAATTAACCAATGCTGAGTTTTGGTTTGGAAGTCAGTACGATATAATGAACGAAAGAGTTGATTGAGGAATACCATCTGGTGAGGTTGCAATAAATCAATTAAGAAACAGATCTGGTATTGATTTGTACGCTGGACTCAGCTGGCAAAAAAATATTTCAAATTTTGGTAGTTATTATGTTGGCCTTTCAGCGTTTCATTTGAACCCATATAACCAGGCAGTTTATCAAGGTTCTGCCCTGCCGATCAAATGGAGATACTCCGCAATCTTAGGGTTGCGTAAAAAGATGAATAATAAAATATCTTGGATTAACTCATTATTGTACAACTCACAAGATGTCTTTCAATCTATTGGATATCGTACTGCGGTATACTATAGATTAGATCCTCATGATGATAGTTCTGTCTTATTAGGGTTGATGCCAATCATTCAAGATGGTATTAACGGAGTTGGCGGAACATCAATTAATGTTTTCAATGGATATAGATCGAACAATTATTCACTTAATCTGTCCTATGATTTGGGCTTGGGACCTATAACTCATTTTACTAATAATCGTGGGACTTTGGAGTTTGGGTTCAATTACTTTATCAACCCAACAAACAGCGAAGAATACCTATCTTGCTTATACTAAAAGGCTAACCCTATGTACTCCAGGATTATACTTGGATGCAATGATTTGCTTAATGGCCTCATAATGCTTAGAAACGGCCATGAAGTCTACGGTGTTCAAATCAATAATTAATACAGGAAAGGTCAAAATATTCCGGAAATATTCGAAGTAAGTATCTTGTATCTTTTGCAGATAAGCGTCTTCGATTAGTACCTCATACTCTCGACCTCTTTTATTGATGAACTGTCTCAATGTTGCAATATCTCGATGGAAATAAACCAGTATGTCAGGCCTAGGGAATGAAGCGCTTAATACATTCCATAGTTTCACAAATAGCCGGTATTCCTCTTCCATCAAGTTGTTTTTAGCGAACAAAAGTGACTTAACGAATGAGTAGTCTGCTATGGAGAATTGACTGAATATGTTCTTATGCAATAATTGCCTCTGGAGCTGCTTATATCTCTCCGTCATGAAGAATAACTCTACTGAAAAAGCGTAACGATCTTTATCCTCATAGAATAATGGAAGGAATGGGTTGTTCTGAAAATCTTCTAAAATCAACTCACAATTGTACTCTTCCTTAACCTTATTAGCAAAAGATGTTTTACCAGAGCCTATATTGCCCTCGATACACATATAGCTGTAAGGAAAAATTACGCTCATTGAACTTTAATTACTTCAGAATTATCTGCACACTCCTCCAAAAGTTTACCTATCGTTTTTTTTAAGACTGGATGGACTATGTCTTCAGCAATTTCATTCAAAGGTATTAATGTAAATACTCTTTTGTGCATTCTTGGATGTGGTACTGATAATTTTTTATCCACGACGATTAGATCATCACATAACAATATATCAATATCAATTGTCCTTGGTCCGTATCTTGTTTCTTTACGTTTTCCAAGAAGTTTTTCTATTTTCTCTATCGCTTGCATCATGGAATGTGGACTTAGCTCAGACTCCATTTTAACAACTTGATTAAGGAAGAAATTTTGATCTTTTTCTCCCCAAGGTTCTGTACGATACATAGCAGATTCATTACAATCTGAACCCACTACTTGGGCAAGCATAAACTTTGCCTTTTCGATGTAAGACTTACTATTACCGATATTAGAACCAAGAAGCAAATAGTACTTCATTAAAATAGCATGAATACTTTGCAGAGACCGGTAGGAGGTATGATTTTCTCATGTTTCATGTATATGGAAATGATTTCGTCATTAATTTGACGATAAAGCCATAAAACTGATTGGCCTATAAAGATAATGCGAAACAGTTTTTGATTGCTCCTTTATAAAATACTATGAATAAGAGGTCAGCCAAAACTAATCTCTTTTTTTATGCCTTTTTTATTGTTGATAGATACTTACTCAACTCCCTTTTAACATATGGGTACAGGAAAAAGAGACCAATCATATTCGGAAATACTAATCCTAATATCATCGCATCTGAGAAACCCCATACCGACTTCATATTGGCAGCAGCTCCAATCACTACGAATAACAAGAATATAATCTTATAAACTAAGTCTGAAACCTTACTCTTCCCGAATAAGTACATCCATGACTGTAATCCATAGTAAGACCATGATATCATAGTGGATACTGCAAATAATACTACACAGACAGTTAAGAAAATATTAGAATATGGGATATAAGCCGCAAAAGCCTTTGTTGTAAGGCCAGCTCCTTTTACTTCTATACCATCAATGAGAACTCCTCCATTACCAGCATCACCGTATTCAAATACGCCACCTGAGTTATATATAATAATAACCAAGGCAGTCATCGTACATATAACTACCGTATCAATGAATGGCTCTAATAAGGCCACTAATCCTTCAGATGCAGGATACTTAGTTTTAACAGCAGAGTGTGCTATCGATGCTGAACCAGCACCGGCCTCATTGGAGAAAGCAGCTCTTCTAAATCCTAATATTAATACACCAAACAATCCACCCAATCCAGCTTTAGGTGAAAACGCATTTTTGAATATCAATCCAAAGGCATCATCTACATATCCGAAATTTGATACAATAATCCATAAACAAGCTAACATATATACACCAGCCATAAACGGAACAATCTTTTCAGTCACTGAGGCGATTCTCTTAATACCACCTATGATTATTATACCAATGAAAAATGCTAATACAACGCCTATAATTGTTCCTGCACTTGATGATGTCATACCAAATAACGCCGCAAGCTCCTGAGCTGCTTGATTTGACTGTGCGGCATTACCACCAGCAAATGACGCAAATACACACAATACAGCGAAAATTCCAGCTAATATCTTACCAAGTGTAACATATCCACGATCGGTAAGTCCTTTTGATAGGTAATACATTGGTCCACCATATACAGTTCCGTCCTCTCCAACATCTCTATATTGTACACCTAATGTACACTCAACGAACTTAGAGGACATCCCTAACAAACCGCATATGATCATCCAAAATGTGGCTCCAGGTCCTCCTATCGCAATAGCTAAGGCAACGCCAGCAATGTTTCCGTTACCAACCGTTCCAGAAACTGCAGTTGCAAGAGCCTGAAAATGACTAACCTCTCCTTCTTCACTCTCGTCTTTAATCGTATCAACTAAATTACCACCTTGGATATTGACCGCAATGTTTCCCGAGACACCACCATGCCCATCCATTTCGTCATACTTACCACGCACAACGTTAATTGCAGTTCTGAAATGACGGATATTAACGAAACCAAATTTGATGGTAAAAAACAAAGCACCAAATACTAATAGAATCAACACTAATGGGATTCCAGCTATTTCTATAAAAACTATTTCTTGACATAGTTGAGAGAATGGAGCAAAAGCTTCATCTATCCTTTCATCAATCCCTTTGTCCTGAGCCAGAACTATAAACGGGCTAAGAAAAACTATTAGAAGCGAATACCATTTTTTATTCTTAAAACTAAAATTCATATATGCTGTGTATGTTAATTGATGCGTAAGATATTTAACCCGTGAGTATTAGCCAAATCATCCTTAATCTGTTCCAATATTGTTTCAGAATCGGCATCATTTTAGCCTCTTCAGGCTAATCTATTAGATAAGTATTCCAATTTTGGTTTAGATACAGTCTATCTTGATATGATTGAAAAATTAGTAATAATGCACAGAGAGTAGTAAATGTTTTCATTATTCAATAGCATTAATCACTCTCTTAACTAAACCATTCATAGCCGAACGGTCTATCCATCTTACAACAATGATTAAATTATGAATAGGATCAACATAAACCATATTGGTTCCGGCACCTAAGTGAAAAAAAGCTTCTTCCGGAGCATCGGGCAAACGTTTCTTATCAGTGTTCAAGAACCAATTCATTATTCCATAGTCATCCTTAACGGGTGTAGGGGTTAAGCACATGTCAACCCATTCTTCAGATAATATCTGCTGATTGCCCCATTTACCTCTATGTAAAGTCATTAATCCTAGTCGCGCCTGATCATAAGCATTGATAAACATACCTCCTCCCCAATGCCCACCGCCACTTGGCACCTGAACTTTTTGACCATTCAATATGATCCAAGAATTATGATATCCCATCCAACGCCAAGTGTTACTAGCACCAATCGGATCCATAATCAGATCTCTTAGCACTTCCTGAAGTGGTCGATTCCAGAGATTAGCTGTAGCCAATGCAAGAACATTAACCCGTGTATCATTATACTCATATCGAGTGCCAGGTTCATGTAGCTCTCTATTAAACCACTTAGTAGGGTCTTTATCTGGCCTATCAGCCCAATCTGGCTTACCCCATAGGGTTCCTTCCCAATCACTGGTTTGTCTAAGTAAGTGATCCCATGTGATCTTTTTGTTGTGCTCACCCTCGAATAAATTCAATACCATCGGTTCCCCAAAAAATGCTGCCTTATTATCACCATATGGCATATCAACCAGATATATTGGTGCCATATACTGATAGACAGGATCGTTTATATCTTGTATTAAGCCACGATCATAAGCCACTCCAACAGTTGATGAAAGAAAAGTCTTCGAAACACTAAAGGTCATATCTACCCTGTTTGGCTCACCCCATTCGGCGACGATATATCCATCTTTAACTATGATTCCAGTTTGTTCACCTCTTGTTTTATGAGGACCTATACCATCGCCAAAAGGCTCTCTGCCAAAGGATTGATAATGCGCTACCTGAAGATTCCTGGGATTCGTCGATTCTTGGGATTGTGCAAAGAAAATTGCAGAATCGATAATAACAGCATTTAAATTTAATTGTTCTGGAGACCGATGCTCCCAGTTATGATTGTTTGGTTCTGGAAAGTACTCTTGGCAATCTACGGAAACCGCAAAAAAAACAAAAAGAATAAAATTTAAAAGACGCATAATTTGTAGAATGAGAATGAATAAATCTTCAATGACCGATTTTAATTCTGTCTAAAATAATTATATCTCTAATCGATTATTTAAAATAATTATGTTTGAAAATCACTTTTTTTGTAAAATACATTTTCTTCCATGTTCATTTCCCATTAACATGGTGATTCCACATCCATTGCTCAGGCGCATAAATCTATAATCATCTAAGTGGGAGAATTCCGCACTATCAAATCCTTGCATATACCAAAATTTATTTCTGTTATTTGGATTGTTGATAGGATTAGTTCCTCTTCCACCTTCTGCTCTGATATTTCCCCCATCATAGCAATTCATATTGTATGAACTTATATCTTCTACTTTGAACTCTTTTGACGTAGGCAAGAATATGGAGCTTTTTTGGAATTCTCCGATATCACTTTCATGAGGAATAGGCTGTAGTCTGTGAGGCGAATATACCATGTCTTGCTCAACGACATTTCGTACTATTGTGGGCAACTCATTTGGTTTTGCATGTAAGAATGTATCAGGTTCGGTCAGATAGATTGCCTTCCAATCTGTCCTATTATTCAACCAATTATCATGATCATATTTGAACGCTTCTTGAAGGCCTCGTATCGCACCATAAGGCATGTTTTTTTGAATGTATTTAGTTTTTAGGTTATTGTAACTCTTAAAAGCTATTGAGGTGTTCTGATAATTTTCTTTAAAGAAAGGCCGACAGACATTTGTAACATCTTCTGGGGCAACAATCACAATTCGACCTATACCATACCTCGCTAATGATGCAATTGTTGCTTTTAGAACGGCAATCGTTAAAGACGGTTGTTTTTGGATTTGACTTAATGGCTCATAAGGCAACATGGGTATAGTCGCAATAGTATCTTTTAGGGTTGTACTGCTATACTCGTTTTCACACTTCTCACTAAAAGAATTCAATTGATTGATGAAAAATCCTAACAAACTATTGCTACCAGATATATTTAATATTTTCCACCATTTACTCATATGTTCAACACAGAACTCTAACCAATCTGTAGTCATCCGGATATCATTGCGATACTGTCTGAGAGGAACAAAACATGCCGACTCTACAGTTTGTATATTATAGGTTTTGATTTCAAGAAAACGTCTTTTATTCATCAGCCAAGATGCTGAAAAGAAGTCTTCCATATATGCTATGTGATCGGGGTATTTTAAGTACTTCGTCCTTTCCAAATTAATCAGTTCAAAAAGTTACATAAAAAACAATTCACTTAATAAGCATTATACTATTTAATTGTTCTCAGATAAACAAAATACAACTGATCGCCTTCATTGCCATAAGGTAAGTTCCTTTGAATTTGAAACTCCGTGACTCCAAATGTGACTAATAAATCCTTAATTGCCATGGATCGATTTTCCGCTAAGAGTCTTTGTCGAGAAGTATCATCGTGGTAGGCATTAATAATGATTTCGTTGATTTCTTGATTTTGAAATGAGTCTGCAAGAGAACGAATTTGGTCAACTGCTTTTTTATTTAAAATTGCTCTTCCTCTGCTGAAGGATATATACTGCTTCTGATCTACAGAATATTCCTTCACCTTTTTAAAGTCCGTTAACTTTGGTTCCTCTTCTGAATTGGTATATAAATCTACCTTTCCTTCAGAACTCAACCCCTGTCGTTCAACTCGTGCCATTATTTGAGAGTCGCTTAGATCTATATCAAAATAGTTTGGGATACTCTGATAAAAAGCGATGACGGATCCAGTATTAGATAAATCAGCTACATGAGCGACACCATTGATTAAAATTACTCCTCTTTTAATGTCTTGGCTCATCAGAGTTGAACTGAATAAAAGCATAAACAATAATGGAGGGATCATCCTCATGATTTCTTAAACGGATTAATCTAAATTTTGGTTTCTTTTGCTGTGCTAATTCTCAGAGTTCACTAAAGAGAGGACTTAAGACTATTTTTGATTGTCTTCACACTGTTTATGCGATATTGAAATAATAAAGGTTGATCCGTGTCCCAGTTCTGACTCTAATCTTATAGAGCCTTGGTGTTCTTGAATAATCTTATGGCAAATGGATAGGCCTAATCCTGACCCTTCATATTCATTTTTATTATGAAGGCGTTTAAACATTTCGAATATCTCATCTCCATAATTATCACCAAGGTCTATTCCATTATCCTTAATAGAGATGTGATCATATTCTGCGTCGGATTCTTTCCAAATTTCAATAATAGGTTCTGCGCTCTTATCATACTTAAAACCATTGTCAATGATATTTTTTAAGATAAGTGTGAATTGTGCTCTATCAACACATATTTGGCCATCTAAATCATGTTGCACGACTGCATTACTTTGTCTTAAAGTAGTGTCAATTAATTTCTTGACTCCTTCTATGATTGATGCTAATTCTATATGACAAGGTTGAAATTAATTTTCCTTATTCTTGAGAAATTTAAGACACCATCCACTAGCGTAAATTGATTTTTAGCATTCTTTCTGATGATATCAATGTATTCTTTTGATGGAGTTTCTCGTTACTCTATTTGTCTTGATAATAATGTTGAAAATGAAACCAAATTCCTAATTGGTTCTTTGAGCAGCAGCATACTCCAATTGTTCCTTATTCTTTTTCGATATACCAGGTTCCTATATAGTAGATATATAACAACGACTAATAAGAATGGCGCTGCCAAAGTGCCTACAGTTAGAGGTGTTCTTTGCCGTATGATAGTTTCATTCCTTTCCTTGTTTCGCAATAATTCTTCACGCTCACTTTCTTTAGTTCGGATATCATATTCTATTTCGAGACGTTCAGAAATATTTTGTTTATCACGGTTAAATGCACTTTCCTTTTGATCAAGAAGTTCTTATTGATACTTAAGTGCTTTCTTATAATTACCTTTTATCTCATGAGCTTGTGATAAATATGAAAGAGCATCTGTCGCAAATCTATCTGAACCTGTAGATTCATAATGTTCGATAATTCGATTAGCCGTGGTTATTGAAGCATCATAATCTTTAGTTGTGAACTGTAATTCAATTAATGTTTTAAGTGTTAGAATCATTCCATCTATATAATCTATGCTATCTGCTATGAGCAATGCCTGGTCTATATGATATTTTACCTTTGTATAATCCTTAATATCAAAAAACACTTGAGAGAGCATATTTTATTCAATTACTTTATTCGTAAGCTCAGTAGTGTTTTTATTGAGTTCATAATACTTTTCTAATTCCTGTTGCGCCTCTTTGTATCTTTTTTGGTTCATTAATGAATATGCCATGTTAGCATATGATAGCCTAAAAAGACGTTTGGCATTTATTCTGAGTTCAATTTCTCTCATAGTTAAAAGATGAGCTTCTGCTTGATCATAATTTCCAGCTTCAATCTGCGCAATCGCCATTTGATTTATTTGCTGAATAATAAAAAATTCATCTCTATACTCTCCCGAAAGAACTAAGGCCTTGTGAAATGTAATAGTAGTTGTGCTAAAAAATCCTTTGAAATAATAGTATAACCCTCAAGTTTTTAATGCTTCAATTTCAACTCTTAAAAAATCATTCTCCCTAGCAATTCCCACGGCCTCCTTAACTAACACTGGTCATTCGGCCGTCCGAGTAGTGCCAACTAAGGCATGTGCTATTTGTGCCGTAGCTTTGACATAGTAAAACTGTCAGATGATAATTCTCGAGCCTCTAAAGCGATTTCATGAGACTTTATGGGGTCGAGGGTCTAATAATCTTTAGATTATTTTAGTAAAGAATCTAATTCAGAGTTTTCTTGGTACAAAATGGCTCCACTAATAAAAATTATTATTGAGATTGTATTCGCAATCTGATAGAAGGTATACAATTGTGATTCAGGTTATAAAGTAAAAGTAGAAAATATGCTTTTCAAGATATAATAAGATATATCAGTCTTTTTACATTTGACTTAGAAGATATACTTTTGGCGAAAGTTTGGCGGCGTAGTTCAACTGGATAGAATATCGGATTTCGGCTCCGAGGGTTGAGGGTTCGAATCCTTCCGCCGTCACAATCTTAATTAAAGAGGGTTTTTTAAAGCCCTCTTTTTTATTCAGCTAATCCTTCATTTATTAATATAGATTTGGCTTTCTCTACAAAGCTTTGATGAACATATAACTTAATGTCTCCAAATAATCCTGCATGAGCGCTATCTGATTGATCTAAAGTATAAGACTCTATACCAGAAGCTTTAAGGACATGCTGGGCGGTTTTAATCTTTATTTGTGATACCGTAAGCATTACCATTTCTTTATCCATCTCTCTTATTTTATTCTAATGTAATACCTCCTTGTGCTCATTTGCTCAATTTGTCGATTTACACCACTTGAAAATCTATAATTAATTTAAACACTTTTGAGCTGAAACTCCTTTCTATGCTAATTATAGTTTTCACTTGTACAATGGTATTTTGATACTAAGTCTGATCATAAAACTATCTTAATAATCAAGGAGGTTAAAAAAATTGACTGATTTTATCATGTCTATTTATTAGTTAAATATCCATTGATTTGAATGAAATCAGCGTCAAAAATTAGCTAATAAACTCAGAAATATTTTAAAAATAAAGAATACAATACGATAGAAAATCTCTTTTCATTGTCGGATAAATCAGCACTATTTACAGATGGTGCCAAAGGGATAGGAGCCATGATGACCCAAGGACTAATAGAGTCTGGTGCTGATGTAATCATTGCTTCCAGATCTTTAGAGGCTTGTGAGAGTTATGCTGCTGATATGAATGCATCAGGAAAAGGTAAATGCACACCAATGTCCGTAGACTTATCTAATCTCGGAATTATAGAATAATTTGCTAAGAAACTTCAAGATTCAATTGATCATCTCGACATCCTAATCAATAATTTAGGTGCTTCTTGGGGAGCTCCTTTATATGATTATCCTGAACAAGGTTGGGACAAAGTAAGGGATCTAAATGTAAAAGGTGTTTTCTTTTTAACTTAGGAGTTATTACCACTGATAAAGAAGAATGCGACTCATGAAGAGCCTATTAGGATAATCATGATAAGCTCAGTAGCTGCTGTTTCTGTAGATTCGATGATGGCGTATTCTTACGGGCCGAGTAAAGCTGCAGTAAAACAATTGTGTAAAGAGCTTGCTAAAGATTTACTTGGAGATCATATTCTTGTTAATACAATAGGTCCTGCAGTATATAAAAGCAATATGACTAAAGCCTTTGACCTCAAACAGATGGCAGCGTTGCATACCGTAGGTAGGATTGGCAAACATAATGATATTGCTGGCTTAGCCATTTTCTTATGCTCTAAGGCAGGTAGTTTTATAGCTGGGACCTATATTTCGTTAGATGGAGGGTTTTTATTGAGAGGATCATAGTAAAGCCAATAATATGCAATTAAACGATAAAGTAACATTAGTAAAAAGCGGAGCCTCTGGATTAGGAGAAGCCACTGTGAGGAATCTTATCGCTCATGGTACAAAGATTGTCATTTTGGATCTTAATATGGATCGAGGTAAGTCTATAGTAAACGAGCTGAGCAAAGACTCTGTCATATTTGACAAGACAGATGTTACCAGCTAATCTGAGGTAACCGCTGTTGTAGATCGTGCTATCAGAGAATTTGGAAGAATTGATATCTGTGTCAAACGTGCGGGTATCAGTGCAGTTATAAAGACCGTTGGTAAAGGAGGGGCACATCCTTTAGATGCATCTAAGAAGGTAATCAATATTAATCTTGTTGGAAGCTTTAATGTCTTACGCCTATGTGCTGAGCGCATGCACCTTAATGAACCAAATGAAGAAGGAGAACGAGGTGTGATCATTCATACGGCAAGTGTATCTGCATTTGATGGCCAAGTAGGTCAAGTTGTGTATTCTGACTCTAAAGGAGGAATCGTTGGGATGACATTACCCATAGCTCGAGACTTAGCCAGATTAGGAATGAGATGTGTCACCGTAGCTCCAGGATTGTTTCATACCCCTCTATTTGACACATTACCTCAAGAGGCATACGATTCTTTAAGCGCACAGGTGCCGTTTCCGTCGAGATTAGGCAAGCCTGCAGAATATGCTCGAACGGTTCAATCTATTGTCCAAAACCCAATGCTCAATGGTGAAACAATACGATTAGATGGCGCTATTAGAATGACTCCGAGATAAGTTAGCTAAGAGGGCTAATGAACCCTTAAGTCCTGATGATCAACCAGAGCAGGAGGTTATGTATTATTTCGAGAATGGTTTGATGGTTATAACTGGGGAATATCACAGAAGTCTAGGCTATTGATTAGCAGTAAATGCAGGCATTGCCCTTATAATCATAAGAATGTTCCTAAGGATCAGCTATAAGAACATATGTCGATCAGTTAGGAAGATCCATTACGATTAGTGATCAACCCAAGAAGATAATTTCATTAGTTCCGTCTATTACAGAACTCATTTCTGACATAGGATGCCAGAATCGCATCGTTGGATGTACTAAGTATTGTATTCAACCAAAGGATCTGAAAGAAAAGACCACCATAATAGTAGGTACTACGAATATTCGATTGGAGGTCATACATCAGTAAATCCAGATTTGATCATTGCTAATAAAGAAGAAAATAATCAGGAGGACATAGAGCAATTGATGCAGCACTATTCTGTATGGATTAGTCAAGTTTCATCATTAGAAGAAAACTATGATATGATCGATCAATTGGGGCACATCTTAGGTCCTGTATATCCTGCTCAATCTATAATAGAGTTACATCAGAATCAATTTAATGATGTAATTGATGAGGTAAAAAGAGTTGCATATCTGATCTGGCAGGAACCCATGATGACCATAGGTTATGATACATTTATCCATGATGTGTTGGAGAAGTCAGGATACCACAATGTATTCGATGGTGCCGTTCGATGTCCTGAGATAAGCATAGCCACAATTAGGGAAAAGAATCCTAATGTCATCTTCCTAGCCTCTGAACCTTTTCCATTTGGGAAAAGCACTTAGATTGGTGGAAGGAACAGGTGCCAAATTCTCAAGTGATCAAGGTAGATGGAGATTTTTTTATGGTATGGCTCACGCATCACACATAAACAAACGTATATATCTAAATTACGAAGAGAATTTATGATAACTTAACTATCAGATATGAATAAGACTGAATTAGATGGTCCCAAACCGATACGACAAGGAGAAGAGTTAGATTGGTCAGCATTAGAATCGTATCTCCGTGATCATATTGATGTTGAGGGGCCTATGTATGTTGCCCAATTTCATGGAGGCCATGCCAATCTCACGTATTTAGTATCCTTTGGGGAGCAAGACTTAGTGGTTAGAAGGCCTCCATTCGGAAAGCTTGCTCCAGGTGCCCACGACATGTGGAGAGAATATAAAGTACTATCCAAGTTGTATAAGATATTTGAGCCCGCCCCAAGAGCCTTTCATCTATGTGAAGATCATAATGTGATAGGATCTGATTTCATTGTTATCGAGTGTCGCAGTGGGGTAGTGCTCCGTACTAAAGTGCTGGATTGTCATAAGGAGTTTGATAGAGTAGAGCAGCGACTTACTAATGCTTTGATCACTGCAGAAACCGATCTCCATATGGTAGATTATGATGCTGCAGACCTCTCTAATTTGGGCCGACCAGAAGGGTTCTTGTTGCGTCAGCTCAAAGGATGGAGTAAACGTTGGGAGCTGTCTAAAGCCGGCAATACAGAGGAAATGGATTTACTGCTTCGGCGATTATCTGATGATATGCCAAGGACCCAGCGAGTTTCGATTGTACATAATGATATTAAATTTGACAACTGCCAATTCCAGCCTCATGATCCTGATAGGGTGACTTCTATATTTGATTGGGATATGTGTACGCTCGGAGATCCTCTGACTGATTTTGGGACAACGCTCAGCTATTGGCAAGAACCATTTTTTGAAGATCTCAAGTTACCAGTGATGCTCCACGGAGATTTCCCATCAAAGTCTTATCTCATAGAGAAGTACGCTAATATGACAGGATTAGATATGGGCCGGATGAATTGGTATGAAGCTTTTGCTTATTGGAAGGGAGCTGTAATAGCACAGCAGTTGTATGCTCGATATCTGATGGGAGACTCCACTGATGACCGAATGGCAAAATTTGGAGTAACAGCAGGAGCTTTTGCTAAGTATGGATTATCCATTTTATGAAGTATTATGAAGACATCAGAAATTACTACGGAATACTTTTTAGAACGGCATGAACTGATCAAGCCGTTCATCCATAATACACCAATTCTCACCTCCACTTACTTCAATGATTTATCAGGATGCGAGATCCATTTTAAATGTGAGAATTTCCAAAAAATGGGAGCCTTTAAAATGAGAGGTGCGGCTAATGCTATGGCGTCCTTAACGGATGAACAAAAAAGTAAAGGTGTCGTGACACATAGTTCTGGTAATTTTGCGCAGGCTGTTGCATTATCTGCAAGATCTATGGGTATAACTGCCTATATCGTTATGCCTGAGAATGCTCCAGCAGTCAAAAAAGCTGCTGTTAAAGGATATGGGGGCATAGTTATAGAATGTGAGTCTACAGCGATAGCTAGAGAAAACAAGGCATTCCAAATACAAGTAGAGAAGCGAGCAACCTTCCTTCACCCTTCTAATGATTTTGATGTCATAGTAGGGCAGGGTACCGCTGCCATTGAGCTTTTAGATATACATCCAGAATTGGACTATGTATTTGCACCAGTAGGAGGAGGTGGGTTAATTGCAGGTACTTGCTTAGCATGTGAACATATGAGTGATCATGCTCGGGCAATAGGAGTAGAACCTGAGAATGTTGATGATGCCTATAGGTCACTGCAAACTGGTAAAATAGAACGCAATCATGATTCTGAGGCATCAACAGTTGCTGATGGATTGAGGACATTTCTCGGAGATATCAACTTTCCTATTATTCAGGAGTATATCGATCAAATTTTATTGGTATCGGAGGAGGAAATTATCTCGACACTGCGAGATGTATATGAACGTATGAAGATTATAATAGAGCCTTCCTGTGCCGTGCCGTTGGCGGGATTATTAAAGTATAAGCAGGAATATAAAGGTAAGAAAATTGGTATTATTCTCTCTGGAGGCAATGTTGATCTAACGAATCTTCCATTCTAAATCAAGCCAATTAATTTGAGGTTTAATAAGATGAAGAAATTTAACTTTGAGTATAATTTCTATTTAACATATTATGGACTTTTCATTGAGCGAGGAACATTTAATGATACGACAGGCAGCTCGAGAGTTTGCCCAAAATGAGCTCAAGCCTGGAGTTATAGAGAGAGACTCCGACATGTCATATCCGACAGACGGCGTTGAAAAGATGGGCGAATTGGGGTTTCTGGGCATGATGGTTGATCCTAAATATGGTGGGTCAGGATTAGATACATTATCATATGTCTTGGCAATTGAAGAAATTTCTAAGATTGATAACTCTTGTTCAGTTATTATGTCTGTTAACAATTCATTAGTCTGTGCGGGTATTGAAAAGTTTGGAACAGAAGAGACTAAAGAAAAATACTTGCCAATTTTAACTGCCGGAGAGATGTTGGGAGCATTTTGTCTGTCAGAGCCAGAGGCAGGAAGTGATGCTACAAGTCAACGTACTACTGCTATAGATATGGGTGATTATTATATGCTCAATGGAACTAAGAATTGGATCACTAATGGGAAAAAAGCCTCATACCACGTAGTAATCGCCCAAACTGACGCTGAGAAAGGTCATAAAGGAATCAATGCCTTAGTAGTAGAGGCAGACTGGGAAGGTGTAAGTACCGGTATTAAAGAAGACAAATTAGGGATACGTTCTTCAGATACTTCATCTGTAATGTTCTCAGATGTTAAGGTTCCTAAAGAAAATCGATTAGGTCCTGATGGATTCGGATTCAAATATGCGATGTGGACTTTAGATGGAGGTCGTATCGGTATAGCTGCTCAAGCCCTGGGTATAGCAGGTGGAGCCTACGAGTTAGCATTAGCTCATTCTCATGAACGTAAGGCTTTTGGCAAAGAAATCAATCGACATCAAGCTGTAGCATTCAAATTAGCTGATATGGCTACAGATATAGAAGCTGCTAAAATGATGGTCTACCGGTCAGCATGGCTCAAGGATGCTGGAAAGCCTTATACTCAAGCAGCTGCTATGGCTAAAGTATATGCCTCTGAAGTAGCTATGAAACACACTGTTGAGGCAGTTCAAGTTCATGGGGGATATGGTTTTGTGAAGGAGTATCACGTCGAGCGATTGATGAGAGATGCCAAGATAACCCAAATCTATGAAGGTACCAGCGAAATACAACGTATGGTAATCTCTCGTGGAGTAATAAAAGGAGATCTATACCTTCCAGTTCATTAATCTATAGTTGTTTTTGAAGTCGGATTAACTCATCCATAGTTAAGTATCTCCATCGACCTTCAGGAATATCTTTGAGTTTGATGTTCATAATCCTGATACGTTTTAGTTTTTTGACCTTATAGTCTAATTCTTGGCACATTCTGCGTATCTGTCTATTCAATCCTTGTTGAAGTGTAATCTTGAATGTAGCATTATTGAGTTGAATGACTTTGCATGGATCTGTGAGCTTATTCTTAGTTATAGCAACTCCTGAGGACATCTGATTGATAAAATCCTGATTTATGACTTTATCAACAGTTACGACATATTCTTTGTCGTGCTTGTTTTCTACTCTCAAGATCTTATTAACAATATCACCATCATTAGTAAGTAAGATTAGACCTGTAGAATCCTTGTCTAAACGCCCAATTGGGAAAATTCTCTTTGGGAAGTTAATGTAATCAATGATGTTTGATGGATCTTTTTGATCAGTAGTACAAGTAATACCTTTTGGCTTATGCAGGGCTATTAGAACTTGTTCTTTCCTTTTTGATTTAATCCGTTCACCATCTACTATAACCTGATCACCAGGAATGACGCGATTCCCTTTTCGGGCAGTTCTACTATTAACACTTACTCTACCTTGCTCAATTAATCGGTCAGCTTCTCTGCGAGAGCATCGTCCTGACTGACTGATAAACTTATTTATACTGACTCCTTGTGCCACTTATCTGTGAATTCGAATTCGATTGAACAATGAATATTCCATATGCTAACCCGATTGTAATCAATTCTACAACAATAACTATAACACCTTGCTTAGAATATACATCTAATATAAGACTTAGTAAACGATGTAATATCACGCAGATCAACATGAGAACTATAGGGTAGAACCAAAGCTTATCATGAAAAAGAAATAAACCAGCCATTATCGCCCCAGTTAATAGGATACCTCCAATATCACCTTTGAGATAATTGGCTCCAGTAGTTCCGTTAAATTCTATTTGATGCTCCTTTGCTATTTTGCGAGTAGCAAAAGCCCATTGGCATGATAGATACAATAGTAACAGAGCAAAGAATCCGAGTAAAGCTTATAGTGCAAGGAGCATGGTGATATTATTTTTAGTGAAGCATGAATGTACTAATTCATCAATCCGTGTTAGACATTTATACTATAAAACTCGACAGCGTTACCATAAAATAGCTTCTCTTGATCCTCAGCGGAGTAGGTAGATACCAAATCAAAGAAAACATCATACAATGTCGCAAAGTCGGTGGATATTTTATCAACTGGAAAATTGGAAGTGAACATACATCGATCTACACCAAACAATTTCAGCGCATATTCTATGTGTGGGCCTATTCTATCAACTACTTCCTGTTTTGTTGCTTTTGACTTACTATGCTCATATCCATGTCCACATAAAGTCATCATCAAGCCACTCAGTTTGAGTCTAACGTGAGCTGCTTGAGCCAATCGTTCCAAGCCTTCATACCATTTGGATTTTATTGTATCTCTTTATTTTGCTGTTTTACCGAGTATTCCATGTTGGCCGAATAAACCTACTGAGGTACATACGTGATCCTATACAATTTTAGTACTAGGTATATTGCTGACTAACTCTATAAATCCATCTAACTGGTCTGTATATAAATCGGCATCATAGGTCAATCCTTTCTTTTCCAGTAGTGCATATCCTTGCTTGAACTTATCCATACGAACCATATCTTTTTTTTCACAGAAATCCATGACATGTTTGTTGGGGAGACAGGCCAACATATTTCTGATTACTTTTAATAATGGACTTGCTGCAGCATGAGCCATCTAATACGGATTCTAATGTTTCTACTTCCATGAAATGGGCTTCGCCTACAATACAGACCAGATCTTCCGAACTCAAGGGTTAAAATGAAACATGAAATAAAACAAAACTTAGCTTAACACTATACATGAGTTTCAAATATCCATGGAATTGGAACATGGAATAATCTCGAAATGGATACATCAAGTATAAAAAAGTTCAACCTTAGTCTATCGGAAGGGCTATATAGAAATACCCAAAACTATTTTTTAGTCACCGTAAGTAAGCAAACAGATACCATAATCGACATAATCTCCTATATTGAGATTAACAATGAATTATTGGGTGTATAATCACATTCATCCAAAGGAAATAGAGATGGTATCCGCATCGAATTCTCGAGAGATATATCAACCTCCGATTCGATACTAATTCTAATGATCGAATTAGAGACTCCAGAATCATCAGGCAAAATTGAAGTTCCTGATATCTATCTCAACGAAAATCTAATATTTGACAAACTATCTCATAAAGAATATTACTCAGGGAAATATGAATTCATATGAGATAGTATGTATGCCAGTTTGCATATCAAGGATCAGCAAAACGAAAAAATAATACCATATAAATTCACTTATAAATCGACTGGCGATTGTTACACAGTCGTTGCCAGCATTTATGCGCTTTATGCAAATAGCAAGTTCTACCCCAAAGAACAAGTCTCCATTCGATTATCTGAGGGAAGAGCATTACTCAACATAAACAACTGGACGAATCACAGTAACGAAGAAATTAAATCAACAATTGCAATGAAAAAAGTCGACGACAATAGATGAAGATGTGATCATGAGACCTTCGACTCAAGAATTTGTTCATCTCAGACCCGTTATCGTGAATATTGATGTGATGATTAGAATTGAAATGTCCAAATAAACTAATCCAATGCTTAACCTTGTTTTGAAATTGCTACTAATCCTTACAATCTTTTTGGTGTGTCTGGTATATCTATCATTCACGACAAATGTTGGCGTCGGAGAATATCAGAAGTGGTATGTGGCAGAAGAGCAGCAGATCGAAAGTGATGATATCAAAATACAGTTTGCAGGAGTTAGTACTTTGCTGATTAGTGATGACTCTGCCCAAATACTAACGGATGGATTTTTTAGTCAGTTTCCAATGTATCAGATGTTATTCGGGGAGATTGAGCCACAGAAAGAAAATATTCAATGGGCCATGAATAAAATGGGCATAACAGAACTGGATGCCATTTTAGTGGTGCATTCCCACTTTGATCATGCTATTGATGCACCTCAGGTTGCTAATATTACTGGTGCCTCGGTATATGGATCAGAAAGCACTGCTAATATATCAAGAGGATGGGGACTGCCGGAGAGTCAAATAAAATTCATTCAAGATGGTCAGCAGTTACGATTTGGACGTTTTACTATTACCCCGATATTATCTAATCATTTTGAATTTCCTGATCCAGAAATGAAAAAATAAGCATTAGATGGTAACCACGAAATCACCCGGCCTCTTATTCCTCCAGTATCCGCTTTGGATTAAAAGACGGGTGGCGCTTATACTTTTCTTTTTGAACATCCTATAGGCTACTTCATTCTACAAAGTAGTGCAGGATGGAAAGAAGGCAGTCTATCTGGAATAGAGGTAGATCATATAATTATGGGAATAGGAGGCTTAGGTTCCCCCCCAAAAGAGTATCAAGATACATACTTCAGCCAAATTGTTGATGAAGTTAGTGCTTCTAAGGCTTATCTCATATAATGGGATGCTTTTGCTGGGTCATTACGTGAGCCCATCAATGGCCAATCTATCTTTTTAGATTGGTATGCAGGACGGACTAAAGAAAGTTTTCAAGCAATAGAGAAAGAGGTTAATAAAAGAAAGAATGTAGAGGTATATCTACTACCACAATGGAAAACAATTACGCTGGATTAGGACTTAGGGGATTACTTTATCCTCAACTCCATAATATGTAATGCCCTACCTGCTATAGAACTGGGAAAATGACCCATAACACTGAAGCCATGATTACTATAGAAGCCTTGTGCATGTGGATCAGCATCCAATACCACTTTGTTCGCTTTGCTTTTATCTATTCTATTTAGAAAATCTTGTAGCAGTTTTTGCCTAATGCCTTGGTCGATATAATCAGGATCTATGAATAAGTGAGAGAGCTTTATTATGTGTGATCCAATGGTATAATAAGCTTATTTGCCTACTATGTTTTGTTCATATATCCATTTATATACTTGTATAGATTTTATTATTTGAGCTGTGATTGTTAGTTCATCTTTTCATACTTCAATCTGTTATAATCCATGTACCCAATGATTTTTAGAACGGAGAGTTAATTCGGTGCTTTCTGCAGCATCGCTTTTGGTAGCTTCTATGATTTCCATTCGTGAGATAGAAATGCTTATAGTTTATAAGCTCTCTCTCTTAATACAAACTTCTGGGTCTTACCTGTTGAAGTCTTTGGCAAAGGTCCGAATACAATATACTTTGGAACTTTGAAATGCGCGATTTCAGATCGAACAAATGTAATCAACTCACCTTCACTCAGAGACACACCTTCCTTTAGGCTTACAAAAGCACATGGCGTTTCACCCCACTTTTCGTCAGGTTTAGCTACTACAGCCGCATCCATAATTTTGGGATGTCTGAATAGTGCATTCTCGACCTCAATACTGGAGATATTCTCACCTCCAGAGATTATGATATCCTTGGATCTATCTTTTAACTGAATGTATCCATTAGGTAATACAACCGCAAGATCTCCACTGTGAAGCAGGCCTCCCTTAAATACTTGCTCATTGGCAGTTTCATTTTTCAAATAACCTTTCATCGTATTGTTACCTCTGAACATGACTTCACCCATGGTTAGCCCATCACGAGGTACAGGTTTTAAGGTATCGGGATTGATAACTATTAAGTCTTCCATAGCATGATTGGCAACACCCTGAGAAGATTTGATAGTAGCTTTCTCATCTGCTGACAATTTATCCCAATGTTCATCCCAGTCACATAAGGTACTTGGTCCATAGGTCTCTGTTAGTCCATAAACATGTGTTATATCGAATCCATTTTCTTCCATTAGTGATAGTATACTTACAGGTGGAGGAGCGCCTGCCACCATACCTTTCACCTTATGTTTCTTTAATTTTTTCAAGTCATCTGGAGCATTAGCAATCATACTATGTACGATCGGCGCACCACAGAAGTGTGTTACCTGCTCATAAGCAATCAAGCTATATATATCCTCTACGATGATGTTACGTAGGCAGATGTTAGTGCCACCGACTGCAGCCAGAGTCCATGGAAAACACCAACCATTGCAATGAAACATCGGCAAAGTCCATAAATAAATTGGATGTTTAGACATTTCCCATCCAACGATATTGGCTATGGCGTTGAGATATGCGCCTCTGTGATGATAAACTACACCCTTTGGATTACCTGTAGTGCCTGAGGTATAATTTAGTGAAATCGCAGCCCATTCATCTTCTGGCAGGTGCCATTCATATGATTTATTACCAGATGATATTATTTCGTCATAGGTTTTGACCCCTAACAGTTTACCCTCTGGTTCATTTGGGTCAATTATGTCAATAACTATAGGATCGCATTGTGCCAATTCTATAGCCCGCTCAATCACGACACTGGATTGTGTATCCGTCAGAATGAGTTTGGTGTCAGCATGATCTAACATGAATGCGATATTCTTAGCATCCAATCGTGTGTTAATAGAGTGCAAAACGGCACCAGTCATAGGAACACCAAAATGTGCTTCATACATCTCTGGTGTATTATATCCCATGATAGAGACCGTATCGCCTTGGCCGATGTTATGTTGTTTCAATGCTGAAGCTAAGGCGCATGAACGCTCATAAGTTTCCTTCCATGTATAACGACTCTTGCCATAGACCACAGAAGTCTTCTCACCATAAACATATGCAGCTCTTTTAAGGAAGGTGAGAGGGGAGAGGGGAACATAATTAGCCTCATTTTTATCAAGGCCAAGTTCATATGGATTTTTCATACTGACATTCTTTGGTATTATACTAACAATCTAATCGAATTGAATCCAAAAGTTACTGAATTCTCAAGCTTGCAGACTCACTTTCTATATAGTTGAAGTATGATCAAAAACAACCAATTAGAGTCAGCTTCAGAATTGAAATTAATTTTTAAAGAATAATGGTCGTAGAAGGATATACTTAGTAATTAGTTGTGTCCCCTTACTTAATCAACTGTAATCTTGGATTGATAGGGTAGATCCATTCTACGCCTCTCTCAGTAAAAACATCATCATCTTCTAAGGCTACTCTGAGTTTTTTGCCGCCCCATTCTGATAACTTTATATAAGCAAATAATTCTACAGACAGGAGATTAGAGGGTTTAAGTTCGAAACCCAATCTCGCAGGATTAAAGAATGCTATTGATGGGCCAACACCATGTGCCCAATTTCCTACAGAGTGACATCATATAATAAAATCTGTCACATCGACGTCTGTGAATTGATTAATACCCTTCATCTTGTTAAAACCAGTGGATGTCAAGGCGTCATATACTGCTGTTTCTGCTTTTTTAGCAGTAACACCAGGCTTTATAATTTTTTTGATAATGTCTCTAACGATTACTGCCTGATCAAAGGCATGTTCAATATCTTCTGGCGCTTGTGTTTCACCTTCATGCAAAACATATGCCATTCGCTTCAAATTTGTATACATATTCATCAATCCCACGTCCCAATCTATATTAAGTACATCTCCTTGTTGTATGATTCGATCTGTTGATGTCGCCAAGATTCCTCTTATGCCAGTGACATATACAGAAGGCATACCGAACGATGATTCTAAGTTATGTTTATGGAGCTGTTCCTTCATCCACCAAGCAACATCTTCCAGGGTTGTTATTCCTGGTGTATTTACATCGTTGGACAAGGTCTTTTCGGCTATGGTATAGGTTAACTCACATGCTTCGCCGTATGCCGCTATTTCGCTGGTAACCCGTCTTGATCTGAAGTCTGACACCAATTTTTCAGCTGAGACAAATCGCGCAGTGTAAGTTGGACCTAATTTCTCTGATAGCATTATGTATCCAGAATAGAAGAGGCCGTCTGCACTACCTATATTCTTAGAATAGTTCAATCCGATACTCTTTGGGTTCCGTTCCTCCATAATTCACATCATAAGGTTTATTACTTATACGT